>JBMOGE010000024.1:0-26808 GCA_049318525.1 Miltoncostaeaceae bacterium
CAGGACGCGCTCTTTGAGGTGCTCGGGAACGACGTTGCCGTTGCTGTTGAGGTCGTCGCCCCGCCGGCGGGCACCGCGCCGATGCAGATGCCACCGCCCGAGCCAGTCGTTGTGCCATCCGCACCAGACCCGGCAATCGCCCCGCGGCCAGAGGGCGGCGGGCTGACGACCCGCCTTCAGGGCAGGTTCACGTTCGAGACCTTTGTTGTGGGGCCGAGTAACCGGTTCGCCCACGCGGCGGCCCTGGCCGTGGCGGAGACTCCTGCCTGCGCCTACAACCCGCTCTTTATTTACGGTGGAGTGGGGCTCGGAAAGACCCACCTGCTGCACTCAATCGGCCACTACACCGCCGAGAACCACCCTGGTCTCTCGGTGCGATACGTGTCGGTTGAGACCTTCACCAACGAGTTCATCAACGCGCTGCGCGACGGTGGTATCAGGTCGTTCAAGGACCAGTACCGCAGCACCGACATCCTGCTGATCGACGACATCCAGATGCTGGAGGGGCGCGAACAGACCCAGGAAGAGTTCTTCCACACGTTCAACGCGCTGCAGGAGAGCGGCAAGCAGATCGTGATCTCCAGCGACCGGCCGCCAAGTGCCATTAAGACGCTGGAAGACCGACTGCGCTCGCGGTTTGAGATGGGCCTCATCACCGACGTGCAGCCGCCCGACATCGAGCTGCGCATCGCCATTCTGCGAAAGCGCGTGATGACCGACGGCTACCAGATCCGTGATGCCGAGGTGCTCTCGTATATCGCCGCACGGGTCTCCACCAATGTGCGCCAGCTCGAAGGCGCGCTCATCCGTGTTGTTGCGCACTCCTCAATCTCGGGTCGGCCCGTGACCGTCGAGTTGGCGCAGGAGGTGCTCGTGGACCTGTTTCCCGACGGGGCCGGCGGAGTGCGTATCGACCTGGTGCAAGAGGCCACCGCGCGCCACTACGGAATCTCGCTTGAAGAGCTCGTGGGCGATCGCCGTACCAAGCGCGTGGTGGTGCCGCGCCAGGTGGCGATGTACCTGAGCCGCGAACTCACCGACGCGTCGCTCCCGGCGATTGGTCGGGCATTTGGGGGACGTGACCACACCACGGTCATCTATGCGGTGCAAAAGGTCACCCGCCAGATGACAGATGAGGGATCGATCTACGAGGCCGTCCAGGCCCTCACGGTCTCCCTCACCGGCCGCGGATCCGCCGCGGCCACCCAATAGCCCCGGCGGCCACCCCGCCTATAACCCCGCTCCACGCGGGCTTTTCCAGACACCTAACCACATGGGTCGTGCAACTGGCTCCTGTGGACAGCCTGTGGACAAGCCCCGTGTTTGTCCGGGCACTCTCCACACCCACCAACACCCCCATGGGGGCAGGGAATTGGCCTGTTGAGGATTGTGGAGAATGGGGCAGGTTGTCTCTGGTTCTCCACAGCCTTTCCCCATGGTCGAAAGGTGTCGTTACGCAGCCATAACAACCCCTCATCCCCAGATTCCACAGGGCCTACGACGTTGACTACAAACTTCTTTCTCTATTCAGTGAGACAGTCGTAACCCATAGGTGCTGTGGAGTGCGCATGGTTCGCCGGGCATCCGGTACGCTCACCGAGTGCGCCTGACCTGCCCTCGTGATGAACTCGCCACCCGCCTGGCCATGGCCTCACGGGCGGCATCCAGCAAGGGAACCATCCCGGTTCTCGCCAACGTGCTGCTGCGCGCCGAAGAGGGCGTGGTCGAACTCGCGGCCACCGACATGGAGATGTCGATCCGGGTGCCGCTTGAGGACGCCGGTGTGGAGGAGCACGGTTCGGTGGTGCTCCCACGGCTCGCAGCCGACCTCGTGCGCAGCATGTCCCCCGGCCCGGTCTCCGTGGTGCATAACCAGAACGAGGGACAGGTGCAGATCTCGGGCGGGGGCTCGTCGTTCAGCCTCAACTGTCACCAGGCTGGCGAGTACCCGGAACTCCCCGCCGGTACCGGGGTGGGCCTTGCGATCCCAGCCGATCGCTTTGTCACCTGCGCCGAACGCGTCGTGCGTGCGGCATCGCGTGACGAGACCAGGCCCGTTCTCACCGGCGTGCTCGTGCGGGTGGGTCCCGATGGGCTCACCATGGCCGCCACCGACAGCTATCGCCTGGCGGTGCGCACTGTGGCGCTCGAGAACCCGCCGACCGACGTACGCGAAGCGATCCTGCCAGCCCGTGCCGTGGCCGAGGCCACCCGTCTGGCCGGACAGGCGAAGGACGCCGAGGTTGAGCTGGTGCTGGGAGAGCAGCAGGCGACCATCCGCATTGCCGGGGTCAGCCTGACCACCCGTGTGATCGACGGCCAGTTCCCCGACTACCGGCAGCTCATCCCCGCGGAGTTCGATCACGACGTGCGCCTTGAGCGGTCGGAGTTTCTCGCCGTGCTCACCCGTATCGCCGTGCTCGCGCAGCGCACGTCCCCGGTGCGCCTGCGGTTTGAACAGGGGCAACTGATCGTCGCGACCGCCAGCGAGCAGGTGGGCGAGGGCCGCGAATCGATGCCGGTGCCCTACTCGGGCGAGCTCTTGGAGATCGGCTTCAACGCAGACTTCCTGCGAGAGGGTGTTGAGGGGATTGAAGGTGACGAGGTGCGGCTGGGGCTCATCAGCCCGCTGCGCCCCGGGCTGCTTCGCGGAGAGTCCGATGATCACCGATATCTCCTCATGCCCATACGCCTGCCGGGATAGTCCCTCGTGGCCGGGACCTGGACTGCCAGCCGGCTTGAGGTGTCAGACGTGCGATCGTGGTCGCGTCTGACAGTGGAGCTGCCTCCCGGCGGAATCGTGTTGTCGGGACCAAACGGCGCGGGGAAAACCTCTCTGGTGGAAGCCCTCGTGCTGGCCTGCCTTGGCGTGTCGTGCCGCACCTCGCGCGAGGCGGAGGCCATCAGGGTGGGCGCAAGCGCCCTGCATGTGGGGCTCGACCTCACTGGCCCGGACGGTGCTCGCCGGCGCGACATCGGGTACGCGCCGCGCACGGGCCGCAAGCTGTCAATTGACGGCGAGTTGGTGAGATCGCTGGGCGCCTGGCGCGCGGCGGGCAGTGTGCTGGTGTTCCTCCCAGAGGAGCTTCGTGCCGTGAAGGGACCCCCGGCGGCACGACGACGCCACCTCGACCGGCTGCTCGAGGCAGCGGTGCCGGGGTACGCAGACGATCTTGTGGCGTACGGGTCGGCGTTGTCGCAACGCAACGCAGCCCTCAGGTCGGTACGCGCGGGGCGCACTGGCGTGGATGCGGTGCTGCCATGGGAGCCGGGTCTCGCCACCACCGGAGCGCGCATCATCACGGCGCGACGTGACGCCATGCGGTCGCTGGCGGAGCCCTTTGCCCGGTGGCTCGCCGCCCTTGGTGGCGGCGGCGATGGGATCATGCGGCTGGAGCCATCCCCGACCTCGCTCGCCGAGGTGCCTGACGCCGACCTGTCTGCAGCCCTGGTGGAGCGCCTGGAGGCGGTGCGCGACAGGGAGATCAGTGCGGCGCAGACCCTCGCGGGCCCGCACCGGGACGACGTGTTTATCGGGCAGCAGAGGGGCGACGGCGTGACCGACCTTCGGCGTACGGGCAGCCAGGGGGAGCAGCGAACGGCCGTGCTCGCGCTCTTGATGGCGCACCGGGAGCATCTGGGCGCGAGATCCGGCCTGCCCATCCTTGTGCTGGACGACGTGCTGTCAGAGCTCGATCCCACCAGGCGCGGGCTGCTGCTGGACGCCGCTGTGGGGCAGGGGCAGTGCATTTTGACCACGGCCGACCCGGTGGCGGCCCAGGCGGCGGCCGATCGCGGGGCACGCGTACTGTCGGTGCGGGAGGGGCTCCTTGCGGCATAGACACCGGCGACATCCTGCAGCCATCGCCGACCTGGTGGGACGTGCCACCAGGCGCTTCACCCATGACGGCGACTCGGTGCTCACATCAGTGCGCGCTGCGTGGGCCGAGGCCTCTGGCCCTGGCACGGTGAACCACGCCTACCCCATCCGCCGGTCGCGGGCTGGCGTGGTAACGGTGGCGTGTACCGACGCCGTGTGGGCACAGGAACTGGACATGCGTGGCGACGAACTGATGGATCGGCTCGCGACCATTTTGGGCGACCCCAATGCGGTGGGTGGACTGCGCTTTGTGGTGGCCGATCACGCCATCCCGCAGCCCGACCCGGGCCCCGTGGTGCCCGTGGATCTGCCCCCTCCCTCACCCGACGCGGCGGCCGCTGGTGCCCGCGCGGCGGAGTCGATTGAGGACCCGGCTCTCCGCGATCTTGTGGCGCGCGCGGCAGCCCGGTCAATGGATCGTTCCGAGGGGTGACGGAAGGCCCTCACGGGCCCGGATTCCGTGGAGGTCACTGGTAGATTCTGTGCTGTAGACGCAGGACGAATCCGGGGTTCAGACACACCCGGAGGAGCCCTCCCCGCCACGAGGAGTCGAGTGACAGATACGGCCGACCAGGCGTTTGACGCCACCACCGATGCAGCCCGCTACGACGCGGGGGCGATCACCGTTCTGGAGGGCCTTGAGGCCGTCCGCAAGCGCCCGGGCATGTACATCGGTTCGACGGGGCCAAGGGGGCTTCACCACCTGGTGTACGAGGTGGTGGACAACTCGGTGGACGAGGCCATGGCCGGCCACTGCACACGCGTGGACGTGGTGCTTCACCCAGACGGCTCATGCTCGGTGACCGACGACGGCCGTGGCATCCCCGTGTCGGCGATGGCGGACCAGGACGGCAAGAGCGCACTCGAGGTGGTGCTCACCGTGCTGCACGCCGGCGGAAAGTTTGGCGGCGAGGGCTACAAGGTGTCCGGTGGCCTGCACGGGGTGGGCGTCAGCGTGGTCAACGCGCTGTCTGAGCACCTGGTGGCGACGGTTCAGCGCGACGGTGCCGTGTGGGAGCAGAGCTATCACCGGGGCGCACCCGATGGGCCCATCAAGGAGATCGGCGCCGCCGACAGCAACGGCACGCGCATTACGTTCTCGCCCGACCCCGACATCTTCGAGGAGCTCGGGTTTGATTACGACACCCTCCTCACGCGCTTCCGCGAGACGGCGTTCCTCACCCGCGGCCTGGAGATCACCCTCACCGACGAGCGCGCAGAGCGCCGCGAGGACCGCTTTCTCTATCAGGGTGGGCTCGTTGACTTCGTGAAGCACCTCAACGCGTCGCGTGAGCCCCTGCACGGCGACGTCATCTCCATCTCGTCGGAGGGCGATGAGGGGCAGGCGGAGATCGCCCTGCAGTGGACCACCGGCTTTACCGAGTCGGTCTACACATTCGCGAACAACATCAACACGCATGAGGGCGGAACCCACCTCACCGGATTCCGCACAGCGCTCACCCGCACGCTCAACGATTACGCGCGCGCCAAGGGTCTGCTGAAGGAGAAGGACGACAACCTCGAAGGCAACGACACCCGCGAGGGCCTCACGGCAATCGTTTCGGTGAAGTTGCGAGACCCCCAGTTTGAGGGGCAGACCAAGACGAAGCTCGGCAACAGCGAGTTCTCCGGGTTTGTTGCGCAGGTGGTGAATCAGCGGCTCGGGGAGTTTCTCGAGGAGAACCCCGCGGTGGCCAAGGCCATCTGCCTGAAGGCCACGTACGCGGCCCAGGCCCGCATGGCCGCCCGCAAGGCGCGCGATATGGCACGCCGCAAGGGAGTGATGGACTCCACGAGCCTGCCCGGCAAGCTTGCCGACTGCTCGGACCGCGACCCCGCGAACACCGAGATCTTTCTGGTGGAGGGCGACTCCGCCGGCGGCTCGGCAGTGGGTGCGCGCCAGTCGAGTTTCCAGGCGATCCTGCCGCTGCGCGGCAAGATCATCAACGTCGAGAAGGCCCGCCTCGACAAGGTGCTCTCGAACACCGAGATCCAGGCGATGATCACGGCGATGGGCACCGGCATCGGGGCCGACTTCGACCTGACCAAGGCCCGGTACCACAAGCTCATCATCATGACCGACGCCGATGTGGACGGCGCGCATATCCGCACGCTCATCCTCACGTTTCTGTTTCGCCAGATGCCCGAGATCGTGGACGCCGGTTACGTGTACATCGCACAGCCGCCGCTCTACAAGGTGAAGCAGGGCAGCACCGAGCAGTACATCGAGAAGGAGCCCGACCTCGAGGAGTGGCTGCTCGAGCGCAACATGGGCGAGATGCGGCTGATTACCGCAGATGGCACGGAGAGCGACCTGACCAAGGCCCGTTTTCAGCGGTATGGCCGTGCGTTGCGCGAGCACGACGGCTGGTCGGGTGCACTGCGGGCCAACTACGGCAACGAGCTCATCGACTTCGTGCAGGCCTACGGCCTGGTGGAGGCACAGCCCTCAGACGTACGGGCCCTCGTGGCAGTGGTGGAGGCGGCGAGCAGCGACAGCGCGACGCTGTCGGTAATTGGGACCGATCACGGCGCGCGCGTGGTGCGTGCGCGATCGATCCAGACGCGTACCGGCGAGGCGCGCACGGTGAACATCCCGATGGCGCTGTTTGATACCCGGGAGCTCGCATCATTTCGGGGTGCACGCGCCAAGTTGCGCGACGTGGTGGGCGAGGCACCGTTCGAGGTGCTGCGCGGATCCCGCCGGCGCGAGGCACCCACCTACGACGCCCTGCGCGGTCAGGTGATGGAGCTGGCCCGCGAAGGAATCCAGCTCAGCCGCTTCAAGGGGCTCGGCGAGATGAATGCCGAGCAACTGTGGGAGACCACGATGGACCCGGAGCGACGGGTGCTGCAGCAGGTGACCATGGATGACGCCGCTGCCGCCGAGGAGCTGTTCTCAACGCTTATGGGTGACCGGGTTGAGCCGCGCCGTGAGTTCATCGAGCGGAACGCCCGCTCCGTCGCGAACCTGGACGTCTAGATATGACCATCGACCGACACGGACGAATTGAACCTCGCGAGCTCGGCGAGGAGATGCGCTCGTCGTATCTCGACTACGCGATGAGCGTGATCGTGGGCCGCGCGCTTCCGGATGTACGCGATGGGCTGAAGCCCGTGCACCGCCGCGTGCTGTTTGCCATGCACGACCGCGGCCTGCAGCCGGACCGCGGATACGTGAAGAGCGCGAACATCGTGGGAACCGTGATGGGTGAGTACCACCCGCACGGCGACTCGGCGATCTACGACGCCCTCGTACGCCTGGCCCAGGACTTCAACAGCCGGTACCCGACCGTTGACGGTCAGGGCAACTTTGGCTCGCAGGAGTTCTCGGCGGCCGCAATGCGGTACACCGAAGCCCGTCTCTCGAAGTACGCGACGGAGATGCTGCGCGACATCGACGAGAACACAGTGGACACCACCGCGACCTACGACGACCGCCGCCGCGAGCCCACGGTGCTGCCGAGCCGCGTGCCCAACCTGTTGGTCAACGGATCGTCCGGCATCGCGGTGGGAATGGCCACCAATATTCCGCCGCACAACCTGGGCGAGGTCATTGACGCCTGCCTGGCGATGATCGACGACCCCGACATCGACATCGACGGCCTGATGAAGCACGTGCGGGCTCCGGACTTCCCCACAGCGGGTCAGATCGTGGGCATGACGGGCGTGCGCGAGGCCTATCGCACCGGGCGCGGGCGCGTGGTGGTACGGGGGCTCGCCCACAACGAGCCGCTGAAGCACGGGCGAAACGCGATCGTGTTCACCGAGCTTCCGTATCAGGTGAACAAGTCGGACATGCTCCGGAAAATGGCCGATCTGGCCAATGACGGGGTGCTGAAGGAGATCGCGGACCTACGTGACGAAAGCGGTCGCGACGGTATTCGCGTGGTAATCGAGCTGCGACGCGACGCCGTGCCCAAGGTGGTGCTGAACAAGCTGTACAAGCACACCCAGGCGCAGACGACGTTTGGCGTCAATGCCATCGCACTGGTGGAGGGCGTGCCACGCACGCTTTCGCTGCGCGACTTCATCCGCCACTACCTCGATCACCAGCGCGACGTCATCCGTCGCCGCTCGCGCTTCCGCCTTGAGCGTGCCGAGACCCGCGCCCATGTGCTGGAGGGCCTGCTCATCGCCCTCAAGGACATCGACGCGGTAATCGCGCTCATCCGCAGAGCCGCCGATCCTGAGGAGGCCCGCGGGGGCCTCATGAAGACCTTCGACCTGACTGAGCTTCAGGCGCGGGCCATTCTTGATCTGCGACTGCAGCGCCTCACCCAGCTTGAGGCGGGAAAGATCGAGGCCGAGTACGCAGAGCTTCAGACCGAGATCGCCGAACTGCGCGCGATTCTGGGTGACGAGGACCGCGTGTACCAGGTGATTCGCGACGAGCTCGGCGAAGTGCGCGGCAAGTACGCCGACGCACGGCGCACGGAGATCGTGCCGGCAGAGGGCGAGATCGACCTTGAGGACCTCATCGCCGAGGAGGAGATGGTCGTCTCCATTACGGCGGGTGGGTACATCAAGCGCCTGCCGGTCACCACGTACCGGTCGCAGCGACGTGGCGGCAAGGGCCTTCGTGGTGCCAAGCTGAAGGACGAGGACCGGGTTGACCACCTGTTCATCGCGTCCACCCACGACTTCCTGCTGTTCTTCACGAATCAGGGCCGCGTGTACCGCCAGAAGGTGCACGAGATTCCGTCCGCCGCACGCGACGCCCGCGGCCGCCACATCGCCAACGTGCTGGCACTCCTGCCCGATGAGGAGATCCGCCAGGTGTTCAACACACGCGACTACGGCGAGGGCAAGTACCTGGTGCTGGCGACCAAGGCCGGCATGGTGAAGAAGACCGAGTTCTCGGCCTACAACACGGTGCTGAAGGACGCGGGAATTATCGCGATCCGCCTCACCGACGACGACGAACTGGTGGGCGTGCAGTTGACCGACGGCGAGGCCGACCTGCTCATCGTGTCTGCCCGCGGCCAGGCTGCCCGCTTCGCCGAGGAGCAGGTGCGGGCAACTGGACGCGGCACGCAGGGCGTGCGGGCGATGAACCTGGACAAGGGCGACCGGGTGCTGGCCATTGCGGTGGCCGACGACGACGCCGACCTGCTGGTGGTGACCGGCAACGGATATGGCAAGCGCACCGCGCTCACCGAGTACCCGCGCAAGGGACGCCCCACCAAGGGCGTGCGCACCATCAAGGTGAGCGACAAGAAGGGCGAGCTCATTACCGCACGGATCGTGCGCGGCGGCCAGCAATTGCTGCTGATGTCGGAGCTCGGCCAGGTCATCCGCATTGAGGTTGACGCCGTGAAGCGGATGGGGCGCAGCACAGAGGGCGTGCGCCTGATGGACGTTGGCGACGAGGACCGGGTGATGACGGCTGCACCGGTTGAGGAGTCGGACGAGCCAATCGGTGACGAGCTGGAGGGCGAGGACGGCGTGGTGACTGAGGCGCCAGAGGGCGATGTCGAGGTGCTCGCTGCACCGGACGACGCACAGGACGCCGACGACGGCGCCGACGACGTGGTGTTTGACGCCGAGGAGTAGTACCGGGCCGGGGCCCGCCGCGCACTAGTTGCCGGCGGGCTCCGCGATGGCCACCAGGCCATCGCCCTGACCCAGGACCCCGAGGGTCCACTCGACCGGGTACATCGCTACCCGCACAACGAGGGCGTCGCTCCAGCCGCGCTGATGGCTCCCGCCCGCGGTGCGGGCGTCGATGGACCCGGGAAGCACGCCGAGCAGCGGCGCGGTGCGCATGGACGTAACAGCGAACCCACCAAGGGCGAGCACCCACAGCAGTGAGTCGCGCGTGTAATGCACGAGGTGGCGGGGAAACTCAAGGCCATCCCATGCGCCGCCGGTCATGCGCCGGGCAAGGGAGTCGAGGTTGGGCACGCCCACCACCAGTCGTCCGGTGGGCGAGATGATGCGGCGCAGCGTGCGCAGCAGCGCGACCGGGTCGGGCACGTGCTCAAGCACCTGGCTCATGCGGATGAGGTCGTAGTCACCGGAGGGGATGAGACCGCCCCCCAGCGCATCGTCCAGCGCTCCGGGAACCACGCCAGTGGTCCCGCGCGCCTCGGCCACCATTACGGCGCGCAGCGATGGCTCCACGCCCCAGGCGTCGTGCCCCGCTGCCCGGAATGCCGCCACCGCCCCACCGGTGCCTGCACCAACGTCAAGAATTCGCGACGCCGGCGCCAGCGGGCCGCCGGTATCGGCCTCGGGAACGGCACGACCGAGGAGTCGTCCAAGGCGGCCGGCACCGGGTCGCGACGCCCGCTGCAGCGCACCGCGCGATGCCCTGGCCGTGAGCGACTCGCTGCCTCCGTGCTGCGGGTACTCGTCCGGATACCACGCACCGGGGTCGTCGGGCCACGGATCGGTACGCGCAAGGCGGCACGACGGGCATTCGACGACCCGGAAGGCTCCCGGCGTGCCTCGCCGGTGGTCGGTGCCAGCGAGAATTTCGCGACCCCCCTCCAGCCCGCACAGCGGGCAGGTGGAGGGGTGGGTGCCGGGCGGCGATGCGGCGGCGTGGGCGGGGACGTTGGAGTTCACGCGGCTGAGGATACGGTCCGGGAGCCACACCCACCCGCGCGACCCGGGCCGGGGACCCGCGATACGGGAGCCACCGAACATCGAAACGGGTACCCTTCCCGGATCGTGAGCAGCCTTCCTGAACCCAGTGAGATCCTCCCGCACCGCGCGCCGTTCCTGTTCGTGGACGAGATTCTGGAACTGGTGCCGGGCGAGTCGGCCCGCACCCGCTGGACGTTGGCTCCCGACACCCCATTTCTCGCGGGCCACTTCCCGGGGGAGCCCATCATGCCCGGGGTCATCATCGTGGAGGCCCTCGCGCAGACTGGTGCATTGGCGGCACTGTCGCTGCCCGCGAACCGCGACAAACTGGCGCTCTTCGCTGGCATTGACAAGGTGAAGTTCCGCCGACCCGTGCGCCCGGGGGAGACCCTCGAGATGTCCACGCGCGTCACGCGCCAGCGCGGTCCGATCGGCCAGGCCGAGGCAGAAGCCCGGGTGAACGGCGAGCTCGCCTGCCAGGCAATCCTCAAGTTCGCGATCGTTGACCGCGACGGGGCGGTCTGAGCGTGCTGGCAATGACGGGGCGCGCTCGTCCCCGTGCCCGCCTCACCGGCGTGGCGTCGTACCTGCCCGAGCGGGTGCTCACCAACGCCGAGCTGGAAAAGATGGTTGACACCACTGACAAGTGGATTCGCGAGCGCACCGGAATCTCTGAGCGCCACATCGCCGCCGATGATCAGGCGACGTCCGACCTGGCCTTGGGCGCGGCCCAGGCATTGCTGCGCAGCACGCGTACGAGTGCTGCCGACCTCGACCTGCTGATCATCGCGACCACCACGCCCGACCACATCTTTCCGCCCACCGCCACGCTGGTGGCGGATCAGCTGGGCGCCACATCGGCTGCCGCGCTCGACATCAACGCCGTATGCAGCGGGTTTGTGTACGGGCTTGCGCACGCCACCGGGATGGTGGAGTCGGGGCTCGCGCGCAAGGTGATGGTGATCGGCGCCGAGACGCTGTCGCGCATCGTGGACTGGAACGACCGCAGCACGTGTGTGCTCTTTGCCGACGGTGCCGGAGCCGTGCTGATTGAGGCGGACGACGAGGGCGAACCCGGGTCGGGGGTGATCGGGTTTGAGCTGGGCGCCGACGGCTCGGGCAAGGACCTCCTGCGCATCCCCGCCGGCGGATCCCGCCGCCCCGCGCGCTCGGAGGGTGTCGAGCCCGCCGACCTGTGTATTCAGATGGCGGGCCGCGAGGTGTTTCGGTTCGCCACCGGGATCATGGTCGAGTCGGCGACGCGCCTTCTGCAGGAGGCTGGACTTACCACCGACGATGTCGATCTGCTGGTGCCCCATCAGGCCAACTCGCGCATTATTCAGCACGCGGCCGAGAAGCTGGAGATTCCCCCGGAGAAGGTGGTCATCAACATCGATCACGTCGGCAATACCTCGTCGGCCTCCATTCCCATCGCCCTGGCCGAGGCCGTGGAGCAGGGAAATGTGGCGCCGGGTGATGTGCTGCTGATGGTGGGCTTCGGTGCCGGGCTCACGTGGGGTGCAGGGCTGGTGCGATGGGAGCCACGGACGTGATCGCACTGCTGTTTCCGGGCCAGGGTGCCCAGCAGGTGGGGATGGGGCGCGACCTGTGCGAGGCGTACCCCACCGCGGCCGCCACCTTTGCCGAGGCCAACCGCGCGCTGGGCTACGACATCACGACGACCATCTTTGAGGGCCCCGAGGCCGATCTGGTGCGCACCGACGTGTGCCAGCCCGCCATCCTGACCATGAGCGTTGCGTGTCTGCGGGTGGCCGAGGAGCACGGGCTGCGCGGTGACGTGGCACTCGGCCACTCGCTTGGCGAGTACTCGGCGCTGGTGGCCTGCGGATCCATCGGGTTTGACGAGGCCCTTCGCCTGGTTGGCGAGCGCGGCGCGGCCATGCAGGCCGCAGGCGAGGAGCGCCCGGGCACCATGGCCGCTGTGCTGGGGCAGTCGGACGAGGACGTGCAGGCGCTGTGCGACGAGGCCGGCGACGTATGGCCGGCCAACTACAACTGCCCCGGTCAGGTGGTGGCATCTGGCTCGGTTGACGGCATCGCGCGCCTGCTCACGATTGCGGGCGACCGAGGCGTGAAGGCCACCCAACTGAAGGTGGGCGGCGCATTTCACAGCCCGCTGATGGCACCGGCGTCGGATCGCCTGGCTCCGGCGCTTGAGGCCTGGGACCCCTCGCCACCGTCACCCGCGTTTCTGTCCACCACCACCGCACGCGTGGAGCCGGCGGATCGTATGCGTGCGGTGTTGCTCGACCAGCTCACATCACCGGTACGGTTTGGTCAGGCGGTGGAGGTTGCGCTGGCGATGGGCGCAACAACATTTGTCGAGCTGGGCCCCGGCCGGGTCCTGTCGGGACTCGTAAAGAGGATGAAGCGGGACGCATCGCTGCACCAGCTGTCAGGGCCAGACGATCTGGCGGGTATCGCGGAGGTGATGGCATGAGCACGGCACTGGTGACGGGCGCAAGCCGTGGGATCGGCGCGGCATGTGCGATCGCCCTGGCTGGCGCAGGGTACGACGTGGGCGTGGGGTACGTCGCTGATGAGGCAGGGGCAACGGCTACCGCCACGGCGATTGAGGCATTGGGGCGCCGGGCGCATGTGGTGCAGGGCGACATCTCCGATTCTGCCGCTGCCGAGGCAATGGTGACCGGTACCGAGGAGGCGCTGGGTCCGCTTGACGCGCTGGTGCTGAATGCCGGCATCACCCGCGATGGCCTGATGATGCGTATGAGCGACGACGACTGGGACGCGGTCATTGGCACGAACCTCTCGGGTTCGTTCTTCACCGCCCGCGCGGCGCTCCGGGGCATGATGAAGCGCCGCAGCGGCAGCATCGTTGCGATATCGAGCGTTGTGGGCATGATGGGAAATGCGGGCCAGGTGAATTACGCGGCGGCCAAGGCCGGTGTGATCGGGCTGGTGAAGTCGCTCGCGAAGGAGGCGGGCTCGCGCGGGGTACGCGCAAACGCGGTGGCGCCGGGATACATCGTCACCGACATGACCGCCGGGTTGCCGGACGACGTGCGCGAGCAGTTGATGTCGCACACGCCGCTCCAGCGGCTCGGAACACCTGAGGACGTCGCGGCACTCGTGGCGTTTCTCTGCACCGACGCGGCTGCGTTCATCACTGGGACGGTCATCCCGGTTGATGGCGGCCTGGCGATGTAGGCGGGAGAACCAATGAGCAGGCTCATTCAGGACGGCAAGTTGCGAAGGGTGGTGGTCACGGGCATCGGCCTGGTGACCCCATTTGGCATTGGTCGTGAGGCTGCGTGGGATGGCGCCATCTCAGGGCGATCCACCTCGGCCACCATTACGAGCTTCGACTCGTCGGAGTGCGAGACGCACTTCGCGTGCGAGGTGCCGGGCTTTGAGCCCACCGACTTCGTGGAGCGACGTGCCGCGCGGCGCATGGACCGCTTTTCGCAACTGGCAGTGGCGGCAAGCCGGCTGGCACTCGACGACTCGGGCGTGGAGGGCACCGCCCCCAGGGATCGCATCGGCGTGATGATCGGCAGCGGCATCGGTGGAATCGAAACCTTCTACCAGCAGGTTGTGGTGTGCCGTGACCGCGGGGCCGACCGGGTGAGCCCGCTGTTCATCCCGATGATCATCGCGAACATGGCGGCAGCGCAGGCGTCGATGGACCTGGGGTTTCAGGGCCCGCTCTCGTGTGCCACCACCGCCTGTGCATCGGCCAACCACGCCATTGGCGACGCCTTCGATCAGATCCGCCTGGGCCGCGCCGATGTGATGTTTGCCGGCGGCGCCGAGGCCGCGGTCACCTACGTGGGGATCGTGGGCTTCAATGCAATGAAGGCCCTGTCGACGCGCAACGACGACCCGGGCACCGCGAGCCGCCCGTTTGACATCGGTCGCGACGGCTTTGTAATGGGCGAAGCCGGGGCAGTGCTGGTGCTGGAGGAGAAGGAGCGCGCCGAAGCCCGTGGCGCCGACATCATTTGCGAGATGGTGGGCTATGGCCTGTCGGGCGACGCACACCACATCACCGAGCCCGACCCTACCGGCGCCGGCCCGGCGAATGCGATGCTGATGGCGCTCGCCGATGCCGACCTGGAGCCGGCCGACATCGATTACATCAATGCGCACGGCACCTCGACTCCGGTGGGCGACCCGTCGGAGATCCGCGTGATCAGGCGGGCGTTTGGGGACGAGCTCGCGGCGCGCACGATGGTGAGCAGCACGAAGTCGATGCATGGGCACTGCCTGGGTGCCGCCGGAGCGCTGGAGGGTGCACTCACCGCCCTCTCCATAAAGCACGGCATTGTGCCCCCCACGATCAATCTGAATGAGCTGGACCCCGACTGCGCGGGTGTTGACCACGTGATCAACGAGGCCCGTACGGCAACGGTGGATGCCGCGCTGTCGAACGTATTCGGCTTTGGTGGTCACAACGCCACGCTGGCCTTTCAGCGCGCGGGAGTTCGGTGACGTCGAACCGCGCACACCAGCCGCCGATGGGCCGCGCACGTGCGGGCACCACGTTCGCCCGGGAGATCTGGTTTCGGTTTACCAATCGCATCTACGGCCCCGGCACCAAGACCCGCCCGTGGACGTGGATCGGCGATGAGCGCATCGCGATCGGCAGCATCCCCACGCCGGCGAGCCTGCTGGTGCTGGCCCGGGAGGGCGTGACCCACGTGGTCAACTGCCGTGCACACCTCCAGACGACCTTCAGCCAGGATCTCTCGGCCGAAATACAGCTGTTTGGCGCCACCAACGTGGCCGTTGCGCCCATGTGGGACCACGGGCGTCACCAGCCCCCCGCAAAGTGGGCCGATGCGGCCGAGATGGCGGCGCGCTGGCTTGAGGACGACCCGCACGCCCGCGTGCTGATCCACTGCCAGCGAGGCAGGCGCCGCTCGATGATGGTGGCCTACGCGGTGCTTCGGCTGAGGGGCCGTGCACCAGAGGTCGCGGCACAGGAGTTGCTGGAGAATCGCCACGAGGGCCGCATCGTGCCGGCATACCGTCGGGCGATTGAGGATTGGCTCGCGTCACGCCCGGCAGAGGTACATGGCATGATCGACCGCGGATGAGTCGCGTCGGCCGCAACATCACAGTGTCTATTGACCGCCTTCGGCATCTCGGGCACCGACAGGACCGCCCGGGCCGGATCGCGAGCGATGCCAGCACCTGCCCCAAGTGCGACAGCCATTACTCGGGCGATGAGATGCGCCGCAATCTGCGCGTGTGCGCGGCCTGTGGCCACCACTTCCCGGTAACGGCCCACGAGCGACTCGAGCAGCTTGGTGAGCCGGGCGGCTACGTAGAACTGTGGTCAGACCTGCGCGCCGCCGACCCGCTGCAGTTCACCGACCTCAAGCCCTACGTCGATCGCATCCGTGAGGCCGAGAGCAAGACGGGCATGAACGAGGCGATCGTGTGCGCCGAGATCGAGGTGCGCCACGTGCCGTGTGTCGCGGCGATCATGGACTTCACGTTCATGGGTGGTTCGATGGGTGCGGTGGTTGGCGAGAAGCTGGCCCGGGCGTGCGAGCACGCTGCGCAGAAGGGCATCCCGCTCATCATCCTGTCGTCATCCGGCGGTGCCCGTATGCAGGAGGGCACGCTCGCGCTGATGCAGATGGCCAAGACCGTCATCGCCCTCGATGCCCTGGCCGAGGCGCAGGTGCCCGTCATCATGATTCTCGCCCACCCCACCACCGGTGGCGTGTGGGCATCGTTTGCATCACTCGGCGACGTGACGTACGCCGAGCCCGGCGCACTGATTGCGTTCAGCGGCCCCCGGGTGATTGAAGAGACCACCCGCGAGGTATTGCCCGCCGACTTCGGCCGTGCGGAGCGTCAGCTGGCCAACGGGCAGGTGGATGCCGTGGTTGACCGCCGCGAACTGGCTGCCCGTATCGGGCGCGTGCTGCACATTCTGGCGCCACCCGACGGCGAGGCGCTGCTGGCCGCTCCGCCCGGTTGGGCACAGGGCGGGGCCGAGCGGGTGGGGCGCGTGGCGCAGTCGTTGCCATCTATCCCGGGCAAGATCATGGGCCGCATCCGCCCCGGCAGCGGTGACGACGAGGGGCCTGCAGAGTGAGCGGCGGAAAGTCAGACGGCCCGTCGTTTGTTCGACGCGTCACCGGCAAGCTGGGGCGATCGTCCGGTGCCCAGGTGGATGAGGATCTGTGGGCCAGCATCCAGCTCGCCCGCCATGCCGAGCGGCCCTACACACTCGACTACATCAACCGCATCACCTCCGATTTTGAGGAGATGCACGGCGACCGCTTGTTCGGCGACGACCCGGCGATGGTCGCCGGCTTCGGCAGGTTTCACGACCGCGCGGTGGCGTTTGTGGGTCAGCAGAAGGGCCGTGACACCAACGAGCGCACCTATCGCAACTTTGGCATGGCGAGCCCCGAGGGCTATCGCAAGTCGATGCGCGTGATGGAGATCGCAAACCGCCTTGGAATGCCGATCGTCACGCTCATCGATACCCCCGGAGCATTTCCGGGTGCCAGTGCCGAAGAGCGGGGTCAGGGCGGGGCGATCAGCCGCAGCATGCAGTTGATGTGGCGGCTCGACGTGCCAGTGGTGGCCGTTGTCATCGGCGAGGGCTCATCGGGTGGTGCGCTCGGCCTCGGCATCGCCGATCGGGTGCTGATGCTCGAGAACAGCACCTATTCGGTGATCAGCCCCGAAGGTGCGTCGGCCATTTTGTGGCGTGACGCATCGCAGGCCAAGCGGGCGGCGCAGGCATTTAAGCCCACCGCAGCCAACTGCTACCGGTGGGGCGTGGCCGATGCGGTAATCCCCGAGCCGCCTGGTGGCGCCCACACCGATCATGAGCAGGCCGCCGAGATCCTGAGCCAGTACCTGCAGCGAACACTGCTCGAACTCGAGGCGCAGACCCCGGCTGAGCGCCGGGTGGCTCGCCGGGAGCGCTTTCGTCGCCTTGGTCCGCTCCGTGATCCCGAGGGTGGCGTGGCCATGGCATCGGGTCGGGACGCCCCGCCCCCCGGCTGACCATGCCCGACGCGCCGCCTGATGACGCGGAGCCGCGGCGTATGGACGCAACGCGGCTCGTGCCCATTGATGATGCGCTGGCGTTCGCACATGCGCTCCCGCCCGGCGAGCCCGCCGATCCGTGGCCGCAGGTGCGCGACATCCTTGACGAGGCCCGCTCGTCGCTGCCCGATGCCGAGTTCGCCGAGCTTGTGACCGCTGTGCGACGGGTCGTGGCCCCACTGATGGAGGGGCGTCCGCCGGCATGGCCTCCCACCGGGCCATCGAGCGGCGACCCGTTGCGTAGCGGCCCATCCGCCGTGGTGCGCGACGTTCGCGCCACGCTGTGCCTGTCGGCCCGTCACGGTGGGCCAGGGAGCGGCGTGACGCTGGCCATGCTGGGCAGGCGTCTTGACGCCCATCTCGACGATCTGGTGACCGGGCACGACATCTAGTCGCGGGCGGTGTCACTCCCGCCACCTGGGCGCAGCACAAGGAGTCCAGCCGCGGGAGTGAATACCGCGTGGTGAAAGCGCCCGAGCGGCTCGCCGTCGGCTTGGAGGGCAACACCTTCGTCGCTTTGCATGGTGATGCGCTCGTGCGCAACGCCATGGGCCACCTTTGATGAGTCGAGGTGCCATGCACCGGTGAGGGCACCGGCCACGGCAACCGCGGGCCCCGCCACGCCACCCGTTGCCGACCCCAGCCACCCGAGGGCGCCCTCCTCGCCGGCCTCGGGGATGAGGTCGAAGGGGCGGCCACCGAAAAATGCGAACGGCCGCGAGCAGGCGACGCTGAGCGACGCCAGTCGAAATGGGGTGCCGCCGTCAATGCTCACGACCACGCCACTGCCATTGCGTGTGCGAAGGGCCGCCATGGCGGTGGCACTGGCGAACCACGCCTGGCCGATATGCCGCTTCATGTCCGGGTGGCGCTCCACGGTCTCGGCGGCCTCGGCGTCGATACCGACCCCGGCGTTGACGATGAAGATGCGATCGTCGCCATCTGCCGACACATGGCCAATGGTCACGCGATCAGGGTGGGTGCCACGTGTGAGCTCTCCCGCCAGTTCGTCAAGCGCCATCTCGCAGTTACGGGGCCAGCCGAGCGTGCGCGCGAACACGTTGGTGCTGCCTGCGGGCATGGGTGCGAGCGCCGATCCGGTGCCGATGAGCGCACCGGCGGCCTCGGCCGCAGTGCCATCCCCTCCCATGGTCACCACCGTCAGCGCCCCGTGCGTCTCAACTGCCATGCGGGCGAGGTCGGCTGCGTGCCCTCGCGCCTCTGTGGTGAGCACTGCTCTCAGACCCAGGGGTCCAAGCACGCGCTCGGCATGATCCACCAGCCCGGGGTGGGCGGCAGTGGATGCCGGATTGACCAGAATCACGATGGGGTGCGCGGCTGCGCCCCGCGGATCAGTCATCGTCTCCGGGGAGCAGAAGCTCGAGTCGCGCCAGCCAGGCGGCCACCAGCAGATCCACCGCGTCGGCCCGCTCCAGCTGCGGTACGTGTGCCGCCCCGGGGATGATCACCATGGTGGCGTCGGGCAACCCATCCGCGAGTTCCTGCGAGAGCCAGGTGGGCACCAGCGGGTCCTCTTGGCCGCTCAGCACCAGGGCGGGCACCGTGATCTGGTCAAGGAGTCCGCGTACGTCGTGGCCGCGGGCGGAGAGGTAGTCGGCGCGAAGGGCGTGCGGGCCCATCGAGATAACCGATCCGGTGCCGCGTCGGATGAGGTCGGGATCGTGGTGCAGCCACGACTGCTCCACCATGCGCGCGCACTCGCCTTCGAAGTCATGCTCGATGCGTTCGAGGGCATCGTCGGGTACCGGGAGCCGCGCGCCGGTCGATACCAGCACGAGGCCGGCGACCAGATCGGGTCGCTGCAGCGCCACTTCAAGCACCACGGCCCCACCGAGGGAGTGGCCCACCATCACCAGCGGGCCGGGAATCTCCTCAATCTCGCCCACGACCCACTGGGCCATATTCGCGGCACCCTCAAGCGGCTCACCGTCGGGGTGTCCGGGCAGGGCCACCGCGAGGGCACCCTCAAACCGCGCGAGCTGTGGCCCCCACGATGCCGGGGTGCGACCGGCGCCGTGGATGAACACGGGGCGGGGGAAGTCTCTGAGGTCATCGTCGTCGGGCACGCGGTGGATGGTATCCCGCTGGTACCCTCGTCCGTCGTGGCACCGCTCCTCATCGCCGTGGACTTCGACGGCACGATCACCCTGCGCGACACGTTGCACGTGATCGTGGATGCTCACGGGCGCCCGGGTCTCTGGGACCAGATCGAACCGGCCCTGCGATCCGGCGAAATGACCGTGGAGGAGGCCATGCAGACCCAGTTTGCGACGGTCACCGCTGCCCACGATGACGTGGTGGCCCTGGTGCGCGAACAGGCGGGGACACGCCCTGGCTTCGCCGACCTGGTGGCATTTGCCGAGGCCGGTGGTCACCGTCTGGTGGTGATGAGCGCAGGCTTTCGCTGCGTCATTGACGAGGTGCTGGGTGATCTGGGCCTCAGGCACCTTGAGGTGGTCGCCAACGATGCCATCTTCACGACCGGTGGATGCACGCTGGTGTGGGGCGATCACCGGGGCGAGACGTGCGAAATCTGTGGCCGAAGGTGCAAGCGCCACGCAATTCGCGAGCGCCACAGGGATGAGCGGCTGATCTATGTGGGCGACGGCATCTCTGATCGCTGCGCGTCGCTGCTCGCCGATCAGGTCTTCGCCCGCGACGGCCTGGCGGAGTGGCTTGTGCAGGAGGGTGTGCCCTTTGTGCCGTACGAGGACTTTCACGACGTGATCCGGGTGCTCCGGACAGACCCTGCAGTGGCGGAGGCCGCATGAGTAATTGGCGCCCGGTGGGACCGGCGGCCGACTGGACGGCGATGGAAGAGCGGGTGCTCGCCTTCTGGCATGAGCGCGACATCTTCCAGCGCAGCATTGACGACCGGAAGGGCGCTGAGCCGTACGTGTTTTACGAGGGCCCGCCCACGGCGAATGGTCGTCCGGGTTCGCATCACGTGCTCTCCCGTGTGTTCAAGGACATCTTCCCGCGCTTTCACACCATGCGCGGGCGCTATGTGGAGCGCAAGGCGGGGTGGGACTGCCACGGCCTGCCCGTGGAGCTCGAGGTTGAGAAGCAGCTCGGCATCTCGGGCAAGCCCGAGATCGAGGCCTACGGCATCGCCGAGTTCAACGCGCGCTGCCGCGAGTCGGTGGGCGAGTACCTCGACGAGTGGGAGCGCCTCACCGACCGCATCGGGTTCTGGGTTGATACGTCACAGGCGTACCGCACCATGGACACCGACTATGTGGAGAGCGTGTGGTGGAGCCTGGCCACGCTGTTCGACAAGGGCCTGGTGTACGAGAGCGACAAGGTGGTGCCGTATTGCCCCAGGTGTGGCACCGCGCTTTCGAGCCACGAGGTGGCGCAGGGCTACAAGGACGTGGTTGACCCGTCCATCTACGTGCGGTTTCCGCTGGTTGACGACCCCGGCACCTCACTGCTGGTGTGGACCACCACTCCGTGGACGTTGCCGGCCAATCAGGCTGCGGCAATCAGCCCCGACACCGCCTACGCGGTCGTTGAAGTGGACGGTGAGCGCCTGGTGATGGCCGAGGCGCTGGTGGCAAAGGTCATCGGCGACGACGCGGTGACCGTGCGCACCATGCCGGCCTCCGAGCTGGCGGGCAGCGCCTACGAGCCTCCTTTTGGCCACATCCCGGGCAAGCACATCGTGGTGATGAGCGACTTCGTCACCACCGAGGACGGCACCGGAATCGTGCACCTGGCCCCGGCATTCGGTGAGGACGACATGCGTGCTGCGCGCGAGCACGGCCTTGACGCCCCCAACCCGGTTGACCGCCAGGGCCTGTTCACCGACGCGGTGCCCCAGGCTGTGGGCGTGTTCGTGAAGGATGCCGACCGGCAACTCATCACGGACCTCGAGGGCCGGGGCCGGGTGTTCCGCGAGAAGCCCTACGAGCACAGCTACCCCCACTGCTGGCGCTGCTCCACCCCGCTGCTCTATTACGCCAAGCCGTCGTGGTACATCCGCACCACCGACGTGCGCGACCGAATGCTGGAGCTCAACGAGCAGGTGGGCTGGCACCCCGACCACGTGAAGCACGGCCGCTTTGGCCGCTGGCTCGAGGGCAACGTCGACTGGGCCATCAGCCGCGAGCGCTACTGGGGCACCCCGCTGCCGTTCTGGCGGTGTGACGACTGTGAGACGGTCACGGCCATCGGATCATTCGAAATGTTACGAGACAGGGCTGTGGACAAGGTGCCTGTCAGCCTGGATCCCCACCGTCCGTACGTTGATGAAATCCCAATCCACTGCGGGTGTGGGGGGGTTGCGCATCGTGTGCCGGAAGTCGCCGATGTCTGGTTCGATTCCGGTGCGATGCCGTTTGCGCAGCATCACTATCCGTTTGAGGGTGAGGACGGGCTGGCCGGTCACTTCCCGGCCGATTTCGTGTGCGAGGCACTCGACCAGACGCGCGGGTGGTTCTACTCGCTGCTGGCCGAGGGGGCGCTGCTGTTCGACGAGGCGCCCTACCGCAACGTGGTGTGTCTGGGGCTCATCCTCGACACCGAGGGCCAGAAGATGAGCAAGAGCAAGGGCAATGTGCTGGCGCCCTGGTCCGTGCTCGATCACGCCGGCGCCGACGCGTTCCGGTGGTACCTGTTCACTGCGCAGAGCCCTTGGGATTCATTCCGATTCAGCCTCGATGTGGTGGATGAGACCCGACGTCGGTTCCTGTTCACGCTGTGGAACACCTACGCGTTTCTGGCCACCTACGCATCGCTGCCCGATGGCTTCACCCCGGGCGACCCCGCACCGCCGGTGGCCGAGCGCAGCGAGATGGACCGCTGGGCGCTTTCGCGTCTGGATGCCACCACCCAGGTGGTCACCGACGGGCTTGTGGGGTACGACCCCACCAACGCCGGTCGCGCCCTTGAGTCGCTCATCGACGACCTGTCCAACTGGTATGTGCGCACGGGTCGCCGTCGTTTCTGGCGCAACGACGACGCCACCGACCGGGCTGCCGCCTTCGCCACGCTCCACGAATGCCTGTCGACTGTCGCGCTGCTGCTGGCGCCGTTCTGCCCGTTTGTGGCCGACGAGATGTGGGGCAATCTGGTTGCGGCCCACGACCCGGCCGCACCCGAGAGCGTGCATCTGGCCGACTGGCCCACTCCGGGTGGCCGTCGTGACGAAGCACTCGAGCAGGCGATGGCCGCAGCGCTTGAGGCCACCACGCTTG
Source organism: Miltoncostaeaceae bacterium (assembly GCA_049318525.1). Taxonomy (GTDB): domain Bacteria; phylum Actinomycetota; class Thermoleophilia; order Miltoncostaeales; family Miltoncostaeaceae; genus SYFI01. The sequence continues at coordinate 22,756 of JBMOGE010000024.1, forward strand.
GCCGCTCGGCCCGCAAGGAGGCCAAGCTGAAGGTGCGCCAGCCGCTGAAGGAGGCGGTTATCGCCTGTCCGCCCGCCACGGCCCGCCTGCTGGAGGGGCTGTCGCGGGTGGTGGCCGAGGAACTGAACGTGCGCGAGGTGCGCTTTGTCACCGACGCCGAGGGCCTGGTGGAAGTGAGCCTGAAGCCCAACTACCGCACGCTCGGCCCGCGCTTTGGCAACGAGATGCCCGCCGTTGCCCAGGCGGTGGCCTCGCTTGATGCCGCGGCCACGGTCAAGGCACTCGACTCCGGCGCCACGGTGGCGATCGAGGTGAATGGGGTCACGCAGATGCTCGCCGACGACGACCTGCTGCGCGAGGTGCGCCCGTCGGAGGGCTACGCGGTGGCCGAGGGCGGATCGCTCGCCGTGGGCCTCAGCACCGAGATCACTCCCGAGCTGCAGATGGAGGGCCTCGCGCGCGACCTGGTGCGGGCCATCCAGAGCGCCCGCCGCACCGCCGACCTGAAGGTGGAGGATCGCATCCACCTGCACCTCGACGGGTCGGGTCGTGTGCGTGAGGCCATCGACGCCCACCGGGCCTACATCGCGGGCGAGGTGCTGGCCACCGCACTCACCGTTGGTCATGGCCTGCCATTTGCGCCCAAGTACCGCGAGGACGGCGAGATCGACGGCGAGCCGGTGTCAATCGCGTTGGCACTTCCATGATTACCTGCGCGGCATGAGCATCTTTCCGCTCCCCGCCCGTACGCCCGCGGCAGTGCATCCGGCCGCCCCGCGGTTCTCGCAGGCCATCACCGGCATGCTGTGCCTTGAAGCGGTCATCTTTCAGACGCAGGCCGTGGTGGTGATCGCCGCCGTGTTCATCGCCTTGGCGCTGATCGGGCCGCGTTGGTCACCCGTGGCCTACCTGTTCACCCTCCTGCCGGTGCGCCCGGCCGAGCTCGAGCCATCGCGTCCGGTGCGCTTCGCGCAGCTGATGGCCATCTCCATGTTGGTGGTGGCAATCGCGCTGCTGTATGCGGGCGCGTCGACCGCTGGCTGGATCGTCACCGGCGTGGTGTCCGCGGTCGCCCTGTTCTCGGCAATCAGCGGCATCTGCATCGGGTGCATCGCCTGGAAGCAGTTGGTGCGCAGAGGCGGATCGGCCCACGACCTGAAGAAGGCGTTCGCGCTGAAGGGCGAGGGCCCATGGCTGCTCGTCGTGACGGCCCCCAACTGCCCCCGCTGCGGCCCGGCCACGCGCGCCATCGAAGACGCCGCCGGGCCATCGCACGACATCGTGAGCGTTGACCTGAGCGAGCACCCCGAGGCCGGGGCGCTGCCGATCTGGAGCGTTCCCGCGGGGGTCATCGTCGAGTCGTCGGGCGATGTGGGCCTTGTGAAGACCGGGGTAATCGGAGCGAATGAGGCCCGGGAGCTGGTCAGCGCCCTCGGGTAACTGGCGGTCGCCTGCCGCGTACCGCCCTACTTCTCGATCTTCTCCCGGACCTTCACCGACAGGTCCACATCGCCATGGACGCGCCGCCAGCACTCGTACGGGTCGATGCCGGCCTTCTCGCAGATCTCATCAAGCCGCGAAAGCATGCGCACGTCGGGGAGCAGCAGCCCCACGACCGTGCCATCGGCAATGGTGAGGTCAACGCCGGGCTCACCCTCCAGTTCGCGAAGTTCCATCTTCGCGAAGGGCTGCACAGTGCGGAGGCTGAAGTACATCGGGGGTGTGGGCCTGTCGGTCATGGCAACTCCAGGTGGGGCGCAAGCGCCCGGTTGATCTTCTTGGCCGACGGCGTGCCAGTGAGTCGGGCCACCTCGGTTCCGCTGCTGAACAGAATCAGCGTCGGGAGGGAGAGTACGTCGTGACGGGCGGCAGGGGCCGGGTACGCGTCCACGTCGAGGCCAAATACGGTGAGGCGGCCCTCGTGCGTGCGCGCGAGTTCCTCAACCAGCGGCGCGATCTTGGCGCACGGAACGCACCACGGGGCCCAGAAGTCGACCAGCGTAAGGCGCCCGGCGGCCAGGGCCTCCGCGTCGAAGTCCGCGGCGGAGAGCGCGGGCACATGCGGCGCGTCGGTCAGTTGTGGATGTCCACAGGCATGCCCACAACGACGAGCTCGTACAACTTCTCGTTGTCGGAGATGTGCATGCGCAGGCAGCCGTGGCTTGCGGCGCTGCCGATGCTCCAGTCGGCGGGGGTGCCGTGGATTCCCACAGCAGGGGCCGAGGTGCCGATCCAGCGGGTGCCGAGGGGGTTCCCGGGGCCTGGCGGAATGGGGCCGAGGCCCTTGGCCCACGGCGAGTCGGGCGGTAGCCATGTGGGGTTCATCTGCTTGTCCACAACGCGGAAGTTGCCGGTGGGGGTCTCGTGGCCCGGCATGCCAATGGCCACACCGAAGGTCTTAAAAGCGCGCCCATCGCGGTAGAGCGTGAGCTTGCGGCTGTTCAGTGAGATGTCAATACGGCCAACCATGTTGCGGAGAGTCGCTGCGTCAACGTTGCCGGTCTGCTTCAGGCGGTAGCGCTTTTGGTAGCGCCTGACGGCCTTGACGGTCTTCTCGTTGTACGTGCCGCTGGCCCCGCCCTTCCAGAGACGCAACGTGCCGAGGCGCTCCTGCAGTTGCTTCACGTCGCCACCGGTCGCGCCCACGGTGAGCTGCGAGGTACCAAACACCGACTGCGTGTCCACAAACGATGTGAACGACTTCTTCACGGTGTTGCCGCCGCGGTCACGCACCCAGATGGTGATGGTGTTCTTGCCCTCGGGCAGGCGGCCAATGGCGAGGGCGAATCGGTTGCCCGAGAGCGACAGGCCCGTGCCGCTGATGGTGCCCGACGCCGGGCCCGAGGTGCTCGGGGCCGATGCGTCAGCACCCTTGATCTGCACCACGCCCACGCCGTTGATGCTGGCGCCGTAGGTGAGCAGCGCCGCGTTCTCGCCACCCACCTTTCCGTAGATAATCGGCTGCGGAGTGGTGGTGAGCTTGGCCAGCTTTGTGGTGCCGGCCAACTCAAGCGTCGGAGCTTTGGTGTCCACGAAGATCGCCTTGGTCTTCGTGGTGGTGTTGCCGGCCAGGTCGGTGGCCGTCACCTTCACCGTTGACCCGCCCTCGGGCAGGTTCGTCGTGGTCGACCAGGCACCGCCGGTCCCCGTGGCCTCGGCACCGGCGAGCCCGTCTCCGGGCCAGGTGATGCGGAGGGAGCTGCCCTGCGTGGCGGTACCAGCCAACGCCACCGCGTGCGTGTTGGCACCGTCCCCGGAGGGCTTGGAGACCACGAGCCGGGGCGGTGTGCGATCAACGGTGAAGTCCCACGACTTCGACGTGCTGCCACCAATCAGGCCGCTGCCGGTCGAGTACGAGACCGTCATGGCGTGCGCGCCGCCTCGGAGCTTCGGTGCGTTGAGGGCGATTCCATCGCTCGCGCCTCGCACAGCCGTGGTGACATCCTTGCCATCGAGGGTCACCCGCAGGTCTTTCATGGGGGCTGACGTGGTGCCCACCACGATGAGGCGCTTGCCGGGGTTGATCACTCCGCCCGCAGTGGGCTGCAGTGGATCAACGGTGGGGCGGGCACCGAATAGCGAAAACACGAACACCGCAATGCCTGCGATGGCGAGCACGCCGGCCGCGATCATTGCGATAAACCCGCCCCGTGTTCCGAGCCCCCGCATGTCCCCCGATTCAAGCCTCTAACGGCGCGCACACTATCAGCGGCCTCCGGGTATCCACCCCGCACGAGACGGGCATGGGGGCGCACAAAGTTCCGGCGGAACACCGGCCCCGCGGGGCTGTCAGGACGCCAGTTGGTGAAGCAGTCGCAGCACGCCGCCGGTGCCCGCAACGGGCACGTCGGCAGCCGCGCGCACCTCGGATCCCACCTCGGGCTGGTCGGCCACCACGCAGTAGGCGTGGTCGAGTACCCCGATGGTCTGCAGGTCGTGCAGGGCTCGCCAGGCATCCATATCGGTGCGGTCGTCTCCCACGTACAGCGCCGTCCGCGCCCCGGATGCCCGGATGATCTGGCGCACAACCGTGCCCTTGTTCACATCAACGTC
>JBMOGE010000025.1:0-26349 GCA_049318525.1 Miltoncostaeaceae bacterium
TGCTGGACGTCCGTGCCACCGAGGCCAGCGACGACGCCCTTATGGCCGCTGCCTGCGCAATCGCCAACGTGGTGGTTGAAGAGGGTGCACTGAGTGCCGACTACGTCGTGCCCTCGGTATTCAACAAGCGCCTGGTGCCCGCCGTGGCGGAGGCCGTCGCCGAGGCCTCCCGCCGTTCGGGCACCGCCAGAATTTCCGCCAGCGCATAGGCGGGTCTAGCCTTTCGGGGGTCTCCATCCCTCACTGAAAGGCACCCCCATGCATTCGCCCCGCCCCACACGCGTGGTCGCGGCCATTGCCGGCCTCGCCATCGCAACCGGTGCAGTCGTCGCAACGCAGGGCACCGCTGCTCCCGCGGACACCACCATCTACGCCTGCAAGGCCAAGAAGGGCGGGGCACTGCGCAGTGTGAGCAAGAAGGCCAAGTGCGGGAAGACCGCCACCAAGATCTCATGGAACACCGCGGGGCCCACTGCACCGGCGCTCATCGGATTCACCGAGACCACCGGGGTCACGCTGCAGCCTGGTGCCGACTGGGTCACCCTGGGCACCGTCACCTTCACCGCCTCCACGGCGTTTCGCTATCAGCCCGCGCTAGGTCTCGGGCGGTATAGCTTCGCCTGCCCCGGCAGCACCCCCAATACGGCGCCCTACAACTCCACGTTCATGGAGGTCGCCACCCGCTTTGTGGTGAATGGCGTTGTCCTCCCCAATTTGTACGCCGACGATGGCACGCGCGACTTCAGCGCGCTCAACCTGAGCGGCCATATGCAGGCCTGGTCGGGACCGGTCACTCTCACGGTGCTCGCGCGGAGCACGTCATCCAGCAACGGCGCAGCGCCTGTGATCGCGCCGTGTGCCATCGACACGGGCACCACACAGTTCTTTGCGTTCGCCTACAGCGTGTAGTGATGGCGCCCGTACCGTGACGGTCGCCTAGGATCGGGGGAAGGGAACGGGGTTCGCTCGGGCGAACTCCGTTTTCCGACCTTCCGGGGAGTGCTCGTGGCAATACAGAACCAAGAAGTGCGTCGCATTGCTGTCGCGTACCCCGATCTGCAGGGGAACGAGATGAAGTACGTGACCGACTGCATCGCCACCGAGTGGGTGTCGTCGCAGGGGCCGTACGTCAAGCGCTTTGAAGATGCCTTCGCCGAGTGGACGGGCGTGGAGCACGCCATCACATGCAGTAATGGCACCGCCGCCCTCCACCTTGCATTGGTGGCGCAGGGCATCGGGCCCGGCGACGAGGTGATTGTGCCCTCCATGACCTACGTGGCCAGCGCCAATGCCGTGTCGTACGTGGGGGCCACGGTGGTGCTGGTGGATTCCGACCCCACCTCCCTCAACGTCACCCCCCAGGCCGTGGCCGCCGCGGTAACTGCGCGCACCAAGGCCGTCATCCCAGTTGACCTGTACGGCATGCCGGTTGACATCCCCGCGCTTCGCGACGCACTGCCCCAGGGCACGATCATTGTCGAAGACGCCGCCGAGGCCATTGGCGCCCGCGTTCGCGGCACCCACGTGGGTGGCCACAGCGACATCGCCACGTTTTCGTTCTTCGGCAACAAGACCCTCACCACGGGTGAGGGCGGCATGGTCACATGCCATAACGCTGAGCTGGCCGCGAAGATCCGCCTATTCCGCGACCAGGGGCAGGACCCGCACCGCACCTACTTCCACCCGGTGCTTGGGTTCAACTACCGGCTCACCAATCTGCAGGCGGCCGTGGGCCTGGCGCAGATGGAGCGCATTGAGCACCACCTGGGCGAGCGCGCCCGTGTGTGCCGCCGGTACGAGGACCGCCTCGGCGACCTGGACCACCTGCTGCACATCCCACCCACTCCGGGCGGGCATGCACACGGGCACTGGATGTTCACCGTGGTGCTTCGCAACTCAAACATGGCCGCGCGCGACCGCATCCGCGAGCACCTGGCACTCGATGGCATCGAGACCCGGCCGGGATTCACGCCCCTGCACCGTCTGCCCATGTACCCGGCACCACCCGAGTTGTTTCCGGTTGCCGACTGGATTGGCGACTGCAGCATCAGCCTGCCCACCCATGGGCGCCTCACAGATGACGACGTCGACTTTGTCTCGGCCCGCCTGCGCGCGGCCCTCGGGGCGTAGGCACCCGTGAAGCTGCTGTTCGTCGTCCCACGATTCGGGCCCGAGGTAGTGGGGGGCGCCGAGGTGATGATGCGCGGCTACGCGCACTATGGAGTTGGCCCGGATGACGAGGTGCACGTGGCCACCACCTGCGCCCGGTACCACGTGGACTGGCTCGACGACTTCCCGGCCGGCACCGAGATGGACGGCGACGTCACCGTGCACCGCTTTGCCACCGGCCCCCGCGACCCGGCGCGTCGCCACGAGCTGCTCGCCAAGCGCGCTGCTGGCTGGCACCTCACCACCACCGAGGAGAGCGACCTGCTCTTCTCAGATGTCTGGTCGCCCGACCTTCAGCGGTTTGTCCGCGAAGAGGGCCGCGGCTACGACCTGATGGTGGGGGCACCCGCGCTGTTCGGCATGGTGCAGATGGCCAGCATGGCCAACCCTGAGCGCATGGTGCTCATCCCCTGCATCCACGATGAGGGCGCTGCCTACGCCAAGCTCATCAGGTCGGTACTGGCATCGGTACGCGGGTGCATCTTCAACTCGGTCAATGAGCGCAAGCTGGTGGGCCGCATGGTTACCGTGCAGCGCTCCGCCGTAGTGGGCACCGGGTACCACATTGAGGATCGCGCGCCCATCAGCACGCCAATCCCCACCGGGCGCTACGTGCTGTACGCCGGGCGCATGGAGCCCGCCAAGCGGGTACCGGTGGTGGCCGAGTACTTCACCCGCTGGAGGGCTGCGCGCGGCAGCGATCTGCGCCTGGTGCTGGTGGGCGACGGGCCATGGAGCCCGCCCGCTGAGTACGGCGACGCCGTTGACATGGTGGGCACGTTCGACGACGACGAGCGCCGGCACATCGTGGCCGGGGCGCTGTGCGTGATCAACGGCAGCGAACACGAGAGCCTCTCCAACCTGCTGCTGGAGGCCTGGCGCGAGGGGCGGCCCACGCTTGCAGCGGCTGGCAGCGAGGTGATGACCGACACCTCATCACTCTCGGGTGGGGGCTTGATGTTTGGCGACTACGGCGAGTTCGCCCTGGCGATGGACCGCTATGAGGCCGACCACGACTTCGCGGATCGCATGGGCGCAAGCGGGCGCGAGTTCATGGAGCGCGAGTACTCGTGGCATGCCGTCGGTAACCGCTTCCGCACGGCGCTCGCCCACATGGCACCATGACCGGCATGACCTCACACCGCATCGTCCGAATCGCCGCCACGTCGCTTGCGGCCCTCGCCCTCACCACCGGGGCCGTGGCCCTCACCGGCTGCGGTGAGAGCGACGCCCAGGTAACCAGCGGCGAGAGCAGCGCGTCGTCCACCTACACCCAGGCCGACACCACCATCCAGGCCCAGGTTGGCGAGACGTTCGTCATTCAGCTGGCGAGCAACCCCACCACTGGCTACCAGTGGAAGATGACTCCCAACGGCGACCCCGGCGTGAACCTGGAAAGCAGCAAGTACGTGCCGGACACCCAGACGGGCACCGCCACCATGGTGGGCATGGGTGGCATGGAGAACTGGACCTTCACGGCATCGGCTGCCGGAACGGGCACGCTGGTGTTCGACAGCATCCCGCCCGGTAAGACCACGCCGGCCGAGACGGTCACCTTCAACGTGACGGTGGCCGACTAAGCCGCAGGCGGGATTGACTGCGCGAACCGGAAGAGATTGCCCGGGTCGGAGCGGGCCTTGATGGTGCGAAGCCGCGGCAGATTCTGTCCGTAGTAGGCACTGGCCCAGCCCTTGAGATGGCGGTTGCCGTAGTTGCTGTATTCCTGCCCGGTGCGCCATGGGGAGAGGTGGGCGTACAGGCCATCGAGCCATTCCTGACTCGCAGCCACAAGGTCCGGGCTCGCCCCCTCGGGCACGCGCGCCTGGTATTGCATGGCCAGAAAGCAGCCCCGGTGAGGGAACGCCGTCGCCGTGGGTGACACGCGCCCTGCCACGCCGTTGATCGGCTCGAGAATGACCTTGCCTGCCTGGAACGCATTCGACACGCCCGCCGGCTGCAGGACCCGACTCCGCTGGTGTCGTTCCATCTGGTCCAGTAGCGCGGTCACCCCGGTGGCCGGCCACGAGCGCCGGGTCATCTCCGAGTAGGTGGAGATCCCGAGCCGGGGGACCTGGCCGCCCGGGTTCACGCCGGCGATGGCGCACTGCTCCAGCGTGAGGTCCGCGCAGTACTCGTCAAACTCGACGTCGAAGAACCGTCCGCTGTCGGCACTGCGCGAGGTGGGCCGAATTCCCACCTCGCGGATGAACTCGTCAACCAGTGCGGTGCACTCGGCGCGGCGACCGCGGTACCACAGGCTCACCGCGATCTCGGGCTGGGCACCTGGCGCGGCCGTGGTCGTGCGCGTAACCAGGCCCGGGTGGGCATTCAGCGGCAGCGTCGGCACCCAGTCCTGGAAGGCAAGCATCACCCGCTCGGCGTGGCGCCAGGGGAACACCACGTCAACGGACGTATTGGTTGTGCCCACGGGAATGGGCGCGAAGTCGAAGGCAGTCACCACGCCGAAGTTGCCGCCACCGCCACCACGGATGGCCCAGAACAGGTCGGCGTTCTCGCGGGCGTTCAGCCTGAGCAGCCGACCATCGGCCGTCACCATCTGGGCACCGGTCATGCGGTCAAGTGTGAACCCGTACTGCCTGGTGAACGGGCCGATGCCACCGCCCTGAGCCAGACCGGAGATGCCCACCGTGGGGCAACTGCCACCAGGGATGGCCATGCCCCGCTGCGCCAGCATGCCGTACGCACGCAGCAGGTTGGTGCCCGCGCCGATGCGCGCCCGCGTGCGTCCGGCGTTCATGGTCACCTCGTTCAGACCGGACACGTCGATGACCAGCCCGCTGCCGGTGGAATAGCCCTGAAACGAGTGGCCGCCCGATCGGGCGATGGGGTGCAGGCCCAGATCGCGGGCGAAGTTGACGGCCACCTGCACGTCGTGGGGAGTGGTGGCCTTCACCACCGCCTGCGGGTACCGGTTGTCATAGATGGTGTTCCACGCCAGACGCGCCGTGGCGTACGCCGGGCTGGATGGCAACACCAGTGTGCCGTTCAGTTGCGCCGCCAGATCGGCGTAGTCGAGGGCCGTGGCGCTGCTGGCCGCCTCAGCGGTGTCCCAGGGCAGGTGCGTAATGGCGCCCGCACCCAGCAGCCCGGCACCTGCCACACCAGCGCGGCGCAGCAACTGCCTGCGAGTGATGCCGTCAGGCACGATCGTCGGGAGTGGCGTCCAGCCGCTCCTCGAGTGCCGAAATACGGCGCTCCTGCTGGTCGAGCATCACGTCAAGGCGTGTGAGGCGCTGGCTCACGCGGTCGAAGGCGTCTTCCACCACGTGATGCACCATCTTCTCGCTCACCCGCTTCATCATCGTGATGAGCTTCCCCACGCCCGCCTTGCTGCTGTATCCCAGTTCGGGGCGCAGGTGCACCGGCACCGGCACGTCGGTCACCAGCGCGGCGGTCTCGGCCCGCAGCAGCGACGCCTCCTCGCGGATCTCCCGCACGAGGGCCTCGGTTGTGACATCAGCTGGTTCGGTGCTCATGCCGAAAGCGTACTGGCACACTGTCCGGTATGAGCAAACCATTCGCCGCGGCAGCCGCTGCCCTCGTCGTGTTTGGCGCCACTCTCACCGGATGTGGTGGTGACGAATCCACTCCAGCGGCGGCCACTGCGCCGGCACCCGCGGCTGCCACCGCTGCCGGCGAAAAGCCCGACTACACCGTGCCCGCGAGCGGCAACGGGCCCACCATCACCGTGGCCACCGGCCAGACCTTCACCATGTGGCTCGCGGTGTCGCCCGATCAGGCAAAGAACACGGAGGCCGTGGGCTGGGTGCGCGACGCCGACGATGCCACCGCACTCATCACCGAGGTGTCCGGGGAGAACGTGGCCACCAAGGACGGCGGTGTGTCATCGCGATATGTCTTTACGGCAGCGCAGGCGGGGCAGGCTGACATGGGCTTTCGTCAGGTGACGCTGGTCAACTCGGGGGCCGTGCCACTGGCGAAGACCGGGGTCGTGCGCGTCACGGTGAACTGACGTGCCCGACGTCGTTATTCCGTGGCACCCCCGGCTGCAGGCCTATAACCCATCTGACGATGAGGAGCGCCCGCTGCGGCGGGGTCTGGCATGGGACCTGCTCGGCCAGCTGGGCCTGCTTGATGCCCCCAGAGTCTCGGTGGTCGACTTCGACGCCGCCGACGACGCCAGCCTGTCGCGCATTCACGCCCCCGCCTATCTCAGGGCGGTGCAGCAGTACTCACGCGACCCACGGCTTGCCGTGGGGTTTGAGGCCACACAGTGGGGCTTTGTGGCTGGCCACGACACCGTGCCGCGCGCAGGCATGCACGAGGCGGCAGCCGACGTGTGCGGGGCGGCAGTGGAGGCCGCGCGAGTGGTGTGGGCTGAACCCGGCACCCGGGCATTCGGTCCCGCGCCCCTCGGCCTGCATCACGCCTTTGCCAACAAGGCCTCGGGCTTCTGCGTGTACAACGACTGCGCCCTTGCGATTGCGGAACTGCTCGACCTCGGAGCCGACCGCGTGGCGTACGTCGATCTCGACGCCCACCATGGCAATGGGGTGCAGTGGATCTTTCACGCCGACCCGCGCGTGCTCACCATCTCGGTGCACGAGTTCGTCTATGGCTTCTACCCCGGTACCGGTGATGTGACCGAACGCGGGCCGGCTGGAACCCCTGGCACCACCATCAATGTGCCACTGCCGCCATTTGCCGGCGACGTCGCATATCTGGCCGCCATCGAGCGGGTGGTCGAGCCCGCAGTACGCGCATTTGTGCCCGATGCCCTGGTGGTGCATCTGGGTGCCGACGTGCACCACGCCGACCCGTATACCCATCTGCAGGTCACCATCGAGGGTCTTGAGGAGTGCTACCGGCGCATTGTGCGCCTGGCCGATGGCGTGTGTGACGGACGGCTGCTCGACACCGCCGGTGGTGGCTACAACCCCACAAGCCTCGGGCGCATCTGGGCGCTGCAGCTCACGGCGCTGATGGGCGTGCGGATCGGCGACGAGCTTCCCGATGAATGGCGGCGCGCGGCGGAGCAGGCGCTTGGCCAGCCAGCACCCACCACCCTGCGCGAGGACCCGGGGCCCACGTGGGATACCTGGCAGCGCGAGGAGGGCGATCGCGTGGGGCTTGTGAACGTGGCGCGAGCCGAGGCACTGCTGGGCGAGTAGCGGGCGCTGCCACACAGAGGCCTGGCATTCGCGACACCTGGGTGTGGAGTCGCGCGCTGGCGCTGCGCGACGCTGTCGGCATGACATCGCGCCCACAGCCCGTGTGCCACGATTTGTGCCACACTCCAGACATGGCATCTCGAACCGTGCGGGCTCGCCTTGACGATGACAGCGCAGCAGCGCTGCGCTTGTTGGTGAACAGCGGGATGACTGAGTCGGAGGCCGTTCGCACCGCACTGATCGAGGCGCAGAGAGCGCGCCTCACTGACGAGGCGCTGCGCGCCGAGTGCGAGCGATTGATGCAGGACACGCAAGCGGTGGCGAGAGAGATGGCCGAGTTCCGCGAGTGGGAAGAGATCAGTGCCCCATGGCCGGACTGAGGCGGGGCGACGTGGTGAGTGCACGCCTCACCAAGGGGCGCGGTCACGAGCAGGGGGGTTCGCGACCAGTGGTCGTGCTGCAGACCGACGCCATGGCCAGCTGGCACACAGTCGTCATCGCACCGCTTTCGTCGTCAGCGCAGCCCGCACACTTTCGACCGCCCATCACCGTGAGGGGCCGGGCGACGCGGGTGATGGTCGACCAGTTGCGCACAGTTGATGTCACACGCCTCGGCAAGCGCATCGGTGCAGTTGACGCGACTGAGCTCCTCGACGTCGAGGTGGCACTCAAGCGGGTGCTCGGGCTGTCGTAGGCGTGAAAACGACGCCGGCCGAGCCCCTAAGGGCCCGGCCGGCGGGTACGACGCGATGCAGAGTGGCGATTAGCCCAGCTTGGAGAGCTGCGCTTTGGCCTTGGACAGCATGGACGACGGCAGTGGGGCATAGCCGAGGTTCGCCAACTGGCCCTGGGCCTTGGCACCCAGGAAGTAGGTGAGGGCCTTCTTGACAGCAGCGTTGTCCGTGCCGCCCTCAACTGCCAGGGCGTACGTGGTGGCCACGATCGGATAGGCGCCCTTGGCCTGACTGTTCGACAGGCTGGCGCTGACGGTGAGGTCGGGGTTCAGCTGGGCGTCGGCGCCCGCGGCCTTGATGGACGCCGTGGTCGGGGCCACGTATGCGCCCTCCACACCAATGGCGGCGGCCTGGGCATCGAGGCCGGCCTGCTTGGCGTCAGCCAGATCGACGTACCCGATGGAGTTGCTCCCGTTCTTCACGCAATTGGCGACACCGGAGTTGCCGGGAGATGCCGACACCTTGGCGGTCCACGCCGGGGTCTTGCTGGGGTCGGCACCCACCTTGTCGGCGAAGCCCTGGCTGATCTGCGAGAGATACCCCGAGAAGTTGTACGAGGTGCCCGACGAGTCGGCACGCACGCACACCGTGATGGGCTTGGCCGGCAGGGTGACGCCCGGGTTGGACGCCGTGATGTCCTTGTCGTTCCAGGTCGTGATCTCACCGTCGAAGATGCCGGCGAGCGCTGGGCCCGTCAGGTTGATGGGCTTGCTGACGCCCTCAATGTTGGTGGGAATGGTCACCGCACCCAGCAGCGTCGGGAAGTAGAGCACCGTGCCCTTGACAGCCGCGGTCTCGTCGCTGGTGAGCGGGGCATCACTGCCAGCCCAGGCGACCACGCCACTCGTCAGGTCCTTGATGCCGGCACCTGAGCCCTTCGAGGCATAGGAGCACGTCTGCGACTCCTGGCACCACTGCGTGTAGGCCGGGGCGGGGAACGATGCACCCGATCCAGTGGCCGCGCCCGCGGGGGCACTTGAGTCGCCGCCGCTGGTGTCGGCGGTGGACGAGCTGCTTCCGCAGCCAGTGATGACAAGGGCCGACGCGCCAATGAGGCCCGCAGCCAGCAGGATCCTGCGATTCATCCGGAGTTCTCCTCGTGTGGATGTCCGCGGCCCGCAGCCTCGTGCCAGGGCTCGCGATCGTGAAGTTACAAGCGTGCAACATGTCCGTCCGTGAAGGTTCACGGCATGGACACATTCGGTAATTCCGCTACGCCAGCAGGGTGCGACGAAGGCGGCGGATGGGGACCATGAAGAACACCGCCATAAACGCCACGAGCACCGCCACGTGACCCACTGTGAGCCAACCGACGTCGCCCAGCACCAGCTCCCGTGTGGCGGCCACAAAGTGCGACAGCGGCAGACACCAGCCGATCACCTGTGCCCAGTCGGGCAGGCCCGTGAACGGGAAGAATATGCCCGAGAACAGGAACATGGGTGTGAGGATGCCAGTCCAGAAGATGTTGAAGTGCTCGATGTTGCGCGCGTATGACGTGTAGGTCATCCCGAGCACCGCGAAGGTGAGCGCGCCGATCACGAACACCAGCGGGCAGAGGATGGCCCACCACGAGGCCACCAGGCCAAACGGCGCCATGACCCCCAGGAACACCACGCCGTAGATGGATCCGCGGGTGGCACCCCACAGGTACTCGCCCACCACAACGTCGCCCACCGACAGGGGGGTGGTGACCGCTGCCTCAAACACCCGGCGCACGTGAATGCGTACAAACGCGTTGTACGAGGTCTCGAGAATGGCCCCGAACATCACCGCACTTGCAGCCACGCCCGGGGCGATGAACTGCACGTACGAGATGCCATCCACGCTCTTGAGGTATGCGCCGAGACCCAGACCCATGATGGCCAGATACGCGATGGCCTCCACAAAGCGCGGACCGAGGGTGAGGAGCACCGTCTTTCGACCCACCGTCGCGTTGCGAAACCAGAAGCGCGCGGCTCCGCGGGCCGACAGATCTGCTGCGCCGGTGATCAGCTCAGGGCCTCGATGGCGACCTCGTAGTCGGCGGCAAGGCCGTTATGGCCATTTCGCAGCGCCGTGTCGATACCCGTGAGGTAGGCGTCGGCTGCGGCGTTGATGTCACCGGTGGCCGTGAGGCATTCCGCCAGATGCCCCCACGCTGCCCCCTCGTCATCGGCCAGATCGAGGTACGCGCGGTACTGAACGATGGCCTCGGCGTGGCGCTCGGCGTTTCGCAGGGCAACAGCCAGGCCGTACCGGGCCCGGGGCTCGTCGGGGGTCTCGGCCACGAGGCCGGAGAAGTACGTGATGCGATCAACGGCCATGGTCAGGCGGCCAGCGATGCGCCGACCGTGAGCGTCACCTCGCGGTCGGGGGCCCGCAGAGCGGCATCGCGCGCGGCAAGGATGCCCACCGCGTCCAGACCGAAGCGGGCAAGCACCGCGACGACCTGGTCATCCGGCGTGTCGTCCGCGTCGAGGATCTCCACACCCACGATGCGCTCGCCGGAATCAACGTCCACGTTGACCGGATAGCCATCGGCATCCGTCCCCCTCGGCCCGTCGTGCGGCGGGTCAACGACATCGATGTACATCGCGTGCGCCTCGCTGTCGTAAAGCGCTCTCATCGCCGTCGCCCTCTCTCGCCATAGATAGTGATCACGAAGTCGAGCGCGTCGTTCGCCAGCACCAGTGTCGCGCGCTGGCCCGACACAAGCCCAACCACCATGATGTTGCCGCGATCGTCACGCGATATCCAGCCATCCTCAGATGCGATGACCTGCGCGATGTCGTTGGCCGACCAACCTCGGGCCCGCATGGTGTTGCGTGCGTGACGGCTGACGCGCATGCGGAGATCGTCGCGACCGCGGGGTGACCGGGGACACCCCGATCGTGCCAATTCAGCACCCACTTCGTGCCAGCGCGTATATGTCACAAACGACACATTCCGACCCTGCGAGATTGCCCTTCCCAAGAGGCAATCCGCACGATGATGTGTTTGTGACTGACCATTGGTACGGTGCGTTCCGACACGGGGGTAATACACCCGGTGTCGTACTCGGCGACAACGGCGGAGGCGGGTCCACATGGACCTTCGCACCTGGCTTCCAATCCTCATCTATCTCGTGCTTGGCGCGGGCGTTGCCGTGGCGCTGTTTTCGCTGTCGCTCATCGGGCGCAAGCGGCCGAACGCCACCAAGTCGCTGCCCTTCGAGAGCGGCATCCTCACCACGCAGCCGGCACGGCAGCGCTTCTCGATCGACTTCTACCTCACGGCCATGCTGTTCATCGTGTTCGACATCGAACTGGCCTTTCTGTACCCGCTCGCCGTGGTGCTGCGTGATGTCGGCGTCACCGCGGTGATCGAGCTGGTCGTGTTCACCACCATTCTGGTGGGCGCCCTCACCTACGTCTGGCGCAAGGGAGCACTCGAATGGCGTTGATCCCACCGCCCGGCGCGCCCATCCGCCGATCGCCGCGCACCGACGACGCCATCGACTGGGACCTGCGCGACCCGGAGGCCCTCGAGGCATCCCGCGGCATCCTCACCACCACGGTTGAGAAGGCCATCGCCTGGGCGCAGACCTCGGCAATCTGGCCTGCCACCTTCGGCCTGGCCTGCTGCAGCATCGAGATGATGCACACGCTCTCGCCGCGCCTCGACATGGGGCGCTTCGGGGCCGAGTACTTCCGCGGCACCCCGCGCCAGGCCGACCTCATGATCGTGGCCGGACGCCTCACGCAGAAGATGGCGCCCGTGGTGCGTCACATCTACGACCAGATGCTGGAGCCCAAATGGGTGATCAGCATGGGGGCCTGCGCCAGCACCGGGGGCGTGTTCAACAACTACGCCGTGCTGCAGGGCTGCGACAAGGTCATCCCGGTGGACGTCTATGTGCCGGGCTGCCCACCGCGGCCCGAGAGCCTTATGGAAGGCATTGACATCCTGCGGAAGAAAATCGGCGCCAATGGTCAGGTGCCGTCTTCGGAGCTCATTGCGGAGCGGCGTGCCGAGCGCGCCGAGTGGGACGCCCAGCACGTAAGCGACGCCCTGAAGGGCGGGCCGGCGAGCTGAGCGACGTATCGACCCAGATCGAGGCAACCTCACCGGGTGCCGTGGTGCAGGAGTTTGAGGATCACGGCGAGCTCACCGTTGAGGTACGGGCCGACCGCATCCTTGAGGCCGCGCGCGCACTCAAGAACGGGCCATCGCAGTTCACGCTGCTCTCAGGCGTCACCTGTGCGGACTTCCCCGACGAGCCCGGCCGGTTCCGCTTGGCGTACCACCTGCGATCGGTCCAGACCGGCGGGCGCGTGCGCCTTCGCGCATGGGCCGGTGGCCTCGACCCACAGATCGACTCGGTCACCTCGGTGTGGCCCGGGGCCGATTGGCAGGAGCGCGAGGTGTTCGACCAGTTCGGCGTGCGCTTTCACGGCCACCCCGACCTGTGCCGCATTCTCAATCCCCTCGACTGGGATGGTCACCCGCTTCGGCGCGACTATCCCATCGGTGGCGAAGAGGTGCAGTTCACGGATGCGGTGTAGGTGATGAGCACAACCGACCCGCTGAGCGCATTCCCGCTGGCAATGGAGGGCCGTGAGGCCGTGGAGGGCGCCACCCGCGAGGGCAGGCCGCTCACCCCCACCGAACGCGCCATTGCCGCCGTTGAGGCCTACACCCCGGCCGAGGCCGCTGAGCGCACGCTGCGCAACGAGATGCTGGCCGACTCGCGCCCGGGCAGCCGCCAGCCGCTCATCATCAACATGGGGCCCAACCACCCATCCACGCACGGTGTGCTGCGGGTGATCGTTGAACTCGACGGCGAGGTGGTGCGCGAGGTCGTACCGGTCATCGGCTATCTGCACACCGGTATCGAGAAGCAGTGCGAGAACAAAACGTGGTGGCAGGCCATCACGTGTGTCACGCGCATGGACTACCTGGCGCCATTCGCCAACATCCACTCATACGTGCTGGCCGTGGAGAAGCTGCTGGACATGGAGATTCCGGCGCGTGCGGAGTGGATCCGCGTGCTGCTGTCCGAGCTCAACCGTCTGGCCAGTCACCTGGTGTTCCTCGGCACAAGCGGCCTGGAGATGGGCGCCATGTCCATCTTCTTCTACTGCTACCGCGAGCGCGACGAAGTGCTCGACATGTTCGAGATGGTGTCGGGCGAGCGCATGAACCACCGGTACTTCCAGGTGGGTGGCTGCGCACAGGATCTGCCCGATGGGTTCCTCGAGCGCCTCACGCGGTTCCTCAAGGAGATGCCGGGGCGCATCGACGAGTACGAGGCACTCCTCACCAACAACCCCATCTGGATCGACCGCATGAAGGGCGTCGGCATCATCCCCGCCGAGCAGCTGCTGGGCCTCGGCGTGACCGGCCCCACGCTGCGCGCCGCCGGCATTGGGCTCGACCTGCGAAAGAGTGAGCCGTACTCCGGCTACGAGCACTTTCAGTTCGACGTGCCCACCGAGACGGCGGGCGATTGCTACGCCCGTTACCTGGTGCGCGTACGCGAGATGCGCGAGTCGGTGAAGATCATGCAGCAGGCCATCGACGGGCTGCCCGAGGGGCCGGTTATCGCTGATGACCGCAAGGTGGTGCTGCCGCCGCGCGAGGAGCTGGCGTACTCGATGGAGGCGCTCATCCACCACTTCAAGCTGGTGACCGAGGGCTTCAAGGTGCCCGCGGGTGAGGCCTACGCCACCATCGAGAGCCCCCGCGGCGAGATGGGTTGCTACGTGGTGAGCGACGGCGGGCCCAAGCCGTATCGCGTGCACATGCGCGACCCCTCGTTCGTCAACCTGCAGGCGCTGCGGCCGCTGGCCAAGGGCGGGTACCTGGCCGACCTCATCGCCGTCATCGCATCACTCGACCCGGTGATGGGTGGTGTCGACCGATGACCGCCCACGAGATCAGCGAGTTCCTCGCGCCCATCCGCCACGAGTTTCCCGACCAGCGGTCGCTCATTCTGCCGGCACTCCGGTTTGCCCAGGAGGAGCAGGGCTGGCTGCCACCCGAGTCCATGGCGGCCGTGGCCGAGGCGACCGGGTACTCGCAGGCATACGTGGAGAGCGTGGCGTCGTTCTACGACCGGCTGTACACCGAGCCGGTGGGTCGCAGGGTCATCTCGGTGTGCACCACGCTCTCGTGCATGCTGCGTGGATCGGACGAACTGCTGGCCCATGTGGCCGCGAACATCGGTACCGATGGCGAGGGCACCAGCGCCGACGGCATGTTCACCCTGCAGCGCGCCGAGTGCCTGGGTGCCTGCGACCGGGCGCCGTGTCTGCAGGTTGACTCCGACGATCAGCAGGGACCGCTCACGCACGACGATGCCGACGCCATCATCGGGGCGCTCCGCGCCGACGGCGCCCCGACCCGGTACGACCGGTAGGCGGCTGACGATGCCCCAGCTCAACTCCGTCTATCGCCACCGCGAGTTCCAGGACCTCCTCACGCTGGGCGGCTACGAGCGTGCGGGTGGCTGGAATGGCCTCAAGGCCACCCTCGCGATGAGCCCCGATGATGCCCTGTACGCATTCCACCGCTCGGGCCTCCGCGGCCGCGGTGGGGCCGGGTTCCCAATGGGCCGCAAGGCGTCGTTTCTCCCCAAGGACTCCGGCAGGCCCACCTACGTGGTGTGCAATGCCGACGAGAGCGAGCCCGGCACCTTCAAGGACCGCGAGATTCTCGACAAGAACCCCTTCCAGCTCATTGAGGGCGTGGCCATCGCGTCGTATGGCGTGAGCTGCGAGCGCGCATACATCTACGTGCGCGGCGAGTACGGCCATCAGGCCGAGGTGCTCAGCCGCGCCATCGCCGAGTGCCGCGGTGCCGGGCGCCTGGGCCCTGATGCCTTTGGCCCCGGCGCGCCATTTGACATCACGCTGTACCGCGGTGCGGGTGCCTACATCTGTGGCGAGGAGACCGCGCTGCTCGAGAGCCTCGAGGGCAAGCGCGGACAGCCCCGGCTCAAGCCGCCGTTCCCTGCCGTGGCCGGGCTGTACGGCTGCCCCACGCTCATCAACAATGTCGAGACCCTCGCGGCATTGCCGCCCATCATGCACCGGGGTGCCGACTGGTACGCCGCCATTGGGCCCGAGAAGAGCCCGGGCACAAAGATCTTCTCGGTGTCGGGGCATGTGCTGAAGCCCGGCAACTACGAGATCGTGATGGGCGAGACCACACTGCGCGAACTCATCTTCGACCTCGCCGGTGGGCTGCGCGACGGACGCGAGTTCAAGGCCTGCTGGCCGGGTGGATCAAGCGTGCCCGTGCTCACCGCCGAGCACCTCGACACACCGCTCGACTACGAGTCGCTTGCCGGCGCGGGCAGCTTTCTGGGCTCTGGTGGCTGCATCGTGATGGACGACTCCGGCTGCATCGTGCGCGCCTCCTGGCGTCTGGCGCACTTCTACCGCCACGAGAGCTGCGGCAAGTGCACGCCCTGCCGTGAGGGCACTGGCTGGCTCGAGAAGATTCTGGGGCGCATCGTGCACGGCGACGGGCGCCTTGAGGACCTCGCCATGCTCGAGTCGCTGTTCGGGCGCATCTCGGGCCGCACGCTGTGTGCGCTGGCCGACGGCGCCGTGGCACCGGTGCAGAGCGCGCTCGAGTTGTTTCGCGACGACTTCGTACGGGTCATCGAGCAGGGCGGGTCGCCTGTGCCCGAGCCGATGGGGGTGATCAATGCCTGAGCATGACGAGGCCCCGATCATCATCACCATCAATGGCCAGGCCGTGGAGGCGCGTAAGGGCGCGATGCTGGTTGACGCCGCCAAGGCGGTCGGCGTCGAGATCCCGGTCTTCTGTTACGAGCCGCGCCTTGGCAAGCCCATTGGCGCCTGCCGCATGTGCCTGGTTGAGGTGGAGGGCATGCGCGGCCTGCAGACGGCCTGCTCCACCCCGGTGGCGGCCGACATGGTGGTGAACACCACCAGCGACCAGGTGAAGGACGCCCAGGATGGCGTGCTGGAACTGCTCCTGGCCAACCACCCGCTCGACTGCCCGGTGTGCGACAAGGGCGGCGAATGCCCGCTGCAGGACCGCACCTTCCAGTTCGGCCCGGGTGAGACCCGCATCCTCGAGCCCAAGAACCACTTCCCCAAGCCACTCGACCTCTCGCCCCTGGTGGCGCTCGACCGGGAGCGCTGCATCGCCTGCTTCCGCTGCGTGCGGTTTAGCCAGGAGGTGGCCGAGGACGCCCAGCTCACCTTCCACGAGCGTGGTGACTCCACCGAGATCGCCACCTTCAGCGGCGAGCCGTACGAGGGCCGGTTCACCGGCAACACCATCGATCTGTGCCCCGTGGGCGCGCTCACCAGCAATCCGTACCGGTTCGTGAGCCGGCCATGGGACATCAAAAACGCACCGTCCATCTGTGCGGGCTGCGCGGTGGGCTGCAACCTGGAGATCACCGAGCGCGACGGCGAGATCAAGCGCGTGACCGGCCGACCCGACCCCAATATGGCGGTCGAAGAGGGCTGGATCTGCGATCGCGGCCGCTGGGCATTTCCGGCGCTCACGGCCGGCGATCGCCTGCTGATGCCCGAGATCGTTGACCAGGTGGGGCGCCGCCATGTGCGCATCGAGCGCGCGGTGGGTGACGCCGGGGCCATCCTGCGCCGTACCGGCATCCGGGTGGCATTCCTGCTGGGCACTCCCGTCACGGTTGAGGATGGCTTTCTGGCGCTTGAACTGAGCCACCTTCTTGGCGACGGGCCCGTTGCGCGCCTTGGGGTGGCCGACGACGGGCTCGGCCCGCTTCGCGCCCTGCCCGGTGCCCAGATGCACGACATGGACGGCGCCGACGTGATCGTGGTGGTGGGCGGCGACCCGTCGTCGCAGCAGCCGGTCACCGAGTTGCGGCTTCGCAAGGCCCGTCGTAACGGTGCCCGCGTGGCCATGGTGGGCCCACGGCCCACCGCGCTCGACGGAAACACGGCGGAGGCCCTTCGCACCGTGCCCGGTCGTCTTGGCGACGCCATCGACGTGGTGGCCGAGCGCCTGCTGGGCTCGTCGCGCGCCATCGTGCTGTGGGACGAGTGCGACCTGGCCGCCGAGCCGGACACCGCCGACGCACTTGCCCGCCTTGTGGCATCCACCCCGGGGGCACGCGCCATCGAACTGGCCGCCGACGTCTCGGGGCCCGGCCTGAGGGCGCTGGGAATCCCGGCCACCGGCGTGCTCGAGCAGATCGAGGCTGGCGAGGTCGATGTGCTCATTACGGTGAAGGCCGACCCCACTACTGGCCCGGGTGGCACCCGCTGGGCGGCGGCGCTCGACCAGGTGCCCACGGTCATCGCACTCAGCACCCACCGCAGCCCCATCGTGGATCGCGCCGCCATCGCCATCCCCGTGCTGTACGGGCTCGAAGAGGCGGGCACCCTGGTGAGCATGGCCGGACGGGCCCAGCGCCTGCGCCCCGGCGCGATCGGGCCCGAAGGTGCTGCGGCCGCATGGGAGG
Organism: Miltoncostaeaceae bacterium; assembly: GCA_049318525.1. Taxonomy (GTDB): domain Bacteria; phylum Actinomycetota; class Thermoleophilia; order Miltoncostaeales; family Miltoncostaeaceae; genus SYFI01. The sequence continues at coordinate 17,508 of JBMOGE010000025.1, forward strand.
TACTGGTGGGCCTCAGCCACCGCATGGGCCAGCCGCTTCCCGACCGCACTGCGGCGCAGGCATTCGACCGCATGGCCAAGCGGTTTCCCGCATTCGCCGGCCTCACCTGCACCGACCTCGGGCTGCTGGGCGTCCCCATCGCCGCCGGTACGGGAGGGCCCGCCGCGCCCGCGCGCCGGGCCGAGGGCGAGGGATTGCCGCTGGTGGTGTCCAACCCGGTGTTTGGTGACGCCACCGCCCACCGCAGCGACGCGCTCGACTGCGTGCGCGAAGAGACCCATCTGGGCCTCAGCCCGGCCGAGGCCGGCCGCCTGGGTGTGAGCGGGTCAACCCACGTACGGGTGACCACTCCGTTTGCCTCAGTGCTGCTGCCCCTGGTGGAGGATCACCGCCTGCATGAGGCCGGCGCATATCTGGTGCTGGGTGACCCCACCAGCATGGCGGCCACCCTTCTGCCCGCCGACCGCGGGCCGGTGTGTGCCGTAATCACCGCACCGGTGGCGCAGGGAGTGGGCGCCTGATGCCCCAGGAAGCACTCCTCACCATGATCATCCAGGCCATCATCGTTGTGGTGGTGGTGCTGTCGTCGTTCGCATACCTCACCCTGCTGGAGCGCCAGCTGATTGGACGCTTCCAGGCACGGCGTGGCCCCAACCGTGCCGGCCCCTTTGGACTGATGCAGCCGCTTGCCGACCTGGGCAAGTTGACGTTCAAGGAAGACTTCGTGCCCGAGGGCGCCAACGCCACGATCTTCCGCCTGTCGCCGCTCATCTGTGTGATCGCCGCCGTGGCCACGCTCTCGGTCATCCCCTTTGGCGGGGTGCACGAGATCGGCGGACACACCATCACCATGTACGGGGCCGACCTGAGCGTGGGCGTGCTGTTTGTGTTCGCCATGAGCAGCCTGGGCTTCTACGGGCTCATCCTCGGCGGCTGGGCGAGCGGCAACAAGTACTCGCTGCTGGGGGCCGCGCGCAGTGCCGCCCAGCTGGTGAGCTACGAGGTGGCCATGGGCCTGTCCATCGTGGGCGTCGTCATGATCAGCCAGAGCCTGTCGCTGGTGGACATCGCCAATGATCAGGCCGCACACATCTGGTACATCGTGTACCAGCCCATCGGCTTCATCATCTTCATGATCGCGGCGTTTGCCGAGACCAACCGCACGCCCTTCGACCTGGGCGAGGCCGAGAGCGAACTGATCGCGGGCTACAACCTGGAGTACGGCTCGGTGAAGTTCGCCATGTTCTTCCTGGCCGAGTACACCAACATGATCATCGTGTCGGCCATCGCCGCCACGCTGTTTCTGGGCGGCCCCGACGGGCCCTTCCTGCCCGGCTTCATCTGGCTGGGCATCAAGATCGCCGTGCTGCTGTTTGTGTTCATCTGGGTGCGCGCCACCGTGCCGCGCCTGCGCTACGACCGCCTGATGAAGTTCGGGTGGAAGGTGCTGCTGCCGGTGGCCACTGCCAACCTGCTGCTCACCGCCGTCATCGTCGGCCTCGGGTTTGCCAACTGATGGGCCGACTCGACGCACTCAAGGGGTTTGGCGTTACGTTCCGGACGCTGCTCACCAAGCCCGTCACCATCGGCTACCCCGAGCACAAAACTCCCGTGTACCCGCGCTTTCGTGGTCGCCACCGCCTGTGGCTGCACGACGACGGGCTGGAGAAGTGCGTGGGCTGCTCGCTGTGTGCCGCCGCGTGCCCGGCCGACTGCATCCGCGTGGTGGCCGAGGAGAACACGCCCGAGCACCGGGTGAGCGCAGGCGAGCGCTACGCCCGCATCTACGAGATCAACATGGCGCGCTGCATCTTCTGCGGCTACTGCGAAATCGCCTGCCCGTTCGACGCCATCACGCTCGAGCACTCGTACGAGCTGAGCGAATACACCCGCGAGGCGCTCATCTACACCAAGGACGTGCTGCTGGAGCCCGCCCCCAAGCAGCCGCCGCTTCACCCCAACGTGCCGGGCGGGCCCATCCCCCCGGGCGAGGCATGACCGTGGCCGTTGACGCACTCATCCCCGGGGCACCCATGCTCTTTATGGGCGAGGGCTTTCGCGTGCACGCCACCAGCCGCGAAACCGCCGGTGGGTTTCTCATTGCCGAGATCGCATCGCGCCCAGGTGGTGGGCCGCGCCACATGCACTCGCACGAGGCCGCCGAGCAGTACATGTGTCTGGAGGGTGGCATCACCGTCATCACCAGCGAGGGCGTGCACCGCCTGGCGCCCGGCGAGTCGGTGACCATCACCCCGCACCTCGCCCACACCTACCGCAACCTGAGCGACGCCCCGGCGCGCCTCCTGTGCACGCTGTCGCCACCCGAGGACATGGAGGCGTTTCTGCTGGAGGTGTGCGAGCCGCACACCGAGGGCGCACCCCTTCCCGCCGTCGACCCGGCAGCAGCCGACCGCGCCATGCAGATCGCCGGGCAGCACGGCATGCGTGTGCTCGACGAGTACGACCCGGCGGTGCTGACCAATGGGTGAGCAGATCACCTTCGCCATCGCGGCCATCGGTGCCGTGGGCTTTGGAATCGGCGTGGTGTTCTTCAAGGACGCCTTCCGCGCAGCGGTGTCGCTCATCGGCACGCTGCTGTCGGTGGCGCTCTTGTTCATCGTGCTGATGGCGCCATTTGTGGCTGCGCTGCAGGTAATCGTGTACGCCGGCGCCATTGTGGTGCTGTTCCTGTTCGTCATCGCCTACCTGGGTGAGCGCAACGAGGTGCCCGGGCGCGACCGGCTGGACGCCATGCAGGCCGTGGGCTGGATTGCCCTGCTCGGCATCGGTGCCTTCGGCGTGATCGCGGTGCTCGACTCCACAATCGGCCCCGGGGTCCCCGCACCGACCGACACTGATGTGGGATCCCCTGCGGCAATTGGCCATGCATTTCTCAGCGAGCACATCATCGCCTTTGAGGGCACGTCGCTCATCCTGCTGGTGGCCGCCGTTGGTGCGGTCATCCTGGCCAAGCGCGCGGTGCAGCTGGAGGGGGGCCGATGATCGTCCCAATGTCCGCGTATATCGTGCTGTCCATCGTGCTGCTGGGCCTCGGGATGCTGGGCGTCATGCGTCGTCGCAACCCGCTGCTGTTGCTGCTGTCAATCGAGCTGATGCTGAACGCCGGCAACATCCTGCTTATCGGCTTCTCGCGTCAGTGGAATGACCCTTCGGGACAGATCTTCGCGCTTGTGGTGATGGTGGTGGCGGCCGCCGAGGTGGTTATTGGGCTGGGTCTGGTGGTGGCGGTATTCCGTAGCCGCATGAACCTCGACGTGGACGAGATGTCGTCCATGAAGGGCTGACCCGTGCAGACGACGCTCGCCTGGATCGTGCTCGTGTTGCCGCTGCTCGGCGGCATCACCCTGGTCGCATGGCCCGGGGAGCCCCCGCGCGCAGCCACACGCCTGATCGGCATCGGCAGCATCCTCATCGCGTTTGCGCTGGCCGTCACCATCTTCGTGAGCCTGCTCATGAACGCACCCGACGACCGCACGTTCACGTCGGGCCTCTACGAGTGGATCTCAATCGGCGGCACATCGCTGGACCTTTCGATCCTCGTCGACCCGCTCAGCGTGATGATGATGCTCATCATCACCGGGGTGGGCTTTCTCATCCACCTGTTCAGCGCCGAGTACATGGAGAACGACCGCGACTACCGGCGGTTCTTCGCCGAGATGAACCTGTTCGTGTTCTCGATGCTGCTCCTGGTGCTGGCCGGCAACTTCTTCTTCCTCATCGTGGGCTGGGGATTTGTGGGCTTGGCCTCGTACCTGCTGATCGGCTTCTGGTACGAGCGCCCCGCGGCGGTGGCGGCGGCCAAGAAGGCATTTGTGATGAACGTGATCGGCGACGCGGGCCTGGTGCTGGGGGCCTTGCTCATTCTTCGCCAGCTGGGCACGCTCGACTTTCAGCAGGCATTTGCGAATGCCGATCAGCTGGGAGCGAACAGCGGCACGGCGCTTGCCGTGTGCCTGCTGCTGTTCGTTGGCGCCGCGGCCAAGAGCGCACAGATTCCACTGCACACATGGCTGCCTGATGCCATGGAGGGCCCCACACCGGTAAGCGCGCTGATCCACGCCGCCACCATGGTGACTGCGGGCGTGTACCTGATCGTGCGCTGCCATGCGCTGTTTCAGATGTCCGAGCTGGCGGGCCAGATCATTGCCGTTATCGGTGCCGCCACGCTGCTGATGGCCGCCACCGTGGCCCTGCAGCAGGTGGACATCAAGCGTGTGCTCGCCTGGAGCACCGTGAGCCAGATCGGCTACATGATCATGGCCGCGGGCCTCGGTGCGTACTCGGCGGCCATGTTCCACCTGCTCATGCACGCCTTCTTCAAGGCCTGCCTGTTCCTCGCCGCCGGCATCGTCATCCACGCCCTGCACGACGAGCAGAGCCTCAACAAGATGGGCGGGCTCAAGAAGTACCTGCGCGTGGCCTACTTCGGCATGGGCATGGGTTGCCTGGCGATTGCCGGATTCCCGGGCTTTGATGCGTTCTTCAGCAAGGACGACATCCTCGCCACGTCACTCGCGGCTGGGCCGGTGGGCGTGGCCTGCTGGATTATCGGCGTGGTGGGCGCGTTCCTCACGGCGCTCTACATGTTCCGCCTGCTGTTCCGCGCATTCTTCGGACCCGAGCCCACGGGCGGCTACGCGCAGGCCCCGCACCCCTCCAAGTGGTGGATGGCGGTGCCGGTCATCATCCTGGGCGTGCTCAGCTTGGTGGGCGGATGGATTCAGGTGCCCTTCGGCTGGACCGGCATCAGCGACTGGCTGGCACCCGTGCTGGCCGACGTGCAGCACCCGCTCGAGGCGACCAACGCGCAGGTATGGCTCACCATCGGCTTCTCGACCGCCGCCGTGCTCGGCGGTATCGCGCTGGCCTGGTGGCTCTTCGCTGCCGACCCACAGCGGCGCATCCGCCTTGCCGCCGTGGCCCGTGGACCGCGCGAGGTAATGCGCGAGGCCTATCTGTTTGACGAGGCCTACGACGACGTGTTCGTTGAGCCCGGCCGCGAGCTCGGCACCGTGCTGCTCGATGAGGTTGAGCCCAAGGGCCCGCAGGGCCTCATCACCGGCACGGCCGCGGTGATCCGCGACACCGCGCGCGTGGTGAGCGCATCGGAGAATGGTTTCGTGCGCTCGTACGCCTTCGCCATGATCGCGGGCCTCGCGGTGGCGGGCGTCATTCTTGCCATCGTCGTGGCGGGGGTGGCCTGATGCCCTGGGTCTCGCTGCTGGTGATCGTGCCGCTTGTCGCCGCCATCGTGCTGGCACTGGTACCGCAGCATGACCGCATGCTGGCGCGCACCGTCGCACTGGCAGGCACCGGCCTCACCGTTGCCGTGTCGATCGTGGTGCTGGTGCTGTTTGACCGCGGGTCGGGGGCGCTTCAGCAGATTGACCACGTGGACTGGATCACGAGTCTGGGCATTTCGTGGGACCTGGGTGTGGACGGCATCTCCATCTGGCTCGTGCTGCTCACCACCGTGCTGTTTACCCTCGGGATGATCGCCGCCTGCCAGCACCTGCCCGAGCGCGGAAATATGTTCCTGTCGCTGCTCCTGTTGTCGGAGGTAGGCCTTCTGGGGCTGTTCACCTCGGGCGACCTGGTGCTGTTCTACGTGTTCTGGGAGTTCATGCTCATCCCATTCGCGTTCCTCATCTGGACCTGGGGTGGCGACAACCGCAGGCGCGCCGGCCTCACGTTTGTCGTGTACACGATGGTGGGCAGCCTCATCATGCTCGTGGCCATCATCTCCACGGCGCTGATCGCACGCGACCACCTGGGCTACGCCACCTTCCTCATCCGCGACATCCAGGGCGTGCCGTTCTCGGGCACGGCATCCACCCTGCTGTTCGCGGGGTTCGTACTTGCCTTCGCCATCAAGTTGCCCCTGTGGCCATTCCACGGCTGGCTGCCGCTGGCCTACGGCGAGGCGCCCATTGTGGTGACCGCGCTCATGGCCGCGCTCATGAGCAAGGCCGGCGTGTACGGACTGCTGCGCATCGGCGTGCCGCTGTTCCCCGATGGCGCCAACACGCTGCTCATCCCCATCGCCGTTCTGGCACTCATTGGCATCGTGTACGGATCGCTGCTCGCGTGGCGTGCGCGCACCATGCGACTGCTCGTGGGTTACTCAAGCCTTGCCCACCTGGGATTCATCGTTCTCGGAATCATGGTGTTTGACCAAATGGCGGCGCAGGGGGCCGTGCTGCAGATGATCAACCACGGGGTGGTGGTGGCCGCTGCGTTCACCATCGTGATGGTGCTGGGGCGCGGGACGGGCACCGAGGATATGGGCCGCCTGGGCGGACTGGCCAAGGGCGCCCCGCGATTGGCCGTGGCGTTCCTCATCGTCACCATGGCCGCGCTGGCCCTGCCCGGGTCCAATGCATTCGTCGGTGAGTTCTTCATTCTCGGTGGGGTGTTTCGCCAGTTCGCCTGGATGGCCGTCATCGCCATGGCCGGCGTGATCTACGCCGCGGTCTACATGCTGCGCATGTACCAATCGACGATGAACGGCCCGGTGAAGGGCGTTTCCGATGAGGGCCGGGCAGCCGAACTACGTCGTGGCGACGCCATCGTGCTGGTACCGCTCATCCTCATCATGTTCCTCATCGCCCTGTGGCCGCGGGTGTTCGTGGATGCCAGCGCCAAGGCCACCGATCGGGCCATCGCGCCTGCACAGGTGGTTGCCGGGAGGCCCCCCATTCAAATCGCCCCGTCCGCCACGGCAACGCAGGAGCGCCCGTGAACGTCGTCGTCGGCATACCGCTGTACGTCATGTCGGCCGCTGCCCTGTTGGCCATTGTGAGCGGCGCCTTTACCTTGCCGAGCGACCTGCGGCGCCTGCCCGAGTGGATCGGCCTGCTGGGCGTGGGCATCGCCCTGCTCACGGTCATCGCCATGTGGAACAGGCCACAGAGTGGCTTTGCGGGCGAGATCCGGCTCACGCACATGGGCCTGGTCATGTCGGGGATCATCCTTGTGGCCACTCTTGCCACCATCGCGCTCTCGTGGGGAGAGCCCGCAGGCGCGGGCAGGCGCGGTGAGTACATCGGGCTCATCCTTGCCGCCGCGACCGGGATGATGCTCACGGTCACCGCCGGCGACCTGATCGTGATGTTCATCGGCATCGAACTGTTGTCGGTGTCGCTGTACATCCTCTGCGCCATTGAGGTAACCCGTGAGCAGTCGCTGGAGAGCGGCCTGAAGTACCTCATCACGGGCGCCATTGGCACGGCCACCCTCATCTACGGCTTCGCCCTTCTGTACGGCATGACCGGCAGCACGTCGCTCGACGTGATTGGCGAGCGCCTTGCGGATGCGGGGCCCCTTACGTCGCAGCCGCTGCTCGTTGCCGCAATGGCGCTGGTGGCCGTTGCCCTCGGGTTCAAGGCGTCGGCCGTGCCGTTTCACATGTGGACACCCGACGTGTACCAAGGCGCGCCCACTCCGGTGACCACGTTTATGTCCACCGGCACCAAGGCTGCGGCCATGGGGGCATTTCTTCTGGTGTTCACCGGTGCCGCCCAGGGGGCCATCGCCGACTGGCGGGTGCTCATCGGGGCCATCGCCGCCGCGTCGATGGTGGTGGGCAACATCGGTGCGCTGCGCCAGAGCAGTGTGAAGCGCATGCTCGCCTGGTCGAGCGTGGCCCAGGCGGGATACCTTCTGATGGGCGTGGCCGTGGGCACCGCGTTTGGTGCCGAGGCGCTCATCTATTACCTCATCGCCTACCTGGCCATGACCCTTGCCGCATTCGCCATCGTCATTCTGCGCGAGCGCGAGGTGGAGGATGGCGACCAGCTGGAGGCCTTCACCGGATATGGCCGACGGCGCCCGTGGGCCGGAGTGGTAATGACGCTGGCCATGCTGTCGCTTGCCGGGTTCCCGCCCCTGGCCGGGTTCATCGGCAAGTTCATGCTGTTCTCTGCGGCCATCGACAGCGACATGCTGTGGCTGGCCATTGTGGGGGCCCTCGCCAGCGCGGTGAGCGTTGTGTACTACCTGCGCGTGAGCATTGTGATGTGGTCACCTGAGCCAGTGCGCGATGTTCCCGAGCGCACCCTTCGCGTGCCGCGTGCAGTGGCCACCGTGGCCGTCGCGGGCGGCGTGGCCATTGTTGCGCTGGCAATCTGGGCGCAGCCGGTCATCGACCTGTGCCGCGACGCCGGGGCATCGCTCCTTCCCTAGCCGCCCTCAGGATGGGCGACGGTCGGGTCAGGCGGGACGTAGGCCCGGAAGCACGGCATCAACCACGTCGGCCGCGACGTCGTCCTTGAGATGCTGCTGCCAGATGAGGGCCTGGATGACCAGTGGCCCGAGCAGCAGCTGCGTGGAGAGATGAATGTCTGCGTCTCTGCGGATCTCTCCCCGGGTGATGCCCACCCTGAGGATGTCGCGGATGACGGCGTCGAACGGGCCCACGATGTGCTCGAGGTACAGGGCATGAAGCCTGGGTGAGCGGGAGAGGTCGCCGATGGCGGCAGCGAACAACGGGCCGTCGTCACTGCGAAGCCCATGCACGAATGCCCCCAATACCCCCACGAGGTCGCCACGCACCGACCCGGTGTCGAGTGGCTGAAGATCAATGAGGCGCTCCATCAGCGCATCCACGATCAGGGCCTCGCGATCGGGCCAGCGCAGATAGATGGTGCCCTTCCCCACGCCCGCGCGCTCTGCAACAGCAGCAATGGTGCAACCGGCCATTCCGCGCTCAACGAGCAGGTCGCGTACGGCCGCCAGCACGGCGTCCTCGACGCCCGGATTGCGGGGGCGGCCACGAGGGCGGCGCACAGGGGCGGCGATCAAGTCGGGGGAAGTGGTCATC
>JBMOGE010000026.1:0-25897 GCA_049318525.1 Miltoncostaeaceae bacterium
CCGCGCCCACTTTGTGAACGACGCCGGCACCGTCGGAGCCCAGCGTGAGGGGCAGCGGAACCTTTGCCACGCCCTTGCGCACGAACACATCGCGGCGATTGAGCGCCGCGGCGCGGAGCGCCACAACGACCTCGCCCGGTCCGGGCTCGGGGTCGGGGACGGTCTCGATAACGAGGACCTCGGGTCCACCTGGCTCATGCATCCGGATTGCCTGCACGAACGCTCCTCAGACTCGCTTGCGGGGCAGGTCTGGGCACGATAGCCGCCCGGTGCCCTCGCGGGACGCGATCAGTCGGACCGACGCGTGGCGCTGAGCAGCGGGAATACAGCCACGGGTGCCCGCCCGCGTCGCCATGCGACTGCGAGAGACCCGTTGGAGTGCCCGAGAACCTGACCGGCTGGCACGACGACGCCCTCGCTCAGCCCGTCCTCGTATGCGGCAAGCGCCCCGAGACCGATTCGGTCGCCACCGGTGGAGACGATCCAAAAGCCGATGCCACTTCGCTGGTCGGCCGCCGAGGCAATGCGCAGCCGGCCAGCCAGCGGGGCGACCACAGTGACGCCGGGGGCGGACGTGAGGACCACCGGCTGATTGACGGCATCGACATATCGCACAGGCGACGATGCGGGCGGGGCGAGGGGGAACGCGAACCCGTCAATGACGGCGGGGCGTCGTGTGGCGGGGTCGCCACCCTGCGCCAGGGCCGGACCGGTCGCGGCAGGTGCGAGGCCACCCCAGATGGTGACCGTGGCCGGGCCGTCGGTGGGCGTGACTGCCGGGATGATGGCCGGCGCGCCGATCGACGCCCCGGGGGCCGCGGTCGATCCGGCGGGCGCACAAGTGGGTGCGGGGTTCTGCGCCGTCGTGAGCACGGGCAGCATCGGGTCGCCGCCGAGTGCAGCAAAGAACGTGCCCACGCCATCCGACCAGCCGGCGTTCAGCCCCTGAGGATCGTTGCTGGCTCCCACCGGCGCCCATCGGCCGCTGATGGCCCCGATGGTGGTGAGGCCATCGGCCGCGTAATTGCCGAGGGTGCGGGCCGCCATCGTGATGGCAGCCGCCTCGTTGGGGAACACGATGCCCGGCCCCAGGCCGAATGCATTGTGGATTTCCTGCGCGGGCCCGTATGTCTGGAGCATCGTCTCCTGTGCCGTGATGGCCACGATGAAGCGCGGGTCGATGCCGTTGGCCATGCCCTCGCGTACGAAGACGGCGCCATTGCCGGCCAGCGGGCTACCCGCCGCCGCGAGCTGTGCATCGAGCGCCTGAGAGTCGGTGGCGGCAATGCAGTGCAGTTCGGTGGCGCTCACACCACTTGCGCCACCGGAGCCGATGAGCAGGGCGACGCCCCCGGCCAGAAGGGCGGCGGATGCAACGCGGGCAGGTCGGGGAATCACCACGGGTCGGAAATGTACCGGTGCCCCCGGGGGCCGGGGGTGGAAGGCCGCACATGTTGCAGGGCACCCCACGGGGGTTCCTCGGCTAGCGTGCGGGCATGTCCGAATCCGCTGGCCCCAGCCGTCGAGTCGCCATCACGCTCGCCGTGATCACTGGACTGGCCTTCGTGGGGATCCTTGTAGGGCTGGCGCTCGGGATGCTGGCCGTGGCTGGCATCTGCGGCATGGTGCTGGTGCTGATGTGGTTTGTGCTGATGGGCCTGAAGAAGCGCGGTTAGGCGCCCGCGGCACCCGCGTCACTCTTGAGGTCGCCAGCCTTCACGATGCGGCCGATGGCCACACCGAGCGAGATGACCATGATGATGGCGCTTGCCACGCACCATGGGCAGATGGCCTTGATGAGAAACAGCTCGGCGTACTGCAGCCACATCGAGAACATGACGCCGCACACCGCGACGATCAGCGCGATGATGCGCCCCGGAAAACGCGGGATGAACGCCGACGCCAGCAGGATGGCGTAGGTGACCACACCCATGTACGCCAGCGGGATGCCCGCGAGCACGGCGTACTCGGATGACTGCACCGTGGCGCACCCGCCACCAATGACACAGGCGGCCTCACCCCCGGTGGCCCGCTCGTACGAGAGGTAGATGGTGATCCCCAGGCCGAGGATTGCCAGTACGGCCTGCGCAACGCGCAAACGGAACCCGGGCGCGCGCAGGGTCAGCTGACCGCCGTGACTGCCGCCAGCAGCTCGGCGGCCGGGATGGCTCCTGTGAGGGTCTTCTTTCCACCGGGGCCTGTGACGACGAAGGTCGGAGTGGCGTTCACCCCTGCTGCGGTGGCCTCGTCGCTTGCGGCGAACACGGCGTCTCCGGCAGCCTGCGCGGTGCTTGCCTTCTCCCATGCGGCCACGTCAATGCCCGGGATGGCGCTCGCGATGTTCTTGAGGAGATCCGGCGTGACCCAGCCCGAGTTCTCCTGCCCCTGATTGCGGAAGATGATGTCGCTGTAGGCGAAGCCGCGGTCCTGATCGGCAGCAGCCGCGATCGCCTGCGATGCGGTGACCGAGTCGGACCCGATGAACTTGAGCGGCACGACCACGAGCTTGGCCTCGCCTGCGCGTACCGGCCCCTTGACCAGGGCGGCGACGGCGCCGGTGGATGCCTTCTCACACACGGGGCACTGCGGGTCGAGGAATTCCTTCACCGTGACGGGGGCAGATGGCTTTCCAATGGCAAAGCCCGACTGCGGGATGCCCTTGGTGAGAGCGAGCACCTCGGCGGCGCCGGAGGCCGATCCATCTGACGGCGTGGATGCGCTGGTTGAGGAGTCGCCCCCTGACACGCTCACCACGATGGCAACCACAACGACGATGATTGCCGCAAGAACCGCTCCGCTGATCAGCCATGCCCGACGAGACATCCGGGTCCTCTCTCTTGATCGATGACGGGGGCATGATCGCATCCGAAACGGCGCCGTGCCGCCGGGTCGGGTGCGTCAACCACTACGACAGGTCGAAACCCATCTGATCGCCAGCCCTCGGGGTGTCGGCCGGGGGCGCCGTGGCCTCACCCGTGGCCGCCGCGAACTGGGCCAGTTCGTCGGCCCGTTCGTTCAGTTCGTGCCCCGCATGCCCGCGTACCAGGGTGGGCGTGACAGTTACGTGGCGGGCGATCTCCACCAGCATGCGTTCCCACAGTTCCCGGTTGGCCACGGGCTTCTTGTCGGTGGTACGCCATCCACGGCGCTGCCAGCCATCGATCCAGCGGTCGCTGATGGCCTTGGCCACGTACGACGAGTCGGTGACCAGAGTGATTGCCGACCCGGCCGGTGCGGCCGCGAGCCCCTCGATCGCTGCGGTGAGCTCCATGCGGTTATTGGTGCTGGGGGCCTCGGCCCCTGTGAGCACCAGTTCGCTGCCGTCGGGCGCAATGACGATGGCGGCCCATCCACCGCGGGCAGATGCGGTGCCATTGCCAGAGCAGGCGCCATCGGTGACGACAGTGAAGGAGGTTGACGCGGCGTTCATGGCGGGGGAGCATAGAAGCGCTGTGCCCAATTGGTACAGGGGTGCGCGGGATCTGCCACGGGATGGTCGCTGCCCGTGGTGTTTGAAGGCCTAGCGTCGCCGCATGGACCTTCTCTTCCATTGGCCCGCCCCATGGGCGAATGCTGCGGGCCTCGTGGTGCTGGCCATCGTGCTGGGGATCTGCGTGGTGACGGACCTGCGCACGCGACGGATTCCCGACGTGGTGGTGATTCCCGCGATCGCGGTGACGCTTGGATTGAGATGTGCGCTGAGCACAGGCCCGTGGTGGGGGGTGGTTGGCTGGGCCGCGGTCGCGGGAGCGGTGCTTATGGTGCCGGCCCTCGTGCGCCCCGAGGCCATGGGAATGGGGGATGCCAAGCTGGCGGTGCTGATCGGCGCCGCGCTGGGGCCCGCCGCCGTTGGAGCGCTGCTTGTTGCGCTGGTGGCCGGGTGCGTGGGCGGCGTGGCCTGGGCCGCGGCGCACAGGCGTCCGATGCGGGGCGCCACCATCCCATTCGCACCCTTTCTGGCGGTGGGTGCGGTGGTGGCAGTTGTGCTGCCGCTGGCGATCCTGCCCTCGAAAGTTGCCCGATCGTCCGGTGCCGACCACGCCCGCCCCACCACCTCGTCGCTGCGCTCTGGCGACACTGATGCCATGCCCCTCCTGCGCCCGGAGGCCGGGACACCCGGGCGTCGGGCCACAGACCGTGCACGGGGTGCCGGAGCGCCCGGCCCCGGTGGGTATGCTGGGCGGGAAATGGCGCTTACCTACCGAACAGCGGGCGAGTCGCACGGCCCCGGACTTACGACCATCGTCGAAGGCCTCCCTTCCGGGTTGCCGCTGACGCCCAACGACATCGACGCCGATCTCGCGCGTCGTCAGCTGGGCTACGGCCGCGGTGGGCGCCAGAAGATCGAGACCGATCGTGTGCAGGTGACCGCGGGCATCCGCCATGGCCACACGCTCGGCAGCCCAGTGGCGCTCATGGTGATGAACCGCGACTTCGCCAACTGGTCGGAAGACCGCATGGCGATTTGGGAGCCCGCATCTGAGGTGGCACCCATCACGCTTCCGCGCCCGGGCCACGCCGATCTGGCGGGAATGCAGAAGTACGAGACCGACGATCTGCGGAACATCCTCGAGCGCGCGAGCGCCCGCGAGACGGCGGCGCGCGTGGCCGCGGGGGGCGTGGCCAAGGCCCTCATCCGCCGGTATGGCATGGAGGTGCGCAGCCACGTTGTGCAGGTGGGGCCCGAAGCGGCCCCGGTGCGTGACGACCTCTCACTTGCCGACTTTGATGGCGTTGACGAGAGCCCGGTGCGGGCACTTGACGCCGACGCATCTGTGCGCATGCGCGCGGCCATCAAGGCCGCGGGGCAGGACAGCGACACCCTGGGCGGCATCTTTGAGGTGTGGGTGTTTGATCCCATCCCCGGACTCGGGTCCCACGTGAGTGGCGATGCCCGCCTGGACGGCCGCATCGGCCAGGCTGTGCTGGGCATCCAGGCAATCAAGGGTGTTGAGATCGGCGCCGGGTTTGAACTGGGGCGAATCCGGGGAAGCGCCGCCCACGATGAGATCTTCTGGACCGAGGAGAAGGGCTACCACCGCCACACCAATCGCTCCGGTGGGCTTGAGGGCGGCATGACTCACGGTGCACCACTCGTGGTGCGGGCGGCCATGAAGCCCATTGCCACACTCAGCCGGCCGCTTGCGTCGGTTGACGTGCACAGCAAGGAGGCCACGGCGGCCTTTAAGGAGCGATCCGACATCTGCGCCGTGCCCGCGGCGGCCGTCATTGCCGAGGCCGTCATAGCGTTTGTGCTTGCACAGGCCCTGGTGGAGAAGTTCGGTGGCGATTCGGTGGCGAGTCTCGATGCCGCGGTGGAGCGCTACCGCGGGGTTCTCGCCCAGTAGTGGCCATTCCTCGCTGGATCGCGATCGCTGGCTACATGGGAGCCGGCAAGACCACGGTGGGACGCATTACCGCCGAGATCCTCGGCGTGGACTTCCTTGACGCCGACGATCTCGTGCAGGCGCACGCGGGGCAGTCGATTCCCGAGATCTTCGCCCAGCGCGGCGAGTTGTGGTTTCGCCGCACCGAGGAGGACCTGATCCGCGATCACCTGCGCGGTGAGCCGGGCGTTCTTGCGCTGGGCGGAGGCGCGCTGGGGAGCCCCCGCACCCGCCAGTTGCTGGGCCGTGAGGCATGTGTGGCGTGGCTGAAGGTGGATGCCGAGGAGGCCTGGACCCGTGTGGGTGGCGAGCCGGGCCGACCGCTCGCCCTCGACCACGATCGCTTTGTGCGTCGCGCCGGTGAGCGCGAGCATGTGTACCGGGAGGCCGCCGACGTGATCCTTGATGGCGGGGCACCGCCGCAGGAGACCGCGGTGATTCTGTCGGAGTGGATCCTGGACGACGGCGGACCTGACGACGAGGTGGCCGGATGATCACCGACATGGCGGCCCCGGCCCTGGTGGCATCAATCGGCGACCGCACCGTGCCCGTGTATCTGGGCGATGGAGTGCTGGACGGAGTCGGTGGTCTGCTTGTGGGCCGCGGCGAGGGTGATGGCGTGCTGGTGGTGGTGGACGACGGAATCGTGGGCGCCGCTGATCGGATTGCCGCATCGTGCGCGACCGCAGGACTGCGGGTGACCGTTGAGCGCGTTGCCGCGGGCGAGGCCTCGAAGAGCCTGGCCGAGATCGAGCGGCTCTCCCGCGTTGCCGCTCGGGCAGGAATCCGCCGACGTGACGCGGTGATCGCCGTGGGCGGCGGGGTGGTGGGTGACCTCGCGGGGTTTCTGGCGGCGTCGTACCAGCGGGGCGTGCGCCTGGTGCAGGTGCCCACGACGCTACTGGCGATGGTGGACTCGTCGCTCGGCGGCAAGACCGGCGTTGATCTGCCCGAGGGCAAGAACTACGTGGGGGCGATCTACCAGCCCGTGGCCGTGGTCATGGACCCATCGGTGCTGTCCACGCTGTCTGCCCGCGAGCTTTCGTGTGGATTTGCCGAGGTGGTGAAGTACGGGCTCCTGGAGGGTGGCGATCTGATGGAGATTGTGGCGGGATGGCCCGAACTTCCCGGCCCCGCCGACGGCCTCGCCGACCTGATCCGTCGCTGTGCCGGCGTCAAGTTGGCAGTGGTGGAAGAAGATGAGATGGATCTGGGCCGTCGCGCCATCCTCAATCTGGGCCACACGGTGGGCCATGGCATCGAAGCCGCAGCCGGGTACGACCTGTACCACCACGGCGAGGCCATCTCGCTTGGGCTGCTCGCGGCGCTGCGCATCAGCGAGCACACGCTGGGGCTCGACCCGGTGTGGCGTGATCGCACGTTGACCACTCTGGCGCGCCATGGACTGCCGACGGTGCTCGACGGGTCCGTGTCCATCGATGAGGTCATCGACATCATGGGGCGTGACAAGAAGGCCGATGGCCATGCGCTGAACATGGTGCTGCTGCGTGCCCCCGGAGATGTGCTGACCCACCAGGACCCCGATCCGGGCGTCGTACGCGCCGCCGTGGAGGAGTTGACCGCATGAGCCGCATCGCACTTGTTCACGGGCCGAATCTGAACATGCTCGGGCGCCGGCCCTCCGAGCACTACGGCACGCTCACCCTGCCGGAGCTCGAGTCGCAGGTAAGGGCATGGGGTGCGGAGCGGGGCATGGTGGTGGGCACCTTTCAGACCAACTTCGAAGGCGCAATGCTGGAGCACCTTCACGGGCTCGCCGGCGCGGTTGACGGCATCATCATCAATCCGGGGGCATGGACGCACTACCAGTACTCAGTGCGCGACGCGCTCGAATCGGTGGGTGCGCCATTCGTTGAGGTGCACCTGTCCGACGTGGATGCCCGCGAGGACTTCCGCAAGGTCTCGGTGGTGCGCGACATCGCCCTCGCCACGGTCAAGGGGAAGGGCCCCGACGGCTACCTCGAGGCGCTGGACATTCTGAAGGCCGAACTCAGCGAGTGAGCATCGAGTCGCGCCAGCAGAAGATTGACGACGTGATCGCGGCGGAGGGACTCGACGCGCTGATCGTCACGGATCTCATCAACGTGCGGTATCTGTGCGGTTACGTCGGCAGTAACGGCGTGCTGGTGATCGCCCGGGGCCGTCGCGTGCTGCTGACCGACTCGCGGTACATGGCCGATGCCCGTGAACGCACCCGGGGCGTCGATGTGGTGCAGGCAGGGCGTGACCTCATGGACCGCCTGGCCGACGTGGTGGGCTCCGGGCGGGTGGGGTTTGAGGCCGAGCAGGTGAGCGTGGCGCGCCAGGGCAGGTTTGCGGCTCGGCTTTCATCGGTGGAATTGGTGCCCACTGCCGGTCTGGTTGAGGGGCTGCGTGTGATCAAGGAGCCCGACGAGATTTCGGCCATTCGGACTGCCGCCGGCATCGCCGATATCGCCTATGGCGCGGTGATCGAGGATGGATTTGCGGGCCGCACCGAGGCGCAGGTGGCCTGGGATCTGGAGGGACTGATGCGTGTGGCCGGTGCAGAGGGGGCGAGCTTCGACATCATCGTGGCGAGCGGTGCGCATGGTGCGCTGCCCCACGCGGTACCGCGCCCGGTGCCTGTGCAGGCGAATTCACTGGTTGTGGTTGACATGGGCGCGCGCGTGGACGGCTACGCGTCGGACTGCACACGCACCTTCGCCACCGGGCCGCTGCCACCCGAGCTTGATGAGGCCTACCGCGTGTGCCTCGATGCGCAGCGCGCAGCCCTCGCCGCGTGCCGTCCCGGCGTGCACACGGGGGACCTCGACGCCGTGGCACGCGGCATCATCTCCAGTGCGGGCCTCGGGGAACGGTTCGGGCATGGGCTCGGACATGGGGTGGGGCTGGACATTCACGAGCGGCCATGGCTGCGGCAAGAGGGCGGGGAGGTGCTCCAAACCGGCATGGTGGTGACCATCGAGCCGGGCATCTACCTGGACGGGATCGGCGGAGTGCGCATTGAGGACCAGGTCGTCATCACCGATGACGGCTGCGAGGTGCTTACGGGCATCACCACCGATCTGATCAACACGAGCGCATAGGGAGCAGGGCGTGGGTGCCATCAGCAGCAACGATCTGAAAAACGGCTGGGTCCTCGACGTGGACGGCGATCTGGTGTCGGTCATCTCGTTCCAACACGTGAAGCCCGGCAAGGGCGGCGCGTTCGTGCGTACCAAGCTGAAGAAGCTGAGTGGCGGAACAATGGACCGCACCTTCCGTGCGGGCGAGAAGCTCGAGCGCGTGCTCACCGAGACCAAAACCATGCAGATGCTCTACGAAGATGGCGACGGTGTGGTGTTTATGGATCACGAGACCTACGAGCAGGTGACGGTGCAGAAGACCGACATCGGGTCGTTTGATCTCATTCCCCCGAGTACCGAGGTGCAGGTGCTGTTTATCCGGGAATCGCCCTACAGCGCAGAGCCCCCGGCAACGGTGGAACTCCTGGTCGCGCAGACCGACCCGGGCGTGAAGGGCGACACCGTCTCGAACGTCACCAAGCCCGCACTGCTGGAGACCGGCGCCACCGTGAATGTTCCGCTGTTCGTCAACGAGGGTGACCGCATCAAAGTGGACACCCGCAGCCGGGAGTACGTGAGCCGCGCATGAGCACTGACGCCCTCAAGGGCATCGGCCTGGTCGATGTCACCCTGTCTGATCTGGGAACCCCGCCGTGGGGCTCTCGCATTGCGCCGGACGAACTGGGGTCGGCCGCCGCCGCCCTGGCGCCGGAGGGCGCGCGGGTGCTGGAGGCCATGGACCCATCTGCGGCCCGGGCCTGCATGGATGGCCGCACCGAGAGCCCCCTCGACCGCCTGCGCGTGGTTGCCCGCTTTGCGGGCAGTACGCCAGTTGGCCTGGTGCTGGCGAGTCATACCCTTCTTGGCGATGTCGCCGTGGGCCCAGGTGTGGCCCGGCGTCTGGTGCAGTCGGCCGCGGTGAGCGGCGTCAGCCGGGTGCGGGCATTCGACGCACTGAACGACTCCGAATCGCTGCGCGCGATCGCCGAGGGGGCCGGCGAGGCCGGCGTGGCGTTTGTGCCCACGCTGCTGCTCGGCCCGTGGCCCGAGGCATCTGACCCGCGCTGGGTGGAGGAGGCCATCGCCCTCACGTCGTTGCCGGGCGCTGTTGCGCTCTGCGTGTCGGATGTGGGCTGCAACCTCACGCCGATGCGGCTCGGCGCACTTGTGGCCGAGATCGTGGCGGTGTCGCCAATTCCCGTCGAGGTCTCGGTGCGTGCACCCGGTGGCCTCGCCTCGATGTCCGCGCTTGCGGCCGCGGTGGCTGGCGCCGACGCCATCCATGCCGCCGTGGGCGCCGTGGCGCTCGTGGCCGGTCGGCCGTCGGCAGAGGCGCTGGAGGCCGCGCTTCACGGTGGCGACCGCGAGCTCGATGCCAGGCGCGAGTCGCTCGAGGAAGCCGGCCGGGTCATCTGGCCGCTGGTGCCACCCGAGCGGGTGCGTCGTGCCGCTGAGCTGGCCGGGGGGCCGCAGGTGAGCCTCCCGCCGGACCTTGCCGCCGGGCTCACCGCGCGTCTTGCGCGCCAGGGTCTTGCCGGGCGTCTGCATGAGGCAGCCGACGAGTGCGCGGCGGTGTCGCGCGATCTGGGCGGCGTCACGCTCGCACCGCCCATCGGCGAGGACATCGTGTCGCAGGCTGCGCAGCACGTGCTTGATGGCGTGCGCTGGCGCGAAACCACGCCAGCGCTCGCGGTGGTGGCGATGGGCGGCCGCGGTCGCCTGCGCGGCCCCGTTTCAGATGCCGCCATGGCCGTGGCCCGAGGGGCCGCGGAGTCCATTCCCACCCCCGACCTCGATGCCGTTCTCGCCGCAGCGCCGTCAGATGTGTCGGAGGAGGACGCCATCGTCCTCGCGCAGTTCCCAGACTCGGGCCGCCGGCTGCTTGATCGCCGCCGCTCGCTGGCATCGGAGGAGTCGGGTGAGGCCGGTCCGGGCATCGACCGCGGCCTGCTGGAGACGCTGATCGAGGTTGTGGAGGGTGCGGGGCAGTCGGAGGTGAGCGTGGAGATCGGCGGCGCCCGCGTGACCGTGCGGCCAGCCGCGCCTGCCGGTTCGGCTGCATCGGGCCCGGTGGTGCAGGCGGATGATGGACACCGGGTGGAGAGCCCGATGGTGGGCACGTTCTACTCAGCACCGAATCCGGACTCCGGACCCTTTGTCGCGGTTGGCGACCGGGTGGTGCAGGGGCAGACCCTGTGCATCATCGAGGCCATGAAGATCTTCAATGAGATCACCGCCGACCGGGCGGGCACCGTGCGCGAGATCAAGGTGCAGAACGCCGAGCCCGTGGAGTTCGGGCAGGCCCTCTTCATCCTCACGCCATGAAGCTGCTCGTCGCCAATCGGGGGGAGATCGCCGTACGGGTCCTCAGAACCGCACGGGAGCTCGGTATCCCCACCGTGGCTGTGTACTCCACGGCCGATGCCAACTCACTCGCGGTTGAGATGGCCGACGAGGCCGTGTGCATCGGTCCGCCGGCAGCGCGCGACTCGTACCTCGACGTGCGAAACGTCATCGGGGCCGCTGAGGTCACCGGATGCGACGCCGTGCACCCCGGCTATGGGTTTCTTTCAGAGAACCCCGACTTCGCCACCGAATGCGCCAACAACGGCATCCGCTTCGTTGGGCCCGCCCCCGAGGTGATGGCACGCATGGGCGACAAGATCCGGGCGAAGGACGCCGCCATCGAGGCGGGGTTGCCGGTGCTGGGCGGGTCTGAAGGTGGCGTCCGCGACGTGGCGGCGGCACGGGTGGCTGCCGACGCAGCCGGGTTCCCGATTCTGCTGAAGGCATCTGCCGGCGGCGGGGGCCGGGGCATGCGTCGCGTGGACAGCGCAGATGAGCTGGAGCGCGCGTTTGAGAATGCCTCACAGGAGGCCCTCGCTGCATTCAGCGACGGCTCGCTGTACGTGGAGAAGCTGCTTGAGGGCGCACGCCACGTGGAGGTGCAGGTGCTGGCCGACGGCCTGGGCGGCGTACTCATCTGCGGCGACCGCGAGTGCTCCATTCAGCGCCGTCACCAGAAGGTGGTGGAGGAGGGGCCGGCGCCGAACCTGCCGGATGCC
Source organism: Miltoncostaeaceae bacterium (assembly GCA_049318525.1). Classification (GTDB taxonomy): domain Bacteria; phylum Actinomycetota; class Thermoleophilia; order Miltoncostaeales; family Miltoncostaeaceae; genus SYFI01. The sequence goes on from JBMOGE010000026.1 coordinate 11,521, forward strand.
ACCCGCGAGCGCATGCACGCCGCCGCCGAGGAGGCGTGCCGGGCCTGGGACTACAAGTCGGCAGGCACGCTTGAGTTCCTCGTGGACAAGCACGGGGAGTTCTACTTCCTGGAGCTCAACGCGAGGCTTCAGGTCGAGCATCCGGTGACCGAGCTGGTGAGCGGTCTTGACATCGTGGCCGAGCAGTTGCGGGTTGCCGATGGCCAGGTGCTGAGCCGCACCGGGCGCATTGAGGCCAACGGACACTCCATTGAGTGCCGTATCAACGCCGAGGACCCTGCCTTTGATTTCCGGCCGGCCGCCGGTCGGTTGGATGAGTTCCGGCTGGCGGCGGGCCCGGGTGTGCGCGTGGACACCTACTGCCGGTCCAAGGGCTACGTGCCCCCGTACTACGACTCGCTGCTCGCCAAACTGTGCGTGTGGGCACCCGATCGTCCACGAGCGGTGGCCCGCATGCAGCGTGCCCTCGATGAGAGCGTTGTCACCGGGCTGCCCACCACGCTGCCGCTGCTGCGTGAGATCGCGCGCGACGAACTGTTCGCAACCGGCTCGTACACCACGGGGTTCCTGGTGGACCGGGCAGAATTCCTGCCATCCCTGGGCGGCGGCGCGTCATGACCGTCCCGGTCTCACGGCGGGAAGCGCGCAGGCAGGCGGTGGTACTGCTGTACCAGCGCGATGTCACCGGTCTGTCGCTTGATGAGCTGAAGGACAATGGCGCACGCGCGGGCGATTACGCGGCCGACCCGTTCACCGAGGCGCTGGTTGCTGGCGTGGATGCCGATATCCCGGCGATTGACGAACGCATCACGGCCGCCGCCAAGGGCTGGACGGCCGATCGCATCGCGCCCCTCGAGCGGGCGATCCTGCGGGTTGCGGTGTACGAGATCCGCACGGGAGAGGTGCCGGCCCCCGTTGCCATCGACGAGGCGGTGGAGATGGCGAAGAAGTGGTGCGCCGCGGAGGCCCCGGGCTTTGTGAATGGCATCCTCGGCCGGATCACCCGCGAAGGTGGCGAAGCGGCCGCATGAGCGCCCGCGACGAACTGGCGCAGGCGACCGCACGGCTCGAGAACTTGGCAGTGCGAATTCGCGAGGCAGCCAACACCCCGCGTGCAGGAGTGGAGGAGTTGGCGCAGCAGGCATCCGACCTGTCATCCGCCGTTGCCGAGATGATCCCCCGCGCCATCGCCGAGGCCGAGGCCGAGGCCCGCGCCGGATCGACCCCTGAGACCCCGGATGCCCCTGAGGCCCCGGTCTCGGAGTAGGCCCCCGCCGGCCCGCCTACGGGTGGATGCGGGTCTCTGCGGCGTGGAGCCGCTCGGCGGTACCGTGGGCAGCGCGCGTGATCGCCACGCCCGGGGGCAGCTCGCAGTGCACCTCGGTGGCTGCATCAAGTTCGAGTGTGCCGCGCTCGAGATCGGCGATCAGCACGTGCCCCCCGGAGCATCGATCATCGGCCAGGGCGTGCAGGTGCCAACCCGGCACCTCAAGGCCGGTTGCGAGGAGCGGGAACCGAAATCCCACGAGCGTGGCGTTGACTGGCCCGATCTCCCACTCCACCTGCATGGTCAGTACCTCTTCGAGTGGTGGGTACGGCGCCTGTTGCTTCGGCACGCTTCTCACCCGGAGACGACTGAACCGGCCGGACACACGCACGGCCTGAACGGGCATGGTGCTTTGGGCATCGAGGGTCGCGAGAAGTTCCTCATGATCCATGCCCTCCACGTGCACCGGGGGGTCAGGCGCAAAGGGGGTGACCACCGCGAAGGGGGTGCGGGTGTCGCCGGATACCGGGGAGACCGAGCCATCAGCCCGGGCGACGTAGGCCTCGCCCGCCGACACAACCAACTCGCCATCGAGTCCATCAAGCGTGCCCAGCCCGAGGTCGCCGTGAGTGAGCAGTTCGGCGACTGAGAGATCGCCCTCGTACCGGCTGTCGATGAGCGCCTGCACCGTGGATGTCTGGAACACGTGGTGGGCTGCTGCGCGATCGGTGAGCGCGGCGTGGTGGTCCTCTACTGAAAGGTGAAGCGCGTGGATGAGTTCGGGGTCAATGGGCATGGGATAGTGTTTTGACACCGTACCGAGCCGCGTCTAGCGCACGCTTCCGAACGGAATGCCCGATGTCCCGTGATCCGTCTCTTTTCGCCCGCACGACATCCGGGGCATCGCACGGGCGCGCACTGCTCCTGGTACTGCTCTCCGGACTGCTGGCACTTACGTTCGGCGCTGGCATCGCCGTCGCTGGCCCGCCTCCCGGCCAGAACACGCTGTTCTTCAGTCCGAGTTCCTCCGGGGGATGCGGCGACGGCCAGATCTCGGCGATCGGGGAGGCGTCAGCACCCGCGCAATCGGGCGTCAACCCGTTCGCCGTGACCAGTTCGACGAGTCCGGTGATCTATCCGCCCCCGGCAACCGGCTTGGGTACCGCCAGCGGTCTGTATGCGGCCTCGATGGTTTCCACTGCGTGGAATTACTCCTTTGGATATCCATGGTCGGTGGATGGGCCGACCGGTTATTGGGGAACCGCGGGGCCGACGTGGAGCACGTTGGTGTATTTCACCAACAGTTGCAGTGGCACCCAGCAGTATCTGTACGCCGCGTGCTATGCGGCATGGCCTCAGGTGACGCCGTCGCAGGCGCCCCTGATCGGGTGTCCGAAAGCGCAGATACCCGGAGTTATGGGCCCCCCGGAGAGCACCCCGCCGTGGGCTGCCTTGTCTTTCGAGGGCTTGAACGTGGTGGTCGGGAGCGGGCTCGCTATGGATGCCACGCGCGGCATCCTCTACTTCTCGACGGTGCCCGCCGGGTGTGACGGCGCGAAGTTGTGCCAGGTCAGTATCTGGTCGGCTCCCGTCGCCACCAGTTGGGGTGGCACGCTCACGCCCACGCTCCTCGCGCAGTTGCCGAACAATCTCAATTCGTCCCATATGGCCGTTGATCCCATCTCCAACAGGCTCTTCCTTCTGGGGGCCAACATGAGCCAGGTCATCTCCATCCCGACATCCGGTGGCGGGTCGCCCTCAGTGGTGCTGTCGGGTGGCTCGCTCATCTCGAGCGGAGTTCAGGGCCTCGTGGTGGACCCGGCCACGGCGATGGTGTATGTGCTGTCCGCCCAGACGGGGGATGAGCCCAACCAGATCGCTCAGGTGCCTGAGACCGGCTGCTGTGCCACGAGCCTGTTCAGTGGCGGTGCGGTTGGCAACAGTTCGGAGGCAACGGCACTTGCAATTGACCCTGCAAATGGCTTCTTGGCGTGGGCCAACTCCCCGAACGGACACCCCGCGGGGCTTGCAAACACAATCTCGTGGGGTCCGCTTGACGGAAACAATTCGACCGCAATCGGGTGGTTCGGGGCCCCGGATGCGTCCTACGCAGCCTATGTGCAGGCGATGACCATTGCTGGCGGGGTGGGGACGTGCGAAGGGTCCGACAACGGCAGCACCTTCAGCTACACGTGCCCCGTCACCAGTGTCGCTGCGGCAGGTACGACGGCCACGGCGAGCAGCAACGGGTCGGTGGCAATCCCCGTCACGGCGTATGTGGTGGGTGGCACGGGTGCGGGCGCCACCTCCAAGGCATCCATGCAGGTGGGTGCGGGGCGGGTGACTGGCCCGATGACGGTGACCGTCCGTGATCGTCGGCGCGCCGGCAGGAGCGTTCGCACCTACGCCACACTTCGCCCCGGCTTCTCCGTTGCCCCAAACACCCGGCTCGTGCGCCGGGTGACGCTCCCGGCATCGGCGCTCCCCTCCCTGCGGCGTGGGGATCTTGAGGTGCAGGTGCGAACGCGTCCGGCGGGGCCGGGGCAGCGTTGGCGCACCCGTGTGCTGCGCGTCGTGCATCGCTGAGGGGGCACGGTCGGACCGAACGTACGCGCCACGGGCCCGGGGGCAATTAGGATGGCCGGTGTGACTGATCTCGCCTCGCGCTATCCAATGCTTGCCTCGCTTGACGGGCCGGCCCCGCTGCACGACATGGACGACGCGGCGCTCGCCGCGCTGGCCGAGGAGATGCGCCAGGCGATTATCGCCACGGTGTCCACCACGGGCGGGCACCTCGGGTCGAGCCTCGGCACCATCGAGCTCAGCATCGCGCTGCACGCCGAGCTCGATTCGCCCCGCGATCGCATCTTGTGGGATGTCGGGCATCAGGCCTACGGACACAAACTGCTCACCGGTCGCCTTGGCGAGTTCAGCACGCTGCGGCAGCACGAGGGGCTCTCGGGTTTCCTGCGCCGGGCGGAGAGCGAGCACGACATCATGGGTGCCGGGCATGCGAGCACCAGCATTTCGTATGGCGTGGGGCTGGCCGAGGCCATGCGCATCACCGGTCGCCGCGACCGCCGCGTGGTGGCCGTCATCGGCGACGGTGCCATGACCGGTGGGATGGCCTACGAGGGGCTCAATCAGGCCGGCCACCTGCAGTCGCCCCTCACCGTGGTGCTGAACGACAACGGTATGAGCATCTCCGAGAACGTCGGGGCGCTGGCGGGCCTATTGCAGCGGGCACGGCTTGATCCGACCCTGTCAAAGGTGCGCGGCGAACTGGACAAGGGGCTTCGCAAGGTGCCCGGTCTCGGTCAGCTGGGTGACTCGCTCTCCAATGCCACCAAGGCGCTGTTCGTGCCGGGCCAGTTGTTTGAGGCGCTGGGCTTCGCCTATCTGGGGCCCATTGATGGGCACGACATCCACGCCCTTCGCGGTGCCCTTCAACGCACGACCGACCTCCAGCGGCCGGTGCTGCTGCACGTGCACACGCAGAAGGGGCATGGGTACGCCCCTGCGGAGTCTGATCGTGAGGCCATGCACGGGTCCGGCCCATTCGCGGTGGACAGCGGCCGTGCCGCGCGCCCATCGACGCCCGCCGCACCCTCGTACACCGAGGTGTTTGGCCGCGCGCTGCTGGCCGAGGCCGAGGCCGATCCACGCGTGGTGGCCATTACTGCCGCCATGCCCAAGGGCACTGGAACAGACTTCATCGCCGAGCGCTTCCCCGAGCGCACCTACGACGTCGGGATCGCCGAGCAGCACGGGGTGGTATTCGCCGCCGGGCTCGCCATCGCCGGGTACCGCCCGGTGTGTGCCATGTACTCCACGTTTCTTCAGCGCGCCTACGACCCGATCGTGCACGACGTCGCCCTGCAGGGGCTGCCCGTGGTGTTTGCCATCGATCGGGGGGGCCTCGTTGGCGACGACGGGCCAACCCACCACGGCATATTTGACATCGGATACCTGCGGCCCCTTCCCGGCATGGTGGTGATGGCCCCCAAGGATGAGGCCGAGTTGGTGCACATGCTGCACACCGCGCTCCGCCTTGATGGTCCCTCCGCGCTGCGGTATCCGCGTGGGAGTGGCGTGGGCGTACCCCTTCCGGATCGACCCGAAGTACTCCCGGTGGGGAAGGCCGAGGTGCTCGCCGAGGGGTCGCGCGTGGCCCTGGTGGGCTATGGATATGGCGTGCAGGTGGCGCGTGACGCCGCGGTGATCGTGTCGGAGTCGCTCGGCGTGCCGCCCACCGTGGTGAATGCGCGGTTCGCGAAGCCGCTTGACGTTGATCTGCTGCGCGAGATCGCCGAAACCCATGATGTGGTGGTCACGATTGAGGACCACGCGCTGGAGGGTGGGTTCGGAAGCGCAGTGGTGGAGGCGCTCCCGGGATGCCGGGCATACATCGCACGCATCGGCATTCCTGACCACTTCATTGAGCATGGACGCCGCGACCTGCTGCTGGCGGAGGCCGGGATCACACCCGCCGCCACGGCCGCCGCCGCACTCGCCGCGCTTGGCGATCGGGCGATCGGCTGACCCGAATCGGCACGCCCTCGTGATGGTTGACGGGGTGGCGGTGGCTACGATCCCGCGCGTGGCCCGGCAGCGACTGGACGCTGCGCTCGTGGAGCGCGGCATATTCCCCACCCGAGCGCGTGCGCAGGCGGCCGTGATGGCCGGTCGCGTCCGCGTTGGCGGCAGCGCGGCGGTCAAGCCCGGGTCCCAGGTGCGTGACGACGCGGTCATCGATGTCGAGGAGGGGCCCGAGTACGCATCGCGGGGTGGGCTCAAGCTGGCGAATGCCCTCGACGTGCTGGGGGTCGATCCCACCGGGGCGACGGCAATTGACATCGGGGCGTCCACGGGCGGCTTCACCGATGTGCTGCTGCGGCGTGGGGCGACGAGCGTGATCGCCGTGGACGTCGGCTATGGACAACTCGCGTGGGCGCTACGCGAGGATTCGCGCGTTGATGTGATCGATCGAACCAATGCGAGGGCGCTCGCGCCGGCCATGCTGCCCCGCATTCCCGACTTCGCTGTGATGGATGTGTCGTTTATCTCGTCGGGCATTGTGTGGCCGGCGGTGGCGGGTTGCCTTCACCCGGCGTACCGTGCCCTCGTGATGGTCAAACCGCAATTCGAGGTGGGTAAGGACAACGTGGGGTCAGGCGGCGTCGTGCGCGACCCCGCGCTCCGCCGTGACGCCGTGCTCGGCGTGGCTCACGCCATGCGCGCAACCGGGGCACATATCGCCGGAGCAGCCGACAGTGGCACGCCCGGGCCCAAGGGCAACCGCGAGATCTTCCTGTTGGCACACGGCCCCGCGTTGCCCGATCCGCGCGTGGATATCGGTGCCGCCATCGACGCAGCCGTGCTGGCGGGGGCTGCATGAAGCGTCAACATGAGCCCATACGCGAGGTGGAGGGAACCCGTGCCGAGCGCGTGCTGGTGCTCAGCCATGGCGCTGCCGAGGTGACCGCCGGGGTCATGCCCACCGTGCTCGCGATTCTCGATGCCAACGGGGTGGAGGTGTTGGCCACCGCCGACGAGGCCGCCAAGCACCCCCCGCTCCGGGGCCGCACGGTGGTGACCGGAAATGAGTTACGACCCGGTGGGGTTGACCTTGTGCTGGTGCTGGGTGGCGATGGCAGCATCCTGCGCGCGTTGTCATTCGAAGCGCGCACCGGCGCGCCTGTGCTCGGCGTCAACTTCGGGCGAGTTGGATTTCTCGCCACGGTGGAGCAGGGCGACCTCGAGCGCAGCCTCACACGAGCGCTGCGGGGCGACTACATCACTCTGGGCCTTCCATCCCTGAAGGCCGAATGGATCGGCGGCACCATCAACGCCGTGAACGATCTGGCGTTCCTGCGGGGTGGCGAGTCGCGTCTGGCCGATCTCTCGTACTCGGTTGATGGGGAGTCGGTGGCAACCGTGCGGTGCGACGGGCTCATCTGCTCCACGCCTGTGGGATCGACTGCATACAACCTTGCTGCCGGTGGCCCCACGGTGTCGTGGAAGGCCCGTGCCTTCGTCATCTCGTTCATCGCCGGGCACCACCTGGATACCCGGCCACTTATCCTCGCGCCGGAGGAGACGCTGGTGGTCACAAACAGCGCCATCGTGGGGCCGTGCGACGTGCTTGCGGACGGCGTGCGCATTGGCGAACTGCCCCCGGGCCGGTCGGTGACCGTTGGCCTCGGCGGGCAGGAAGTGCACCTTGCAATCTTCCCCGAGTCGTCATTCTTCCGCCGGTACCGGGAGAAGTTCGGCCGCCGATGATCGCGGGCGGGGTGGCGGCGTGATCCGCGAGATCGAGATCCGCGACCTCGTGGTGATCGAGCGGGCCCACATCGAGCCCACCGCCGGACTGACGGCCATCACCGGCGAGACCGGAGCCGGAAAGACCGTGGTGGCAACGGCCCTCGGGCTGCTCGCGGGCGCGCCCGTTGACCCGAAGGCCGTGCGCCCCGGTGCCAAGCATGCGCTGGTGCAGGCAACCGTCAGCGTGCCGGATGGCTTCTGGGATTCCCTCGACCCCGGCGATCCGGCACTGCAGGTGCGTGACCTGGCGGAAGATGAGACCGAGGTCGTGGTGGCCCGCCGCGTGCCCGCAGAGGGCCGCGCACGGGCGCTTGTGGATGGTCAGGTGGCGTCGCGTGATGCGGTGGCGTCATTCATCGGGGGGCTCGTGCGGTTCTCTGGCCAGCACGAACAGCGTCGGCTTGTGGGCCCCGCCGCGCAGATGGCCATCCTTGATGCCTTCGCCGGGCCCGACGTGGTGTCGCAGGCCCAGCAACTGACCCTGATGCGACGCGATCTGGTGCGCCTTGCCCGGGAGATCGACGCCGCCCGCGACGGGCGTGAACGCGCGGCACGTGAGCGCGATGCACTCACCCAACTGCTGGCCGATGTGGATGCGGCTGCGCCCGATCTGGACGAGGAGATGGCGCTGCAGACGGAGCGCGGCCGGCTGGGGCACGCGGAGCGCCTCGCCGAAGCCGCCGACAGCGCCCTTGAGCTTCTCGACTCGGATGACAGCGGGGCGGTGATGGCCACGGGCCGCGCGGCACGTGCCATCGAACACGCGTGCGATCTCGACCCCACACTCAAGGGGCCACTTGAGGATTTGAAGGCCGCTGAGGCAGCGCTTCAGGAGGCGCTCATCGGGCTGCGCAGATACGCGCAGGATCTGGACGCCGAGCCGGGCCGTCTCGAGTGGGTTGAGGGCCGGCTTGAGGAGTACGCCACCCTCGGGCGCCGATACGGGCCGGGAACGGAGATGGTGCTGGCCCGTGCTGACGAGGCCCGGGCGGCGCTCGACGCGCTGGCAACGGGGCAGGCCGGTGACGACGCCCTCTCCGCAGCGCGCGACGCCCTGTTGGGCGATGCGCACGCGCTCGCCGACACATTGCATGCGGCTCGCGCTGAGGCTGCACCGCGCCTGGCAGCAAGTGTCGAGGCCGAGCTGCAGGATCTGGCCATGTCGGGTGCCGCACTGCGGGTGGAGGTATCGCGCGACGACGCCGAAGTGCCCGCCGACCAGGTTGCCCTCATTCTGCGCGCGAACCCCGGCCTTCCTGAGGCCCCACTGGCCAACGCGGCGTCGGGGGGCGAGCTCTCGAGAGTGCTCCTCGCCCTGCACTCGGTGGCTGCGGCGGCCGAGCCGGGGGTTGCCTGGGTATTCGACGAGGTTGATGCCGGTATCGGTGGCGTGACGGCTGGCACCGTGGGCGATCGCCTTGCCGCACTGGCCGTGGGGCGGCAGGTACTGGTGATCACACACCTGCCGCAGGTCGCGGCCGCGGCCGATCGCCACTACCGGCTGGTGAAGGGGGTGGCCGACGACGGACGCACGGTGACCACCATCGAGCCGGTTGAAGGGGACGCGCTGTTGGCCGAGATGTGCCGCATGCTCGGGGCCTCACCCGACGATGAGGGCGCCCGCGCCCATGCGGGTGAGCTGCTCGCGCGACGGGGTCGCTGAGCACACGCGGCATGCGCCGCGCGGGTGGGTATGCTCACCCTCCGTACGGTGTGCGGTACGTCGGGGAGGCCGGTCCATTGAGTGAGCACGGTGAGCGCTACGTCTTTGTGACGGGCGGAGTGGTGTCGGGCCTTGGCAAGGGGATTACAGCAGCGTCCCTCGGGACCCTGCTGAAGGCACGTGGGTTCAAGGTGTCGCTGCAGAAGTGCGACCCGTACCTGAACGTGGACCCGGGGACCATGAGCCCGTTCCAGCACGGTGAGGTGTTCGTCACCGAGGACGGCGCCGAGACCGACCTGGATCTGGGCCACTACGAGCGCTTCACCGACGAGGCCCTCACCCGCACGTCCAACATCACCACCGGCAGCGTGTACGACGCGGTCATCCGCCGCGAGCGCCGGGGCGACTTCCTGGGCGCCACCGTTCAGGTCATTCCCCACATCACCAACGAGATCAAGGACCGCATCCGGCAGGCCGCCACGTCATCCAACGCCGACGTGGTGATCGTGGAGATCGGCGGCACGGTGGGCGACATCGAATCGCTGCCATTTCTCGAGGCAATCCGCCAGATGCGCAATGAGGAAGGCCGCGACCGTGTGGCGTTCGTGCACGTCACCCTCGTGCCATACCTCGGCGTCGCCGGAGAGCTGAAGACCAAGACGACGCAGCATTCGGTCAACGAGCTGCGGCGCATTGGTATCGAGCCCGACGTGCTGGTGCTGCGATCAGACCGTCCGCTGGGCAGCGAAGTGCGCGAGAAGATCGCGCTCTATGGCGGTATCCCGACCCAGGCCGTCATCTCGGCCGAGGATGCCGCTGACATCTACATGGTGCCCCTCATGATGGAGTCGGAGGGCCTCGACCGCGTTGTGGGCGACCGCCTGGGCCTCGACCTGTCCGGCCCGCTTGAGCTTGACGACTGGCGCGACCTTGTCGACCGCCTGCTGGCCGCCACCGGCTCCGTGAAGATCGCCCTCGTGGGCAAGTACGTGCAGCTGCATGACGCCTACATGTCGGTGTACGAGGCCCTCAAGCATGCGGGCCTTGCACATGGCGTGAACGTCGAGATCGACTGGGTGGATGCCGACGCCGAGGATCTGGCCGAGCACGTGCGCGCTGCTGATGGCGTGCTGGTGCCCGGCGGTTTCGGGGGCCGCGGGGTGGAGGGCAAGATTGAGGCCGCCCGCATTGCCCGCGAAGAGGGCGTGCCCTATCTCGGTATCTGCCTCGGCATGCAGGTTGCGGTCATCGAATACGCCCGCAATGTGTGCGGAATGGACGGCGCCAACTCCACCGAGTTCGACCTCGAGACGCCCTTCCCGGTTATCGACCTACTGCCCGAGCAGCGCCAGATCGAGGAGCGGGGCGGCACCATGCGCCTGGGCGCCGATCCGGTGTCGCTGCTCCCGGGGTCAGTCGTACGCGATCTCTACGGCGATGTGGACTCCATCCAGGAGCGCCACCGCCACCGTTACGAGGTCAACCCGGTGCTGCGGCCAAAGATCGAGGAGATGGGCCTCGTCAGTTGCGGCCGCTCGCCCGATGGGCGCTTGGTGGAGTGCATCGAGCTGCCCGGTCACCCGTTCTTCGTCGCAAGCCAGTACCACCCCGAGTTCAAGAGCAGGCCCACCCGTCCGCAGCCTCTGTTCCGGGCGTTCATCGGGGCGGCGGTGGCACGTGCCGACGCGGCCGGCCACGGCGGCGGTGACTCCGCCACCACGGCCACGGCGTGATCGCGCGGCTCAGCGAGGTGTGCGATCTGTTTGTGCGGCTGTGCGAGATCCCATCGCCAACCGGGCACGAGCGCGCGATGGCCGACGCGGTCATCCGTGAGTTGGAGCGCATGGGCGCGAGCATTACCGAGGACGATGCGGCCGCCATGGTGGGGCCAGCGGGCTGCAACAACATCGTCGCGCGATTTGCGCCCACTGCGCCCGGCACGCCCATCATGTTCTGCGCCCATGTCGACACCGTGCCACTGCTCGCGCCGGTTGAGGTGGTGCAGGATGGCGAATGGCTCACCAACGCCAACGAGGCCATTCTGGGTGGTGACGACAAGGCCGCTGTTGCCGTGATGCTGCACGCGGTTGATCGCATCGTGCGCGACGGAACACCGCACGCGGGAATCGAGCTGGTGTTCACCCCGTGCGAGGAGGTGGGCCTTCAGGGCGCTGCCTACTTCGACCCTTCGGTGCTGAAGGCCGAGTTCGGGTTTGTGTACGACCACACCGGGGATCTCGGCGGAATCGTCACTGCGGCCCCGACGCACAAGGAGATCGAGGCCACCTTCCGGGGAGTCGCGGCACATGCGGGAATCCAACCGGAACAGGGGCGGAGCGCGATCGTTGCCGCATCCCGTGCCGTCGCCGCGATGCCTCTCGGGCGCATCGACGACGCCACCACGGCGAACGTGGGCACCATCCGCGGGGGCTCCGCCGACAATGTGGTGGCCGAGGAGTGCGTGGTGACGGGCGAGTGCCGGTCGCGCGATGTGGACGCCCTCGACCGGCAGCTCACCGCGATGGTGGATGCCTTCACCTGGGCCGGGACCGAGTGCGAGTGCGACGTGGAGGTACGCGTGAAGCACCACTTCACCGGCTACACGCTCGCTGAGGATGCTCCGCAGGTAGTGATGGCGCGCCAGGCGATTGAGGACTGCGGCATCGAGCCGACGTTCGTTGCCACTGGGGGCGGATCGGACGTGAACGCGTTTCTGGTCAACGGATTCGCGTCGGTGAACCTGTGTAACGCCATGGTGGGGGTGCATACCCCTGATGAGCGCATCCGCATCGATGACATTGAGCGCATGGTCGATATCACCCTGGCCATCGTCGCCCGCGCCACCACCTGAGCAGGGCATGAGCATCGATCGCATCGACGGGCTCGGCATCGAGTCATCGGAGCCCATCTACGAGGGTGAAGTCGTCGATCTGTCGGTGGTCCATTACCGACGCCCCAATGGGCTCGTGGTGCGTCGCGAGGTCATCGCACACCCCGGTGCGGTGGTGATGGTGCCGGTGGAGGGCGAGCACGTGCTGATGGTGCGCCAGCCACGGGAGGCGGTGGGGGAGTATCTGCTCGAACTGCCGGCGGGCAAGTTGGATGTGCCCGGCGAGGCGCCGATCGAGTGCGCCAAGCGGGAATTGGCCGAGGAGGTGGGGCGGGCCGCCGACACGTGGGAGAGCCTGGGTGGCTTCTACACCGCGCCGGCAATTCTGGAGGAGTACATCCACTGCTTTCTGGCCACTGACCTCGTGGGCATTGACCACGAGCCCATCGCGGAGGAGGAGATCACCGTGGTGCCGTGGCCATTGGCCGATCTGGATGCCGTCATTGCCGAGGTGCACGATGCCAAGTCACTTATCGGCCTCATGCGCCTGGCGCGCAGACTCGGCGTTTCTTAACACGGGCGCTGTTAAAATGGACGCCGTCGCAACCTCGTGACACCGTCCTTTCGTCCAGTAGGAGATGACCCCCTTATGAGGCGCAAGTCCCTCGTGGCCCTGGTGGCCGCTTCCGCGGTGATTGTTCCCGCCGGCGTGTTCGCGTCGAGCGCATCCGCCGCGACCTCGCAGTCGTTCACGAAGTACTTCCTCAAGGGTGGCACCACCCCGGTGAAGGGCATTCAGGTGTCGGGCTTCACCGACAGCGTGTACTTCGCCGTGACGAGCGACGTGCCCAGCCGGGCCACCTTCAAGTTGGGTAGCACCACGGGCCTCTCGCTGCCGTTCGGGTACGCGTATTATCAGGGCAGTTCAATCGCATTCACCGGCACGCAGGATGCGGTGAACGCGGCCCTGAAGACCCTCACGGTGACCACCGACGACACGGTGACCACCGGCTTCTCGGTGAAGACCACCGCGTTCACCTCGCGCACCGACGTCTCGTTCAACCCCCAGAACCAGCACTTCTACAAGTACGTGCCGGGCAAGATCACGGGCACGAACGCGCAGTTCGCGGCAGGCACCAGCATCGAGTTGGGCCTCTTGGGCTACCTCGCATCGATCACCAGCGAGGACGAGAACAACTTCGTCGCCGGCAAGATTCAGGGCGACAGCGGCCAGGTGGCCCAGAACGTCTGGATCGGTGCATCCGACGCCGAAACCGAGGGCGCCTGGAAGTGGGTTGGCGGTCCGGAAAACGGCGTGCAGTTCTGGCAGGGCTGCAACGTCGCCAATGGCGGCGCACCGTACGAGGGCCGGTTCTCGAATTGGGCCTCCGGCGAGCCGAACAACTGGAACGCTTCGCTGTGCCAGGTGGAGAACAGCCCCACTCTGGGTGAGGACTGCGCGATCATCAACAAGTACTCGCCCACGTCGGCGCCGCCCGACAACGTGTTCTTCGACAAGCAGTGGAACGATCTGCCGTGCTCCTACGGCGCCGGCAACGCCGACGTCGTCAAGGGCTATGTGGCCGAGTACGGCAACAAGACCGACGGCGGCGACTTCACTTCGGTGGACTTCGTGACCAGCGCGGTGACGGTCGCCGTGCCGGCAGCCAAGCCCACGTTCCTCGACAGGCTCTTCAACCTCTTCGGCTTCAAGAAGACGTCGCTCACAAAGGGCTTCAAGATCTTCGTGAAGCCCAAGAAGTCGCAGCCGAAGCAGTTGTGCCCGACGGGCCCCAAGAAGACCCGCTTCAGCTACACGCTGCTCATGGGTGAGGCCGGTCGCTACTCGTTCTACTTCACGGACGCCAAGGGCAAGCGCATTCCCATGCAGTGCGGCACCGTGGTGAACAAGCGCGTGATCACCGCGCCCATCTCGGCACCGGTGATTCAGTCGGTCAAGGAGAGCGAGCGTCCGGTTATCACCGCGTACGTCAACTCGTCGTCGGTGGGCAAGATCTCGGACTACCCGCTGCTGAACGTGATCCTGAGGCGGACCGACGGCACCCTGGAACGTCAGGACCAGCCGAGCCCGCCGCTGCCCGGCACGCCGCTGCGTTAGGGCAACCGGCAGGGCAGTTTTGAATGGGGCCCCGGGCATCGCGCCCGGGGCCCCATTCGCGTCTTCAGGCTGCACCATTCTCGACTCTCGTCCCCTTCGGCCGCGAGGATGTGTGGGAGAGGCGACCTCGCCGCAAAACGCCTCATGAGGGGAGCAAAACACGCGCTGAAA
>JBMOGE010000027.1:0-25895 GCA_049318525.1 Miltoncostaeaceae bacterium
GGGGGCGTCATAGGGGGGCTCCACCGGCGCGGCGGCCACCACCGGGCGGGACGCCGGATGGCTGAGGTGATCAGCCACGTACCAACCCCCACCCACAGAGATTGCGAGGACCGCGATGAGGGCGCCCACTGCGAGCGGCGGAGATGTGGAGCGTCGGGGCATGCGGTGGGGGTGACCCTATCCCGCATCCTCGGACGCGTGGGGGCGCGGTGTCAGTCGGGCACTCGGGCTATGCTCCCCGGCCGATGAACCGCGGCCCGAGCTTCCAGCAGATCATCCTCGACCTGCACGCCTACTGGGCGTCGCGGGGCTGCTCGCTCATGCACCCGTACCACACCGAAGTTGGGGCCGGAACGTTTAACCCGGCAACGCTCCTTCGCAGTCTGGGCCCCGACCCGTGGCGGGTTGCATACGTGGAGCCGTCCATCCGGCCCACCGATGGCCGCTACGGCGAGAACCCCTTCCGGCTTCAGCACTACTTCCAGTATCAGGTCATCCTCAAGCCATCCCCCGAGGACGTCCAGGATCTGTATCTGGGGTCGCTCACCGCCCTTGGGCTCGATCCCGCCATCCACGACGTGCGATTTGTGGAGGACGACTGGGAGGGGCCCACTCTCGGCGCGTGGGGACTTGGGTGGGAGGTGTGGCTCGACGGTATGGAGGTGACCCAGTTCACCTATTTCCAGCAGGCGGGCGGCATTGATCTCGCGCCCATCTCGGTGGAGCTCACCTACGGCCTTGAGCGCATCGCCATGTATTTGCAGGGTGTGGGCTCGGTGTACGAGCTCGAGTGGGCGCCGGGAGTGACCTACGGCGACGTGTATCAGGAAAACGAGCGGCAGTGGAGCGCGTTCAACTTCACCATCGCCGACACCGCAACCCTCTTCCGCCACTTCGACGACCACGAGCGCGAGTGCAATCGGTGCCTCGACGCAGGGTTGGTGCTGCCGGCATATGACCAGGTTCTCAAGTGCAGCCACTCATTCAATCTTCTCGACGCGCGCGGGGTAGTGAGCGTGACTGAGCGTGGCTCGTACATCTGGCGCGTACGGGCCCTCGCCGCCCGTTGCGCCGAGGCCTGGCTTGCAGCAACCACTGGGGAGCCGGCCGATGCCTGACCTGCTCATCGAGATCGGGTGCGAGGAACTGCCATCGAGTGCATGTCGCGAGGCCATCGCGCAGGCGCCCGGACTGATGGGCGATGCGCTGGCCGCGCTGCATCTGAGCGGTGGCGACCCCGTCGCGTGGGTGGCCCCCCGTCGAATCGCGGTGTTCGTGTCCGATGTGCCTGCGCGCCAATCCGGTGAGGCGATGGCAGTGCGCGGGCCAGCGGCGACTGCCGCCTTTGGTGAGGATGGCGCGCCCACAAAAGCAGCTGAGGGGTTTGCCCGCGGGCAGGGCGTTGCAGTGGCCGATCTGGTCACGCGACCCGACGCCGAGAGCGGGCGCGACTTCGTGTGGTTTGACCGGCCCGGTGAGGATTCTGCCCTGGTCGATCTGGTGCCCGAGATCGCCCGTCGGGTGCTTGAGGGGTTGCGATTTGGAAAGACGATGCGCTGGGGCGACGGCAAGGGGCTGCGGTTTTCGCGCCCGGTCCGCTGGATCACCGCCAAGGTCGGGTCCGAGACGTGCACATTCGATGTCGCCGGTGTGCCGGCGTCCGGCGTCACCCGTGGTCACCGATTCCTTGGTGGCCCCGTCGAGGTGTCCGAGGCCGGGTCATACCTTGATCAGCTGCGTGGCTCCGCGGTTCTCGCCGACCACCTGGAGCGGCGCACCACCATTACCGATGGGCTGGACGCCGCTGCTGCGGCGGCGGGGGGCGCGTGGAGCGACCCCGCACACAAGCTTGAGGAGGTCGTGCACCTCGTGGAGTGGCCGAGCGTGATCACCGGGGCCATCTCCGGGGACCACCTGCGACTCCCCGAGCGGGTGCTCGTCACTGCGATGCAGAGCCACCAGCGCTACATGCCCGTCCGCGCGTCAGATGGCACCCTCATGCCCATCTTCCTTGCCGTCTCCAATGGCGACCCGGCGCATGCCGACATCATCGTTCGCGGCAATGAGGGCGTGCTGGATGCCCGGCTGCAGGATGCCGCGTTCAGTTACGACCGCGACGTGGCCAGCGGACTTGACGAGCTGGACGCGCGCCTTCACGACATCGTGTTCCATGCCCGCCTCGGGACCCTCGCACAGAAGCGCGACCGTCTGGTTGCCGGCGTTGGTGATCTGGCTGAGGCCGCAGGTGTGGATGACGGCATCCGCAGCACGGCGGAGGCTGCCGCATCGCTCGCGAAGGTTGATCAGGGTGCAATCCTGGTGGCCGAGTTCAGTGAGCTTCAAGGATTTGCGGCGAGCCACTACGCGGGCCTGGCGGGGCGCGATGAGGCCACCTGCGTCGCCATCGCCGAGCAGTACCTGCCCGAGGGGCCCGACTCCCCGTCGCCCTCCACGGCCGCAGGGGCGCTCGTCGCCCTCGCCGAGAAGGTGGACAATCTCTCCGGGGCATTCCTCATCGGCGAAATCCCCTCCGGATCGAAGGACCCATACGGGCTTCGTCGCGCTGCCGCCGGGATCGTGCGCCTGGCGCTGGAGCGTGGGTGGGATCTTCTTCCTGCGCAGGTATTCCCCCCGTCATTCGCACGCCTGCGATCGCAAGGTGCCGATCTGGTGCTCGACGACGACGCGGCGCTGGTCGAGCTTGAGTCGTTCATGGCCGATCGGCTGGCATACCACCTCGGGCAGGAGGGCGTTGCGGGTGACGCAGTGCGTGCGGCCATCGCCGCGGGGCCCGGGGGCCTGGTCACCACGGCCTCGTGGGCGCGCGCCCTGGATGCCCGACGGGGCGACGCCGATCTGGCCCGCGCCGCCACAGCCGCAACCCGGTGCCGTCGCATTATCGCCAAGTCGGAATCGGGGCTCGCCGGGTTTGTCTCGGCTGGCGACCCAGATGAAGACGCCCTTGGGGTGGCCCTCGACGCTGCGGAGCCGGCAATTGCCGCCGCACGCGACGCGGGGGACCCTGACGCTGCCATCGCCGCCGCCGCCGCGCTGGGCGCCCCGGTCGATGTCTTCTTCGAGGCGGTCATGGTGAACGCCGAGAACCCAGCCGATCGGGATCGCCGCCACGCCCTCGTGCGCAGGGCGGAGGCCGCCTACGCGGACGTCGCCGACTTCACCGTGCTGGTCACCGCGGCCGGCGGCGACTGATGTCGGGTGGCGTGACCAAATGGGTCTACGCCTTCAGTGAAGGGTCGCGGGACATGCGCGATCTCCTCGGTGGCAAGGGCGCGAACGTGGCCGACATGACGCGCCTCGGGCTTCCCGTGCCCCCCGGGTTCACCATCACCACCGCCGCGTGCATGGCGTTTCTGGGCGCGGACCGGGTGCTGCCGACCGGGCTTACGGATGAGATCGACACCCACCTCGCTGCGCTTGAGGCCAGCGCCGGAAAGCGTCTGGGCGACCCCTCCGACCCCCTCCTGGTGTCGGTGCGAAGCGGTGGGCGCGACTCGATGCCCGGGATGATGGACACGATCCTCAATCTGGGGCTGAACGACGAAAGCGTGGAGGGGCTGGCGGCCGTCACGGGGAATCCCCGCTTCGCCTTCGACTCCTATCGGCGCTTCATCCAGATGTATGGCGATGTGGTGTGCGAGGTGGAGAGGCATTACTTTGAGTCCGCCCTCGACGCCCTCAAGGCCGAGCGGGGTGCGCAGTCGGACGTCGATCTGGGTGCCGATGATCTGCGCGGGCTGTGCGACAGGTTCAAGGCCATTTTCGCGGAGCACCGCGGGGAGGCATTTCCGCAGCACCCTCGGGCGCAGTTGGATGGCGCAGTCCGAGCGGTCTTCGAGAGTTGGGAGAACCGCCGGGCGTACGACTACCGACGTCATCACGGGATCCCCCACGACCTCGGTACGGCGGTCAACGTGCAGCGGATGGTGTTTGGCAATACCGGTGAGCGGTCCGGAACCGGTGTGGCCTTCACGCGCAACAACACGACGGGCGAGGGGGGGCGTCCATTCGGCGACTTCCTGATGAACGCGCAGGGCGAGGACGTGGTGGCGGGTATCCGCACGCCCCATCCCCTCGAGGAACTCAAGGCGATCCTCCCCGACGCGTTCACCGAACTGATGGACACCATGGCGCTGCTTGAGCGCACGTACGGCGATATGCAGGACGTCGAGTTCACCATCGAGGATGGGCGCCTGTACATGCTGCAGACGCGCAATGGCAAGCGGGGCGCGCTGGCAATGGTGCGGATCGCCTGCGATCTCGTTGACGAGGGACTGGTGACCGAGGACGACGCCCTGGCGCGCCTCATCGCTCCCTCGCAGATCCCGCAACTGCTCCTTCCTCAACTCGACGCCCGGGGCGTACGCATATCGGGTCTCGTTCCCCTCGCGACGGGCGTCAACGCATCACCGGGGGCGGCCACCGGAGCGATCGTGCTCACGGCTGATGAGGCGGAGCGGCGCGGCGCGGCAGGCGAGAAGGTCATTCTTGTGCGCGACGAGACGACGCCCGACGACCTGCACGGAATGATCGCGGCGCAGGGCATCGTCACCGCACGCGGGGGCAAGACGAGCCACGCTGCCGTGGTGGCTGTGGGGATGGGATGCCCTGCGGTGTGCGGGGTGTCTCTGCTGCGGTTTGATGGCGAGGCCATTTCGATCGGCGACACGGTGTTCGCTCCGGGGGACATCATCACCATCGATGGCACCGGGGGCGGCGTGTATGCGGGGGCGGCGCCGGTGACCGATCCCGACCCCCGAAACCCGTACCTCATGCGGGTGCTCGACTGGGCCGACCGTGTGCGCGTGCTCACGGTGCGCACGAATGCCGACACACCGGAGGATGCCCGCCGGGCCCGTGAGTTCGGTGCCGAGGGCATCGGCCTGTGCCGCACGGAGCACATGTTCTTCAGCGACGATCGCCTGCCGCTGGTGCAGGCGATGATCCTGAGCGAGAACGACGACGAGCGCGGTCGCCTGCTCGCACTCCTGCGACCATTTCAGGTGGATGACTTCACGGGCCTGTTCCGTGAGATGCGGGGCCTGCCGGTCACCATCCGCCTTCTCGACCCGCCGCTCCACGAGTTTCTCCCCAGCCTGCTCGAGTTGTCGCTGCAGGCGGCGGATGACGAACGACGTGGGGTACGCAACCCCGAGGTGACGGCGCAGCTGGCGCGCGCGAAGAACCTGCACGAGGTCAACCCGATGTTGGGAACCCGCGGTGTGCGCCTTGGGCTGGAGTTCCCCGAGATTCTGCGCATGCAGGCGGGGGCCATCATGGAGGCCGCGGTCGCGGTGCGCGACGAAACCGGCGAGGCACCACTGGTGGAGATCATGATTCCGCTGGTCGCGTACGAGGAGGAACTCCACCGGGCCCGCGCGATCGTCGTCGCCGAGGTCGAGCTGGTGCTGGCGATGAGCGAAGGCCCTCGCGTGGAATACCGGGTGGGCACGATGATCGAGCTGCCCCGGGCCGCCCTGACGTCGGGCACGATCGCCCGCGAGGCCGAGTTCTTCTCGTTTGGCACCAATGACCTCACACAGACCACCCTGGGCTTCTCGCGCGATGATGCCGAGAAGGGGTTCCTCGGCATGTACCTGCGGGAGAACCTGCTCACCTCGAATCCATTCGAGACCCTCGACGTGGATGGCGTGGGCCGGCTCATCCGGATCGCCGCAGCCGACGCACGGCCGGTTCGGCCCGACATCAAGCTGGGCATCTGCGGCGAGCACGGCGGCGACCCCGCCTCGATTGAGTTCTGTCATGGCGTGGGCCTCGACTACGTGTCGTGCTCACCGTTCCGCGTGCAGGTGGCCCGTATCGCCGCCGGCCAGGCGGCGCTTCGCGGCGCCCACGGCGCCGCTGCCTAACCACACCCACCCATGCGGGGGCGGTGTACGATCACCGCTCGCGCATCGCGACCCCGGAGGACCGCGTCATCGCCACTGAGGAGCGTTACCGCCTCGGCAGCCTGGGAGATCTGATCGAGTTGATCGTCGACGGCTGGCAGGTGGATCGCCTGCACTACGCCGAGGACTCGGCGCTCGACGACTCACACGGGTCGGTTCCCGCAGCATTTATCGAGCTCACCCGTGCCGATCAGGGCCGGTACGGGATCTACATCCCCGACGACGGCAAGGCGTTCTCGCACCGTGCGCTCATCTCGCTGTTCCGTGAGTGCCCCCATATCTGGAAGCACCGGTCCGCCGAGCGCATTCACCAGATGGCGCAGGACTCACCGATGGCCAATCCAAATGAGCAGGATCATTGGAGCGAGGTCGTTGAGCCGTTCCCTGGTGCCGTCATCTTCAGTCCCGGCACGCTGCGCGGTGTGGTGGCCATCGACCAGACCGATTCGGTCGGCGAAGTCACCGTCTCGCTGACGGTGCTTGAGCGCTACCACGATGGCGCCCGGCTGCGATTTATGATCCAGACCGGGGAGTCGCGCAGGCGTAAGCATCTCAACCTGGTGGGCCTCGACGTGACCGATGATCACGGTCGCAGTTACCGCACGGCCATCCTCGACGCCTCACGCGACGGCAATCGGGTTGAGGGTTCGGTGGCAGTCGGGCCCGCAATTCCCCGTGACGCCTCGAATCTCACGGTTCGCATCTCCGGGGTGGGCGACCCGCGCAAGGCCGATGAGGCCGCGCAGGGCCCGTGGTCGTTCCCCATCCAGCTGGCGCAGGCCATCCCCCAGCCCGCCTGAGGTGAGGGAACCCCCGCTCGACCCCCGGGCCGCACGTGCGAAGGACGCAACCCGGCGTGTGGCAGAGGATCCGTGCCCGCTGCGCACGGCATTTCAGCGCGACCGCGACCGCGTTATTCACACGAAGGCCTTCCGGCGTCTCAAGCACAAGACCCAGGTCTTCATCTCACCCGAGGGAGATCACTACCGCACGCGCCTCACCCACACGCTTGAGGTGTCCGCGATCGGCCGCACGGTCGCACGGGCGATGGGGCTGAATGAGGATCTCGTCGAGGCGATCACCATGGGTCACGACCTCGGCCATGCACCATTCGGTCATGCCGGGGAGCATGCCCTCGACGACATCCTGCGCCACGAGTACGGGCGCCGGTTTCTGCACAACGAGCAGAGCGTGCGGGTGGTTGAGGTACTCGAGCGCGATGGGCGCGGTCTCAACCTCACCGATCAGGTGCGCGACGGTATCCGTCACCACACGGGGGAGGGGCTGCCCGCAACCCTCGAGGGCCAGATCGTTCGCCTGGTTGATCGCATCGCCTACGTCAACCATGACATCGACGACGCCACCCGGGCGGGGATCATTACCGAGGAAGATCTGCCCGCTGCCGAGATTGCTGTGCTCGGCGGCAGTACGTCCAAGCGCATCACGCGCCTGGTCACCGACATCGTCGACGCCTCGGGTGATGGCCCCGTCATCGTCCAGAGCGACGAGGTGGGGGAGGCATTCAGGTCGCTGCGTGCCTACATGTTCGCCGAGGTGTATCTCGCTGCCCCGGCATCAGACGAGTCGCGGCGTGCCCGCTACGTGGTGCAGTCGCTGTTCAGGGCCTACCTCGACGACCCATCGCTGCTGCCGCCCACCGGCGATGCCGACCCAGTCGTCCGCGCCACCGATTTTGTCTCGGGAATGACCGATCGCTACGCGCTCCGTGCGTACCGCGACATGTTCATTCCGCACGACGGCCCGCTCTGATGCCACGTATCCACGACGCAAGTATCGACGAGGTGCGCCAGTCCGCCGACCTCGTGGAGCTTGTGCGGGGGCAGGTGCAGCTGGCACGGCGCGGTGGCAGATGGTGGGGCAGATGCCCATTTCACGACGAGCGCACGCCGTCGTTCTGCCTCATCCCGCCTGAGAACCGCACGTACTACTGCTACGGCTGCGGAGCCACGGGCGATTCGTTCGACTGGATGCAGCAACGCGAGGGCGCCGGGTCGTTCATGGAGGCGGTGGAACAGCTGGCCGACCGCTTCGGGGTGGAGCTGAAGTACGACCAGGCCTCTCCCGAGGAGGAGGCCCGTCGTCGTGAATCCGAGCGCGTTCGCGAACTCCTCGACCGCGCGTGTGGTTTCTATGAGGCGATGCTCTGGAAGTCGCCCGAGGCAGAGCCCGCCCGTGAATACCTTCTGGGCCGGGGATTTCCGGAGGAGCTCATCCGGAGGTTCCGTGTGGGGTGGGCCCCCTCATCGGGTGCCGCGTTGGCGGGCCGGGCGATTCAGGAGGGCTTCTCCCGGCAGCAACTCGAGGCAGCGGGCCTCGCGCGGCTGCGCGGGGGCACGGCGAGTGACTTCTTCACCGGGCGCATCACCTTCCCCATCTGCGACGCGCGGGGGAGGGTGCAGGGATTCGGTGCGCGCACGATGGATCCGAACGAGCGCGCGAAGTACGTGAACAGTGCCGAGCGCGACGGCTTTCATAAACGCGAGCTCTTGTTCGGGCTCGACTTGGCGCGGCAGTCGGCCGCGAAGGCGGGCTTTGCGGTGGTGAGCGAGGGCTACACCGACGTGATGGGCCTGCATATGGCGGGCATCGAGGGCGCGGTGGCCTGCATGGGTACGGCCCTCACCGCTGCGCAGCTACGACTACTGGCTCGGGTGGCCTCAGAGGTGCGCCTGTGCTTTGACGCCGATCAGGCGGGGGAGCAGGCCGCGCGCCGCACCATTGAGGCCGCCAAGGGGATTCCCTTGCGGCTCGGGGTGGTGGCGCTGCCACCTGGTTCGGATCCCGGCGAACTGGCGGGCACGCAAGGGGGGCTCGGCGTGCTGGCAACAGCGGTCGCGGATGCCGATCCTCTCATCCCGTGGCTCGTGGACCGTCGGATCGCACGCACGCCCGACAACCCTGCCGATCGCGAACGCACGCTTGCCGAGCTCGGCGCGCTCCTGGAGGGCATGCCCGAGTCTCCCGACAAGGACGAAGCGGTACGGCGTGTGACTGCGCTCGGGGTGTCCCCGGCGCTGCTCGATCGCTTCGTGCGGCGGGTTCAGTCGGCAGGAGGAGGTTCGAAACGCTCAGCCGCCACTCCGAACGCACCCCACCCCACCGCGCTCGAGGCACCTTCATTGGACGAGGCGCGCGAGCGCAGCCTGCTGGCGCTTGCGCTTGCAGTACCGGAGGTGGGCCGTCCATTGCTCTCGGGAATGCAGGCGGACCACCTCGGGTCGCCGGCACACCGGGATGCCCTTCGCCTGATCGTGGATGGCACCACAGAGTGGCCCGAGGTCCTTCGTCCCCTCGAGGCTGCCCTGCGGGCCGAGGCCGCCGATGGTGGCAGCGAGGCCCGTTTGCGCGACGCCTACTACCGGGTTGAGAAGCGGGCCCTGGAGGACGCCATGGGGGCTGCACGTACCGCCGGGGACGACGCGGAGTACCTCCGCCTGCAATCGATGATCAAGCGCCTTGAGGTGGTGCTGCGGGGCGAGGGTTAGGCGAGCGCCACCACGCCGCATGCAGTGGCGCGCACGGTGCCCGATGGCCCGGTGAGGCGCACTGATGCGGTCACCGGGTAGCCGTCAGCCGATTCGGGCCGGCGGTTCGGGGGACCGATCCACACGATCGATGGGGCGCGTCCCAGCATCTCTGCGCGGGATGCCCACACGAGCACGCGGGCGAGTGCAAGCGCTCCAGGGCTCACTGCTCCCGGGCGCCGCCGATGGCTCACATACGCGTCGTGCGCGGCGACACAGGCCACGAGGGTGAGGGCATCGGCCGGGTCGGCGGGCTCAAGTTCCATCTCTTCCAGCACGAGCGTCGGTTCACGACCGTCGTCGTCCGCTGGTCGGAGCGCTGGTGTCAGCTCCTGCAGGCGCATGGCCACCGCCATGCCAATTGCCCGACCGCCGGCTGCCAGGTCGGGATCGAGATCTCCCACGGGGTCCACGCCGGACGGATGGATCACCGGCACGGCGCAGACCCCGCAGCAGTCCGTTTAGGCGGCGTCCGCGTCAGCGACCGCGCCTGCGGCGTCGTCGGCCACGGCGTCGGTCACCTCGGTGAAGGTGAATTCGTCGGGCTCACCGCCAAGGCGCTCGCGCACGAACCAGTACACGAGTGCGCCAATGCCAATGAGCGCCAGCAACTTGATGAAGGTCTTCATGTTTCTCCTCGGATTGCGAGCCGCGGCAAACCTAACACGCGGGGTCTGACGCCGTGTCAGAAGGCGTCAGCAACGGGTATCCGTGGTGTCGTTACGCCGATACGGTCAGGATGACCTTGCCCACGGCCAGATTGCTCCCGACAATGCGATGTGCGTCGCCCGCCTGTGCCAATGGCAGCACCTCATGAATCACTGGCGTGAGCGTGCCGTACGCAAACCGGGGGAGGGCCCATACCGAGAACGCCGCGACGATGGCAGCCTTCTCGGAGGTCGTACGTCCACGGAGGGTGGTGCCGATAATGCGGCCCTGCCGCGCGAGCAGCGTTGCGAGGTCCAGTTCTCCCGCACGTCCCCCGACAAGCCCGGTGAGGATGATGCGGCCGCTGCGGGCAAGGCACGCCACGTTCTCGGCGAGGTACTTCCCGCCGACGAGGTCCACGATGATGTCTGCCCCGTGCTCCCCGGTCATGGCGGTGACGGCGTCCGCAAAGCCGCCATCGCCCACGGCGATGGCCTCTGCGCCCCATTGCGCACCCACCTCGGCCCGGTCCAGCGATCGCGACGTGCCGATGCACCGGATCCCCATGGCCGCACACAGCTGCGCCGCTGCCGTGCCCACGCCGCTGGCGATCGAATGCACGAGTGCGACGTCGCCGGGGCGACCGTTGCCGAGCGTCACAAGGGCGATCCATGCAGTGAGAAAGACCTCAGGAATCGCCGCTGCCTGCTCCCAGGTCAGTCCATCCGGCACCGCCATCACCTGACCGATGGGCACTGCAGCCATCTCGGCGTACCCGCCACCGGACAGCAGGCACATGACCCGCTGCCCCACCACGAAGTCGGTGTCGGTGCCCGCCGGAATGTCGATGATCTCGCCAGCGCACTCGAGACCGAGGATCTCGCTCGCGCCGGGGGGCGGGGGATAGTGGCCGGCACGCTGCATGAGGTCGGCACGATTGACCGCTGTGGCACGCACCCGCACGAGCACCTCGCCGTCCACCGGGGACGGGTCGGGCACGGTCCCGAGGTGCAGTACCTCAGGAGCGCCCGGCATGTCGAATGTGATCGCCCTCATGGGGTCACGATATGGAGCGCTGCCGGCGGGTGCCCGCCGGCATCAATGGGGACGGTGGGAGTCGAACCCACACCTGGTTTCCCAGAGCGGTGTTTGAGACCGCCGCGTCTGCCGTTCCGCCACGTCCCCGCGGCAGAGGAGGGTTACTCCTCGGGAATGATGCGCGCCAATCCCTCGTCAATGGCGACACGGCGGGTGGCAGCCGCCACCGCCGGCGCCACGTGCGGGTTGAAAACGCTCGGAATGATGTAGTCCTCGTGCAGCTCGTCGTCGGGAATGGTGTCGGCGATCGCCTGGGCGGCGGCCACCTTCATGCCTTCGCTGATGGACGTGGCCCGGACGTCGAGCGCGCCCCGGAACAGCCCCGGGAACGCCAGCACGTTGTTGATCTGGTTCGGGTAGTCGGACCGCCCCGTGGCCATCACGCGCACGTAGGGCGCGGCCTGCTCGGGCATGATCTCGGGGGTCGGGTTGGCCATGGCGAACACGATGGGGTCCTTCCCCATGCTCTTCAGCTGGTCCACCGAGAATGTGCCCGGGCCAGAGAGACCCACGAACAGATTGGCACCCCTCACCGCTTCGGTGAGGTCACCCCGGATGTCCTCGGGATTGGTGTGATCGGCGTACCAGTCCTTCATGAAGTTCATGTTCTCGGTGCGGCCGTGGTAGATCGCGCCACGGGTGTCGCAGCCGATGATGTTGGTCACGCCGGCGTTCAGCAGGATCTTCGAGCAGGCCACCCCGGATGCGCCGATGCCGTTGACGACCACCTTCAGGTCTTCGATCTTCCGACCAGTGATCTTGCAGGCGTTGATGAGCGCCGCGAGCAGTACCACGGCGGTGCCGTGCTGGTCGTCATGGAACACGGGGATATCCAGGCGCGCCTTCAGGGTGTCCTCCACCTCAAAGCACACGGGAGCCGTGATGTCCTCGAGGTTGATGCCACCGAATGCAGGGGCGATGGCCTCGCACACCCGGATGATCTCCTGAGGGTCCTTGCTATCCACACAGATGGGGTAGGAGTCCACGTCGGCGAACTCCTTGAAGAGCAGTGACTTGCCCTCCATCACCGGCATGCCGGCAGCAGCCCCGATGTCGCCGAGGCCCAGCACTGCGGTGCCGTTGGTGATCACTGCCACCATGTTGCGCTTGAGGGTGTAGTCGAACGCGGCGAGGGGGTCGGCGGCGATGGCACGTGCCACGCTCGCCACACCCGGCATGTAGGCCACGGACAGGTCCTCGCGGGTCTCAAGACGTGCACGGGGCACCATCTCGATCTTCCCACCCTTGTGCAGGCGGAAGGTGCGATCCTCGGCCGAGGTGACCGTGACGCCGTCCACGGCACCAGCGGCAGCGATCACTTCGTCCTCGTTCTCAACGCTCGTGGCATCCACCACCATCTCGCGTACCACGCGTCGGTGGTCGGCCTCGACCACCTCCATCGACGTGATCGACCCCCCGGCGGCGCTGATGGCGCTCGTCACCTCAGCGGCAAGGCCGGGCAGGCCGTGCGCCATCTCAAGGCGGAGGGTGACGCTGTACTGCGCTGATGTCGTGACGCCCACGTGGTCCTCCAGGACTGATTGCAAACGCGGGCAGACTACCCACGAAATGCTCATTCACCCCCGGACTGGTGTCCCCTTCCGGATCAGATGCGGCCGATAGGCGCCGATACACTCGCTCGTGTGAGCTCTCAGCCCCGAACCGATGCCACGGACGCCGCCGTTAACCCGGATGGCGAGATCCTCCTCATCGATGGCTTCAGCCTGGCGTTTCGGGCGTTCTTTGCACTTCCCGAGACCATCACCCGGTCGGATGGAATGCCCACCAATGCGCTCTATGGGCTCTCGGCGATGACCATCAAGGTCATTGAGGAGGAACGGCCGTCGCGGGTCATCGTGGCGTGGGATCCGCCCGGACCGACCTTCCGCGACGCGATCTACCCCGAATACAAGGCGGGGCGGCGTGCCACCCCGGAGGGATTCAAGGCCCAGGTGCCGCACTTCCGGCCGCTCATGGAGGCTTTCGGGGCGGTCAACGTGGAAGCGGCGGGATTTGAGGCCGACGACGTCATCGGCACGCTGGCCAAGCGCGCGGCCGCGGCTGGCATGCGGGTTACCATCCTCACCAGCGACCGGGACGCCCTGCAGCTGGTTGACGACCACATCAGCGTGCTGGCCACGGGGCGGGGGGTGACCGATACCACGCGGTACGACCCGGCCATGGTGCAGGAGCGGTATGGAGTGGTGCCCGCGCTCATGCCGGACCTTCGCGGGATGATTGGTGATTCGAGCGACAACCTCCCCGGCGTGCCGGGTATCGGGGCAAAGACCGCGTCGCAACTGATGGAGAAGTACGGCACGCTCGAGGAGGTTCTGGCCCACGCCGGGGAGCAGACCCCCAAGCGCAAACAGAACCTCACCGAGTTCGCCGACATGGCGCGCATGTGCCGCGACCTTTCGGTGATCGACGTTGACGTACCGCTCGACGTCGATCCGGGCGACGTCCCGTTGATCACCCGCGACAGCGAGCGCCTCCAGGCCCTCCAAGCGGCTTTTGAGGGCTTCGAGTTCCGCACCCTTGCGCGCCGGGTGGCCGAGATGGGTGGCAGCGGCGGGGACGAGCCAGCGGCCGTGGCACACACATCGGCGCCGTCGATGGCTGTTCTGGAAGACGCACCCGAGTCGCTCGCCATGTCGCTCGCGGGCACGCCAGGCGCGGCCGTGGGGCTGTCGGGCAACCGGGTGGCGGTGGTGACTGGAGAGGGTCCGGCACGAGCATTCGCCGTGGCACCGACCGGTGATCCTGCGATCGGATCGGTGCTTGGCGCCGCTCCGTGGACGGCACACGACGGCAAGGCCCTTCTGCGGCGCGCCCGCTTGGATGCGCCACTTCCGGCGCACGACACCATGGTGGCCGCCTACCTGCTCGACCCGCGGCGGCGCGGGTACCCACTGGATGAGATCGCAGCCGATGAGGGGATCTCGGCCCGGGCGGAGGGGCCGGATGAGGATGCCTGCGCCGCGGCGGTGCAGGCAGCACTCGTGCGCGACCTCGCCCCGGTGCAGGCGCGGCGTCTGGAGGACGAAGGGCTCACACATCTGTACCGCGAGATTGAGATGCCGCTCATCGGGGTGCTCGCGGGGATGGAGAATCTGGGTGTTGCCATCGACGTTGACCGGCTCGCAGAGATTCGTGACCGCATCCGCATCGAGATCGACTCCCTCACCACGCGTATCCACGACCTCGCCGGCGGCCCATTCACGATTGACTCGCCCAAGCAGTTGGCTGAGGTGCTTTTTGAACGGCTCGGGTTGCCGGCCCAGCGCAAGGGGAAGACCGGGTACTCAACCGATCGAAAGGTCCTGCGCACGCTTGAGGACCAGCACGAGATCGTGCCCCTCATCGGCCGCTACCGCGAGCTTGTGAAGTTGGACAGCACCTACCTGTCGGCGCTCCCCGACCTGGTGGATCCCGTCGATGGCCGTATTCACACCACCTTCAACCAGACGGTGGCCGAGACCGGGCGGCTGTCGTCCACCAACCCGAACCTGCAGAACATCCCCATCCGCACCGAGGCGGGACGGGAGATCCGTGACGCATTTGTGGCGAGTCCGGGTACCCATCTCATGAGCTTTGACTATTCGCAGGTGGAGCTCCGCATTCTCGCTCACTGCTCTGGTGAAACTGCGCTGCAGGAGGCGTTCCGCCAGGGCCTTGACGTGCATGCCGCCACGGCCGCCGAGGTGTTCGGGGTGCCCCTTGCCGAGGTGGGCAGGCCTCTGCGGGACCGCGCGAAGGCCGTCAACTTCGGCATCGTCTACGGCATCAGCGACTTCGGCTTGTCAGAGCAACTGGGCATCTCCCGGGCCGATGCCCGCGATTACATCGACACCTACCTGGCCCGATATCCCAAGGTGGGGGCGTTTATCGCGAGCGTCATCGAGCGGGCCACCACCGATGGGTTCGTCACCACGCTGCTTGGTCGGCGCAGGCCGATTCCCGAGCTGACGGCCCGCACGCAGCAGCAGCGGCAACTGGGGGAGCGTCTCGCCGTCAACACGGTTATCCAGGGGTCGGCCGCCGACATCATCAAGATTGCGATGATCCGGGCCGCGAATGCCCTGAAAGCGGCGCCGGAACTCGGTGCGCGTCTCGTGCTGCAGATCCACGACGAATTGCTCGTGGAAGCGCCACCGGAGAGCGGCGGGGCAGTACGTTCGCTCATCACCGATGCGATGGTGGGTGCATACGAGATGGACCCTCCGCTGGCGGTGGATGCGGGGGAGGGCATCACATGGCTGAAGGCCAAGGCCTGACCCCCCGCTGGGATCCGCCCGCGCCCGAGCCCGGGCTCGACCCATATGCAGTGCTCGAGGTCCACACGAATGCCCGCCCCGAGGTGATTGAGGCGGCGTTCACAGTGCTGCGGGAGATGGCCGCGGGCGACGTGAATGACGGCGCCCGCTGGCTCGCCCGGCTCAATTGGGCGCGGCGGGTGCTGCTGCCGCCTGACCGCCCGGGCTGAGGCGCGGATCCCGCCTATACTCCCGCGTTCCACCAATTCGACCGGTGCCATCTGCAGCGTCTGGATGGCACCGTTTCAGCCAAGGACACCAACAACATGAGCACCGCAATCCCAGACGACGTGGTCATCATCCCACTCGATACCCCCATCTTCACGCTTGATGGGCCGGAGTACGTCGAGGTCGACGGACAGATGATTCCGAACTACGACATCACCATCCCGGAGTTTGGTGAGGGCGATGTCGTGTCCGGTCGGGTCGTCCGCATCGACAAGGACGAGATCCTGGTCGACATCGGATACAAGAGCGAGGGTGTCATCCCCCTCAGCGAGCTCTCAATCCGCAAGTCGGTCAACGTTGCCGATGAGGTGCAGCTGGGCGAGATGATCGACGCCCTGGTCATGCAGAAGGAGGACCAGGACGGTCGCCTGGTGCTGTCCAAGAAGCGCGCCCGGTTCGAGAAGGCCTGGAAGCGCATCGAAGCCGCTTCCACCGCGGGCGAAACCGTTGAGGGTACGGTCATCGAGGTCGTCAAGGGCGGCCTCATCCTCGACCTCGGGGTGCGCGGCTTCCTGCCCGCCTCGCTGGTTGACATCCGCCGCGTACAGGATCTCGACGAGTTCCTCGGCCAGAAGCTCGAGTGCAAGGTCATCGAGCTCAACCGCAGCCGCAACAACGTCGTGCTGTCCCGTCGCGCAGTGCTTGAGCACGAGCGCCGTGAGGTGCGTCAGCGCATCCTCGACGACTTGGAGCCCGGCAAGGTCGTTGAGGGCACCATCTCGAACATCGTCGACTTCGGCGCGTTCGTGGACCTCGACGGCATCGACGGCCTCATCCACATCTCCGAGCTCTCGTGGAGCCACGTGAACCACCCGTCTGAGGTGCTGAACGTGGGCGAGAAGGTGGATGTGAAGGTGCTCGAGATCGACCGCGAGCGCCAGCGCATCTCGCTGGGCCTCAAGCAGACCCAGGCCGATCCGTGGCAGAGCGTCATCGAGACCTACCAGATCAACGACATCGTTCCCGGCAAGGTCACCAAGGTGGTCACCTTCGGTGCGTTCGTGGAGATTCACGCGGGCGTCGAGGGCCTGGTGCACATCTCTGAGTTGGCCGACCACCACGTGGAGAACCCGCGCGAGGTCGTCAACCAGGGCGACGAGCTCGAGGTGCGCATCATCGAGATCGACGCCGACCGCCGCCGTCTGTCGCTGTCGCTCAAGCGCGTCACCCCGGCGCCGGACGGATCCACTGAGGGTGCCGTGATGACCTTTGGTGGGGACGACGACGAGCTGACCGACGACATCGCCTCCGAGCAGGTCGCGGAGCTTGAGGAGGCCCCCGCAGCAGTGGCCGCCGAGATGGAGCTGGAGGCAGCCGAGGCAATCACGTCTGGCGATGAGCCGGTCGAGATCGCCGAGTCGGCCGAGCCGGTCGAGGCAGCAGAGCCCGTTGAGGTCGAAGAGGCCGAAGAGGCCACCGACCCGGCCGAGCCCGCCGAGTCCGAGGACTAGGCAGCAGCCCATGCGGAGTTCCCCGGTCTGCATCGGCCTGACCGGGGGAATCGGCTCCGGGAAGTCCGCGGCCCTTCAGGCGTTTGCTCGCCGGGGGGCCGCGGTGTGTTCCGCGGATGACGTCGTGCACGCGCTGTACGCAGACCCCGAGATCATCGACGCCGTGCAGAAGCGGTTCGGACCCGGCGTCGTCGCGCCAGACGGCTCTGTGGACCGCGCGGCCCTGGGTGACCGGGCGATGGCGGTCGATGGAGGTATGCGCTTTCTCGAGGACCTTCTGCACCCGCGCATCGGGGAGGCCCGCCTGCAGTGGATCGCGCGGCAGCTGGCGCTCGTGCCCGCCCCGCCGCTGCTGGTATGCGAGGTCCCGTTGCTGTTCGAGGCTGGGCTCGGGGATCGGTTTGACGCGATCGCCGTCGTGACGGCCTCCGAGTCGGTGCGTCGGGCGCGGGTGTCCGAACGCGGGCAGGATTTCGACGCTCGCGCGGCGATGCAGTGGTCCGAAGACCGGAAGGTGCGCGGCGCCGATGAGTCGTTCGTGAATGACGGCACTGAGGCCGCACTGGAGACGTGGGTCGGCGAGGTGTTCGGACGATGGGCGGTGGATGGGCCGCGGTAGGCGGCGCGGCCGCGGCCGCCGCCTCATCTGGCTCGTGGTAATCGTCGGTGCGCTTGTGGCCACCGGGTTGGCCATCCATTCGTCAAAGCCGGCCTGGTACGCGAAGTTCTGGTACCCGCTCGATTACCAGACCGCGATCAACCGGGAGGCGCGGGCCGGTGGTCTGGAGCCCGCGCTCCTCGCGTCGGTGATCTGGCGCGAGAGCGGGTACGACCCGGCCGCACGCTCCCCTCGGGGCGCCGTGGGGCTCACCCAGGTGCTGCCGTCCACGGCTCGTGACATCGCCGCGTCACCCAACCCGCCGGTGGGCCGCGCTGCCGATCTGGCCGACCCCGAGGTGAATATCGCCTTTGGGGCCTGGTATCTGCGCACGCTCATCGACCGCTATGGCGGATCGGTGCCGGAGGCGCTCGCCGCCTACAACGCCGGGGCTGCCAACGTCACCAAGTGGAAGCAGCAGGCCCTCGCCCGCGGGAGCGAGTTCAGGTTGCCCGACGACATCCCATTCCCCGAGACCAAGGCATATGTGCAGGACATTCTTGCCGCGTGGGCGGTGTATCGCCGCACGTATGGAGACCAACTGGCCGCACCCTCGTAGCCGTCGGCTACACCACCACGTTCCAGGGAAGGGCCCTCCACGTGGTGACCAGCCCATTCACCACGTACGGGTCGCGCAGTACGTATTCGCCGACCTCAGCCGGGTCGCACGGATAGAAAACGATGGCGGCGCCACTTACCGGGTCACCGACGGCACCGGCCATCAGGATCGTGCCGGAATCCTTGAGTTGCTGCAGCAGCGCGATGTGTGCGTCGCGATAGGGTCCGCGGCGTTCGATGATGTCGTCGACGTACTCGTACAACAGCAGGGTGTGCGTGTCGGGATCCACGTGGCTCCTCTCGGGGTTCCTCGGCGGCGCACTCTAGTGGGGGAAGGCACGAATACATGATGGATCTCGACGCGGCACTGGCACTGACCCAGAACGTCACGAGCGCATCCATGTGCGATGCCATGGCGGAGGTGCGGGGGCACCGGGCCCATGCGACGGGTCTCGTGTGCGCCCGCCCAGGCACTGTGAGCGCCGGGTTCGCGGCCACCATTCGATTCGGGCCCCGCCGCGACGACCTTCCCGTGCATGATCTGGCGAGCGCCGCCGGACATGCCCTGAGCGATGTGCCAGACGACGCCATCCTGATCCTTGCCGCACCCGACGCGCCCTTTGAGGCCCTGGCGGGAGGTAAGAAGCTGGCGGCGGTCGAGGAGCTCGGGTACGCGGGCGTGATCGCGTGGGGCGCCATCCGCGACCGCGAGGAGGCGGCGGGCTACGAGATGGGGGTGTGGGCGCTGCACGAGAGCCCACGTGCCAGCGGCGACCTGCTGCAGATCATCGACGTCGGGGTTCCCGTGTCGTTCGGCGGCGTCACCATCGTGCCGGGAGACTGGGTGCACATCGATGCGGCGGGCCTCGTGGTGGTACCCGCCGCCGATCGTGATGCTGTGCTGGAGGCCGCCGTGATCATTGAAGACGCCGACGCGGCCGCGGTTACCGAGATCCGGCGCCGCGGCCGTCAGGCGCGGGCGTAGCGCTCAGGCGTCGTCGCCAGCCTGATTCGGGACATCCTTGCCGGCGACCGGGGGCGCGGCAACAGCGTCGCGCCAAGTGGCGGGCAGGTCGTGGTTCCACTCGCCCTCCTTGGGACCGTTGCTCGGGACGCTCACGGGGTTGAGGCCGAAGAAGCGATTGGGATGCGTGCTCTGCATGCTGGACTCCGGGACGGGTGCGGTGCGCACGCAGCCTAGCCGGGGAGGGCGGCTGCGGTACCGGTCTTGAAGCGGGGCAGGCGTTCTACCCACCACGTGTGTGTGTCGGCCGCCCCCGCAGCGCCGTAGGCATCGTCCATGTGGTGGGCCATGCGTACAAGTGCGTCGCGCCACTCGGTGGCGGCGGTTGCCGTTGCGGCATCGGCGAGCGCGACGGCGGCAAGTTCCCACGGCCCCGTGCGCGGAGGGATCGGCAACTCGGCGGCCTCGGAGGCGCTCACCTTGATGGCGTCTGGGGAGAGCGCCGCTCCGCGGTGGCGATCGAACGCGAGGCGGGAGAGGTGCGGTGAGCACAGGGCCGCGGCAATCAGCCACGCCCGATCGGTCGAGGCGGGGAGGGCGATGACCGGCACCGATGGCACGAGATCGCCCAAGGGATCTACTGCGCACTCGAGTACCCGGGTCTGCGTCGCAAGCATCGCCTTCGGGCCCGTCACCGCGTCGAGCCATGCAGACACTCGCCCAGCCGACCGAAGGGCATCGGCGTCAACCCGCGGATGGTCCCATTGGCGGTGCGAAAGCCGAGCCGGAATCGTGCCCCAGAGCACCCTGCCGGGGTCGATGAGCCCCGCGGTGACCACGCGCATCCCCGTTCCGGACGGAGCATCGGACAGCGCCGCGGTC
Source organism: Miltoncostaeaceae bacterium (assembly GCA_049318525.1). Classification (GTDB taxonomy): domain Bacteria; phylum Actinomycetota; class Thermoleophilia; order Miltoncostaeales; family Miltoncostaeaceae; genus SYFI01. The sequence continues at coordinate 20,276 of JBMOGE010000027.1, forward strand.
ACGGCGTAGTAGTGGCGACGGAACCCGGCGATAGGGCTCGTGAGGTCACCGATGGTGCCCCCACTCGCCGCCGATGTGCGCTGCACACCGTCGCGCCATGGCTCGCCGGCAGCGTGGGCGCCTGGCCGGAACACCGACGTGCCGGTTGGGGCCGCGTGCCGGCCCGCCGACCGCCGAATTGTGGTGTGGGATTTGCCAGCGCGGGTGATGACCACCCCACACACGGAAACGGCTGCATCAAAGACGCCCTCGCCGTCAGTCCAGAGCCACTCCAGAGTGCCCTCCTCAAGCACCTGCGCCCGGGCGCCAGTGGCGTCACGGTTCGCAAGGAATGACGACGGCAGGATCATCCCCACGCGGCCACCGGGCCGCACCAGCCTCAGTGAATCGAGCAGGAAGATCGTTGCCATGTTGGTGAGGGCGGCGACTCCGGGCCCCAGGCGTTCGCGCAGCTGGGCGCGGGTGGCGGCGGGGATCGCACCACGCCGCGAGGTCGGGGAGAGGAACGGCGGATTGGCAATGACAACGTCGAACTCGCCGTCGCGAAGGGGATGCGGGCGCAGGAGCGCGTCGGCACAGATGATGATGGCCTCTCCATGGCCGGCATCGGCAAGTGCATGCCGGGCGCGCTCGGCGCGGCCCGGGTCGATCTCCACCCCGATGAGCCCTGCACCATGGGGAGCGGAATCAAAGGCCGCCACGGCGAGGAGGAGGTTTCCCGCGCCACACGCCGGATCGAGAATGTGGAGGGGGTCGTGTGAGGTACCGGGTGTCAGCCCGCGGAGCGTCTCCGCGGCCAGAATGCCCGCGATGTCGGGGGGCGTGGGGTAGTCGCCCGCATCACGTCGGCGACTCATCCGGCAGTGGGCGGCAGCGCACCGGAGCGGATCCACTCACTCACCACACGCGGTACGTATGAGCCGGTGGCCGGTCCGGGCCAGTGGTCATCGCCCAGCCGTGCGGCAAGCTCGTCCGCGGGGACCCGTTCCCATCCCTGTGGGTCGTCGAGGTCCACGACGCGGTCGAATCGCTCGCCTGGCGGCGCCGGCATTCGCACGATCACCTCCGGGCCCGCGAGTGCGGGTGCGCGACACACAGCGAGAGCGGCCGGAACTGCATACCCGGGGTAGGTGAAGATGCCCGGGCCGGAATACGCATCAGATCGGTCGGCGACCGCCATGGCCCAATCCATCTCGGCGATCACCACGAGCGGCCCCTGGTCGGTGGTCCATGCCCGCACGTGAACGAGCCCGTCGTCGGCGAGGCGGGTTGAGAACGGCACAAGAGTGTTGACGATGCAGCGCGATTGCACGGCTCTCACCGTAGCGGCGGCAGGGCGACCGCACCCGAGTCGCGACGCCACCGAAGGGCGTATTCTGAGACCACGGCAACCGTTATTGGAGCATGCGTCGTGAGCACTACCGCCAGTTCTCGTCCGCCCTGGCCCATGCCCGAGCCGCGCTGGCCATTCCCTGATCTGCCGGTTGGTCTTGAGTTCCTCGGCGACGTGGATCATCAGTTGGCGGCGCCCGCTCTGGCGGATCTCAGTCTGCGTGTGGTCGAGAGCGGCCTCTGGCGCGACTACGTGGCCGTCAGCGAGGAGTACCGCGACTACCGCTTGGTGTTTGAGAACGACTTCATCGATGTGTGGGTGCTGTCATGGCTTCCGGGGCAGGAGACCGGGTTTCATGACCACGACATTTCCGAGGTGGGACTCTGCGTCGCGGAAGGCACCATCCGCGAGCACCACATGCACCTCCACGCAGACGACACCGATCATGTGCTGCGACCGGGCCAGCAGCAGGAAGGACCATTCGGGTACATCCACCGGGTGGCACACGAGAGTGGTGCTCCTGCGGTGTCGGTGCACTCGTATTCGCCCCCGCTCGCCTGGGTTGGCCAGTACCGCGAGCAAAGCGGCCAACTGCTGCGGCTGCGCCAGCCCGGCCGAACGCGTCTGGCGCCGGGCTAGATCTCCGGGAGCGCGGCCACCCGGTCGCGCTCAGATGGTTCCATGGCAAACATGGGGCTCACCAGCACGAGGCCATCGTTGCCGGCGATGGTCGCCGCGGTGGCGAGCGCGCCCATCACCGTCGGCGCCCAGGAGATGGCGTGGGCATCGGCACCAAGGCGCTCCCCGGCATCGCCGAAGGTCACCACACGCAGTCGAAGATCTCTGATCCGCGCGAGGGTTGCCATCACTTCGGCAGGATCATGAGGCAGCTGATCGCCGCCAATCACCAGCACAGGGTGTTGTGACGCGAATGCGTCGATGGCGGCACGCGTCTTTCGCGGCGTGGCCGCCATGGTGTCGTCGATGACGCGCGCACCGCGAAAGCGGCCAAGTTCGCGCTGGCGATGCGGCGCCGGGGCGAGGTGTGCCAGGTGCGGTGCCAACGACTGTGGCGCGGTACCGAGGGCGAGGGCGCCAGCAGCCGCGGCCAGGATTGCGCGGATGAGTACCGGTGGTGCGTCTGGCAGCACCCCCTCCGCAACGGCCCCCCGGCTGTCGCGGAGTACGCACCGTCCGTCGGGGCCGTGGAAGGCACCCTTCGTTCCGGTGTCGGGACCCCCGAAGGTCCAGACGTCACCTGCGACAGGGCCGATGGCATCGAGCGTGTCTGGGTCATCTCCGGGAAGCACCACTGCGTGGCTCGGTCCTTGCCCCAGCAGGATCCGCAGCTTGGATTCGATGTAGGAGGCGTGGTCGGGGTGGAGGTCGGCGTGGTCGGGGCGGAGCGTGGTGATGATCGCGACGTCAACAGGCCGGGCCATCTCCATGTGGCACAGGTGCGTTGAGGTCAACTCAGCAATGAGCACCACATCGGGGCCAGGGGGAGTGCCGGCAAGGGAGTGGTCCGGCCACGCATTTGAAGACCGGGCGGTGTCGCTCATGGCAACCCTCGCCCCGCTGGCGGTGAGAAGCGCACGAAGCGCATGGCAGGTGCTGGTCTTCCCGGCCGTTCCGGTGACCGCCACGACCGGCCCTTCGGCCCGCGCCATCACGAGATCCGCGAGTGTGGTGACGCGGCACCCGCGTGCCCGGGCCGCCAGCACGTCGGGGTCGTGCTGGGGCGTCCATTCGTCCACGACCAGCACCGCCGCATCCGTGCCGGGCCCAATGCCCATGATCACGCCGGATTCGGCAAGGAGCGTGGTGGCGGCCAAGCGGTCGTCGTCCGAATGGATTCTGATGACGGCCGGGATGGCATTCCCTGGGAGCACCGCTCCCGATCCCATTCGGCTTAGCCCGGGATGGGCCGTGCCTGCATGGCCCTGACCATCTCGGCGATGTCGGCGGTGGGCAGGTAGCGGCCAATGGCCGACTGCGGATGGACGCCCAGCTGGGCCTGAATGACCTCCGCCGGGAGTCCCTCCCGGCCCATCTCAACGGCGCAGGCGTAGCGAAGTCCCATCGCGTGAATGCGAACGGCGATCTCGGCACGCTCGGCGAGTCGCGGCAGCAACTCACGAACGTATGCCTGACTGAGCGGCTTCCCCGCGAGCGTGGAGATGAAAGGTCCACGGCCATCCAGCCCGAGCTCGGCGCGTCGATGCGTCCACGCCACAATCACACGGGCTGCCAGCCGGTCGATCCCGGCCTGTCGGGAGGGGAGCGTGATGACCCCTTCCACCCCGTCGATATCGGCCACCCCGACTGCCAACGCTTCGCCCGGGCGAAGACCCACCCGCCAGAGCAGCGCAACAAGCGCGCGGTTCCGCAGGCCTGTGCTGGTCCGCCCAGATGACGCATTCAGAAGCGCGCGCGCGTCCTCAGCAAAGATGGGCGATGACTCAATAGAGATTGCCATGTGGCTCCACTTCGAAGAATGTTGCCGGCATCTTTCGTTCAGGTGCCCAGCGTAGCGGGAAACAAATTGCGTTGTGCCTAGCGAAACGACACCAAAGTCAACGTTCTGTCTAAGTATCAGAAGCGCGACACGGGAATCCGGACTACATAAGAGAGTGTGGCCCCCTTTGGTTCCGTGGGCATGACATTCCAATTCAAAACGTCGGAAATTCCGGCGAATACAGCCGTAATCAGTCAGATCGCTATGAATGCGCAATCGCTTACGCCGGAAGCACGCGGCATTCGCGGGTCCTCTGCCGCGCCTGGCATCAGTGGAACTCGTCCGGCGATGCCGATGGGAGCGGCACGTCTGGGGTCGACACGCCCCCCCGCGTGGCGGATCGAGTGAGGCGCATTCCAAATTGGGGGAGGAGGGTGACGGTCCCGGCCCGATCCGCACGTGGGCGTAGGACGGATCACCCGGCCCTCCTCGACTGCGGCGTGTCTCAAATCGCTCAACACGCCCGGGGAGAGCCGGATGCTCGTTCCCATCTGCTCACAACCTCAACCGGAAGCGGTCCTAAGCGGGCGTGCCGCCACCGTTCTTGATTGAGCCCTTGATGCTGGCAGCCACGAAGACGAGGCCGAACCCATCAAAGAGGAACTGAATACCAACAAGCAGCCCGATGGCCCATGCTGCCGAACTGGGGAAACTGGCAGCGATAAGCACACCGATGATGATGGCGAGTGCGCCACCGAATCCCACGAGGCCGGCACCCTCGCCGCCGCGGTGGGTGATGGCGGTGGCCACGCGCACGACACCCATCACGATGAAGACCACCGCGATGACGGCGGTGAGACCGATCGTGGCATCAATGGGGTTGAAGAGGATCCAGAGTCCACCGATGAGCAGGAGGACCGACAGGATTCCACCGGTTACCTTCCAGCCCGGCGTGGCGCTGCTCTGAAATGCAGCCATCAGCCATGCCACGGCGAGCACGATGACGAGAATCCCGACGAGAATCGCGATGCTCACCGATGCAAATGCCGGGACGGCGATGGCGATGATGCCGATGATGATCGCCAGAATGCCGCCGGCCATCAGGGCCGACGAGGACTGCTTGATGTCTTGAAGGGCGTCAGAGCCCATGAGGCCGTGCTCCTTGCTTGGAAACGTTGCTACGGGATGTTCCCTCACCCGGTGGTCAATCCCTGCCGTTGGACAGCGGGAGGGGCGAGATCCGGAGGGAGGCCTGGGCCACGGACGGCGCCAACGCGACCGCGGCCAGGATGGTGGAAACGAGGATCCGCATCAGTCCAGCCCGGTCCGTGTCTCGAGTGCCACACCCTCCCGACGGGCCAGGTCATGGAGGTGGCCATCGAAGGTTGCCGCGTGGACCTCTGGCTCGGGCACCCCCGCCTCGATCAGGCGCTGCTCCAGCCCGCGCTCCGAGGCGTGGCGGAAGAACAGGATGCCGATCGCGGTAAAGGTGATGGCGCAGTGCGCAAGCACCATGACGGTGCCGGCATTCGCCTGGTCCTGAAGGGGCCCAACGCCCCAGGCAGCAGCACCGGCGGCATGGGATTCGTAGAACGGTGTGCCGGAGAACCAGAATACGTTGGCGATGGCGACGCCCGCGAACCACACCAGCACCATGTACGCGCACTTCGCCCCCGTGCGGAACCATGGCGGTGGGTCCACGATTCGGTCGGTGATGGGCGCCCACAGCGCGATGCCCGCAACGAACACAGCCACCTGCTGCAGCACCCAGAGCGCAGGGGTCACGAGCACCTGATGGTGCACATCGGGCACGAGCCAGACAATGGTGC
>JBMOGE010000028.1:0-25658 GCA_049318525.1 Miltoncostaeaceae bacterium
GATCGGTGCGGTGATGGCGCCACCCCCTCAGGGGCGCGCCATCACCGCCGATCAGTTCTTGCTGCGGTTCGGGTCGAGCGCGACGAGATCCGTGTACGGATTGATGGCACCGCCACCACCCGGGTGAACCTCAAAGTGCAGGTGGGCGGCGCCGAAGCGCGCGTCGCCGGTGTTGCCGACGGTGCCGATCTGCTGCCCGGCCGTCACCTTCGAGCCGGCGTCCAGCCCGGCCACGATGTCGTTCAGGTGGGCGTAGTAGTACTCGTTGCCTGCGGTGTCCAAGAGCCAGATCCACACCCCGCCGAGACCCGTCTCAACCCGCGTAAGGCGCTTGATGGTGCCATCGGCCACAGCCACCACCGGGGTACCGCGCGGGGACATGATGTCGTTGCCCTCGTGGGAGCCCTGGCTCCGGGCGGCGCCGAAGTCGTTCTCGAATGAGTGCGGGCCGATCACCGGGAAGACCTTGAGGTACTGGGCGGCAGCCGGTGCCGCCGGAGTGGCGACCGGCGCTGAGGCCACGGCGCGGATCTTGAGGCCGAGCTTCGACAACAGCTTGGCGTCGGCGATCCCAGTCACCGGCAGGCGAAGCTTGCGCTGCAGGATGCGCACGCCAGCGCGGGTCTGACGACCATACGAACCATCAACCGGAACGCGGATGCCCCGTACGCGGAGTTTGCGCTGCAATGCCTTCACGTCGGCCCCACCAGCGCCAGGTGCCAGCGAACCGGTGGTGCCCGGTGCGGCGGCGGCAGGAGGGGTCGTGGCGGCGGGTGCCGTGGCGACAGGGGCGGATGCGACGGGTGCGGGTGCCACACCGGCGTCTGCAGGCGGCACGCCAGGGTCGACCACCGGAAGCTGCGACGGGCTGCCGACGCCGAAGGCGGCTGGTGCTCCGATCACGACGGTGAATGCGACAGCCACACCCGCAAGAAAGCGGATTGGCCGGCCGGTCACGCGCATGGCATTGCTGGAACGGTCGATGATCCTATGTTCCTTTCCGCCCGTGGCCCGTTGTCGGGCGTCACGTACTGGCTGTAGGTCACGAGGTTCCCGGCAGGAGCCGGGGCACGTGCCCCTCGGAGGTCATGGCCGCGAACGACCCTAGCGACTGACCCCGGTGAGTCAACCCCCTGAACCTCTTGATCTTTACGTATTTCAGACGTTTGGGGGGACATTCGTAACGATCACTGCATGACGAACGGGGAACCGTCCTGTGTGAACGCAGAGGGGTGTTTTCCCGGTTCCCCCTGCTCAGGAGCATGTTTTATGTGCTCGTCGCCCCACCCGGCCGTGCCGACGGGTCAGGCGTCGCCATCCCGGGCGCGACGGCGCTTCCCGAGGCTGCGCAACCCGAACACGATCATGAGGAATATCAGGGTGCCACCCAGAATCAGGCCGTTCACAAAGCGGCCGTCATCGGCGCCGGTTGAGGAGATCTCCATCAGCTCGCACTCCCCATAGGGCATCGTCCAGGTGGCCGTTGCCTGGTCGGGCGTGAGGGCAGCCCCCTGCGACGCAACCGAGATCCCCGATGGCATCGCCCACGTGTAGCGCAGCGTGAGCCCCTTCACCAGGTCCTTGTCGGCGCGGGTCTTGGGGTATCGGTTACTGGCGGCGTCGCATGTCGGGTCGAGCACCTCGCCCACCCCCGCGCGCGACGCGATCGTGAAGGTGGCTCGCAAGCGGCGCCCGCTGCGGTCGGTCCGCGCCGACGTGAACTCCGATGCCAGGAGCGACTGCAGGGTTGTCTGAGACGGAAGGCCGGTGATACCCGCCTGTGCTGCGCCGGTGCCGCCCGCCACCACCGGGGGCGTGGTCGGGGCGGTCACGGTGCCGGTGGTCACCGTTGTGCTGGTGGTGGATGTCTCGCCCGCGACCGGCGCGCCCCAGTAGCGCCCGGTGGCAGTGAGGATGGGCTGGAGGGGGCGGTAGATCCCGAGCGTTGACCGGAGGTCGGCGAGATCGCCCGTGCCCGCCCGCAGCCGATGCACACTCGTAAGCACCACCGTGCCATCGGGCTCCTGCGACTGCTGCACTGTCGCCGACGCGTCGCCGGGGGCGGTCCATTGTTCCCCACCCACCTGAAGAAACTGGTCGAAGGTGCCGGCCGCCAACTGTGCGGGCAGATCGATGGCACGTTGGGCTTCGGGGTCGAGGCGCAACTCCACCGACAGGTTTCCGCCGCCGTCACCCGCAATGGCAACCATCTGCGTAAGCCGCGCGCTGCAGCCGGTGAGGAGTGGCACGGCGGCCAGCCCGGCGAGGCCGGCGGCAAACACCCGCCAGGCGTTTCGGCGGTGCATCAGCCCGCGCCCGGTCCGCGAAGGTCGTCACGGCGACGCATCAACTCCACTGCGTGGGCGCGCTCTTCATGATCGAGCGCGGCGAAGTCGTCATCCGACAGATTGCCCGCCCGGTGGTCCAAGTCGATCTCACGGATGGCGTCAAGTGAACGGATGAGGTCATCTTCCACCCCTGCAAGTTCCGCCGCCCCGGGCGTGGGATCCGGCAGAACGCGCCCCCCGACCAGCGGCCACGCGATGAGCGCGACGAGAGCGATGCTGAGAACGGCAATGAGAAGGTAGGTCATCGGTGTGACGCGGCCAGTCGGACGACGTGCGGTGGCGGCGCGAGGCTACCCGCGGGCTGCGCCATTGGCCCCCGATTCGATGGTGGAGGGCGCACGGGAGCGGCGTGCGGGCCACACGGCGATCAGCGCCCCGAAGGCCACGATCAGCCCACCCACCCAGATCCAAAGCATCATCGGGTTGACGAATACGCTGAGCCGCGCCAGACCATCGGGAGTGAGCCCCACGAGCACCACGTACACATCACGGAATGGCGTGGTGTCGATGGCCACCTCGCTGGAGCGCTGCATCTGGGGCACGAAGACGTCGACACCCGGGTTGAGGGTGGCGATGCGCGATGTGCCGTCGTACAGGCCGAGCGCGACCCCCACGCTCATCTTGTGATCATCCCGCGTGCGGGTACCACCCTCGTTCACAACCGTGTAGCCGGCCACCTGTCCGTGCTGCCCTTTGCGCAATGCCATATCGGCCTGCGACGAGAATGCGCCCTGGCAGGCGATGCCCACGATTACGAGCACCAGACCGATATGGGCGATATAGCCCCCATAGCGGCGGCGGTGACGCACAAACAGTTGGCCGAAGGCGCCGGGCCAGGACACCTCGCCGATCTGATGGCGCGCCCTGATGCCACGCCAGAACTCGCCGGCGATGCAGGTGAGCGTAAAGGCAGCCAGTACCAGCGCGGCCGCGGCCCACCAGTGCGCGCCCTCCGACGCAATCATCAGCGCCGGGACCAGCGCAATGACCGCGACCAGCAGCGGCGCACCGAAGCGGCGCTGCAGTTCACGGCGCGACGCCTTGCGCCACGGCACCAGCGGCCCGACGCCGGTGAAGAACAGCAGCGCCAGCCCAATGGGCGCCGCCACCTGATTGAAGAAGCCCTGCCCCACCGTGATCTTGTCGCCACGCACGGCCTCTGACAGCACCGGGAAGATGGTGCCCCAGAACACCGCGAATGCGAGCCCCACCAGCAAGAGGTTGTTGTAGAGGAAGATCGCCTCACGGCTCACGTAGCTCTCGAGCGAGTTCTGGCTCCGCAGCAGCGGCAGGCGCGTGATGAGCAGCGCGAAGGACCCCACCAGCACCACGATGATGAGGCCCAGGAAGTACGGGCCGAGGGTGCTCTCACCGAACGCATGCACCGACGACAGAATCCCGGAGCGGGTAAGGAACGTGCCAAAGAGGGCGAGCGTGAACGTAAGCGTCACCAGCACCATGTTCCAAATCTTCAGCATGCCCCGGCGCTCCTGCACCATCACCGAGTGCAGGAAGGCGGTGGCCACCAACCAGGGCATGAGGGCCGCGTTCTCCACCGGGTCCCAGGCCCAGTAGCCGCCCCATCCGAGCTCCTCGTAGGCCCATCGCGACCCGAGCACGATGCCCATGCCAAGAAACAACCAGCTGAGGATCGTCCAACGGCGTACCGAGGCGATCCACGACGCATCAAGCCGGCGGGTCACCAGCGCGGCCACTGCGAAGGCGAAGGGCACGGTGAGCCCCACGTACCCGATGTAGAGCAGCGGCGGGTGGCTCTCCATGTACACGTTCTGCAGCAGCGGATTGAGACCGCGACCATCAAGCGGTACCGGGGACAGCGTCTCGAAGGGGCTCGTGATGAACGAGAGGACGCTGGTGAAGAACACGCCCACGCCCATGAGCACCGCGACAACGATCGGCATGAGCTCACGATTGCGGCGCCGGTTCGTGATGACCACCAGCGACGACACCAGCGACAGGAGCCATGCCCACAGCAGCAGCGATCCGGCCTGGCTGCCCCACATGGCCGTCATCTTGTATCCCCACCCGAGGGAGCGTGATGAATACCCCGCCACGTTCGTCAGGTCGAAGCGGTCGGTCAGCAGCGCCGTCCACATGGTGACCACGGCCACGGTGGTGACCCCGGTCATGCCAAATACCGCCCGCTCGGCGGATATCAGGAAGCGGCGCTGACCAGGACGGCGCGACCAGAGGGCCGCACCCACCGCGTATAGCGCCGCGGCGAACGCGAGGAGGAGCGCCGCGCGCCCGATGAGGCTCACGTGCCCGTGGTCCCCTTGGGACCCGTGATGCCCGCAGGCATCGTCTTGCCGTCCTCGGCTGCCTTCTGCATGAACTTCGATGGGCACAGCGTGATGAGCGAGCCGCGATCGGCCATGAACACACCGTTCGCCATGTGGCCTGTCACCACGATCTCGCGATCATCCGCGAAGGCGTCGGGCACGGACCCGCGGTAGACCACTTCCACGGTCGACTTGGGCTTGTCTTTGTCGCGTACAACAAAGCGCAGGCCTGCGGCCGACTGCGCCCGCTCAGCGGCGTCCTTCGGGGCCCCGGCATTGACCTTGCCGTTCAGCCGGTAGGTGGTGCCATCGCTCTTGACGAGTCCCGACGGGCTCGTATACGTCTCAAGACTTCCGCCGATGCTCGTCCAGATGAGCCAACCGCCGAGGGCGGCCGCGAGGATGAGCGCGATTGTGAAGCGGGAACGGGACCTCATAGTCGACTTACGAGGGTATCAGCGCCTGCCGGAAGTACGGCGTGACACGGGGCCCCATATGCCCTGACGCACGGCCCTCGTGCGAGTGGCGCCGGAGACCGCCGCGAGGCCGGGTCCGGGCGTTTTCGTCGTATCCTGAGCGCGCACTCCACGACAACATCCGGAGGACGACGTTGGCACACAGCGAGACACCAGACGACGCGCAGTACCGCGACAAGCTGAGCGACATGCAGTACCACGTGACGCGCGAGGCCGGCACCGAGGCGCCCTTTACGGGGATCTTCTGGGATCACCACGATGACGGCGTGTACCGCTGCATGTGTTGCGATGCCCCCCTCTTCGATTCGAAGCACAAGTTCGAGTCGGGCAGCGGGTGGCCCAGCTACATCGGCCCCGTCAGCCCGGACGCCATCATCGAGCACGAGGACAACTCGCTGTTCATGAAGCGCGTCGAGGTGCGGTGTGCCACATGCGATGCGCATCTCGGCCACGTGTTCCCGGACGGACCCGGCCCCGACGGCATGCGGTACTGCATCAACTCGGCATCGCTCGACTTCGCCGACCGTGGTGAGGACCCCACAGCCAAGTAGCTGCCGCTACAGCGAGAGGCGCTCCTCCGGAAACCGGGGGAGCGCGCCGTTGTACGCCCGCGAGATGACCATCTGCAGGTCACCGAGCGCCCGGGTGCGAAAGCCCGCCTCGCAGAACGCGAAGTAGAACTCCCACGTGCGGATGAACTCCTCGGTGAATCCGAGGGCACGCACGGCATCCGGGTCGGCCATGAACCGCTCACGCCACATCCGCAGCGTCTCGGCGTAGTGGATGCCGATGTTCTCGATGCCCTCCACCTGCAGTTCGGTGTGCTTGCGCATTGCATCCACCATCGAGGCCAGCGGCGGGCAAAAGGCGCCCGGGAAGATGTACTCGCGGATCCAGTCGGTGCCACGGCGGTAGCGCTCCAGGCGCTGATCGGGAACCGTGATCGCCTGGATGCCGATCACCCCGCCTGGCGCGAGCAGGCGATCGAGGTGCTGGAAGTAGGTTGGGAGCGAGTCGTACCCGACCGCCTCGATCATCTCGATCGAGACGATGCGGTCGTACGTGCCGGTCATCTCGCGGTAGTCGCGGATGACGATATCCACGCGGTCCTCAAGCCCCAGGGCAGCCACTCGTGCCCTGGCCTCCTCCGCCTGCTCAACCGACAGCGTGATGCCGGTCACCCGGCAGCCGCGCTCGGTCGCGGCGTGGATGGCGAACCCGCCCCACCCGCAGCCGACCTCCAGCACATGGTTGTCGGGCCCGATGCGGAGCTTCTCGCACAGTCGCCGGTACTTCGCCTGCTGGGCGTCCTTGAGCGACTGCCCCTCGTGCTCGAAGTAGGCGCACGAGTAGGTCATGGAGGGATCGAGGAACGTGCGGTAGAGGTCATTCCCCAAGTCGTAGTGGTACCGCACGTCCCTGCGGGCACGCACCAGATCGGCCGGGTTGGGAAGTCGCGGGCGGCGTCCGATCGCCGCGGGCACCAGCGACGCGGGTGGCCGGCGGCGCACATCCTCGGCGGTGAGCGCGAGGATCTCGAGGAACGCCACCAGATCATCGCCCTCCGCCCGCCAGTCACCGGCCTGATATGCCTCGCCGAAGCCCACACGGCCCCGCCGTGCGATGCGCCGGAAGAAGTCCTTGCCGGTGACGGTGATGCGGGCGTGCCGCGGGCCACCGGATCCCAGGCGGTGCACAACGCCATCGGGCATCTGCACCTCGATGCTTCCACCCACGGGCCTTTGCAGGCCGCGAAGCGCCAGAGCCTTCACCACCGGCGTTATCGGGCTGCGCTTTGCCTCGGGAATCGGCCTGAGCCCCCGGCCACCCGGCGTGGGCCCGTCTGTCTCGGCCACCGATCCCTCGGACGGCACGAACTTGGGCTTCTTGAAAAACGGCACGCGCTTTCTCCAGAGCTTGAGGGCCTCGAGGTGAATGAGTGAGATGACCTGCTGCGACATGAGCGGATAGCGCAGCAGCGCACGGCCGAGCTCGCGATCGGTGAATGCGTGACGCGTGCCGGTGAGGTGCGCCCAGAATGGCCGCTCATCGCCCTGCATCACGTCCATGCGGATGTCCAGGGTCTCCCCCATCTCACCCATCCGGAATATGTATTCCTGGTCGAGCGGGAAGAACGGCGATACGTGCATGCGCTTGTCGTGCCGGAATGCGTCCTCGTCCGCGAGCGGCTCGATGCGCTCGGCGTCGGTGAGCAGATACGGCATGCGCTCGCCGAAGGTGTTGCTCACCTCGGCCAGGATGCATCGCAGCGCTCCGTCGGGGGCGTACACGTAGAAGTACGTGACGGGGTTGAACACATACCCGGCGGTGCGCAGGTTGGTGATCATGGTGATGCGCACGCCATCCACATCCACACCGCGGCTGGTCAGGTACTCGCGCACGTTCTCGCCCACCGGTCGCGCGGGGTCGCCCATGTGGTCGCCGTCACGCAGGCTGAGGATGCCCGCCCTGTTGTACGAGAACAGCCTCAGGCTCTGGTTGAGCTCGACGATCTCATCCACGTCGATGGCGTACATGCACACCGGATAGCGAAACACGTGCTCGGCCGGCGTGCGACGTGCGTGAACGAGCGTGCCGGTGTAGATGGCCGACCTCACCAGTCCACCCCGAGGCCCTTCGCCACACCCACCGCAGCGCGCATGCCGTCCTCATGGAACCCATTGCCCATCCACGCGCCGCTGAACCACGTGCGGCGCACCCCCTGAATGGCCTGCATGTCGTTCTGCGCCTCGAGTGCGGTGAAGTCGTGCACCGGATGTGCGTAGCGCGTACGCATGACCAGGCGTGCGGGGTCAACCTCATCATCGCGGTTGAGCGACACGCACCACTCGGTGCGCGAGCTCAGATCCTGCAGCCGGTTGAGTGAGTAGGTCATGGCCGGTGCGGCGTACGGGGCGTGGCAGTCATCCACGTGATGGTTCCACGCCGCGCGTGCCCGGCGCCTCTTTGGCAGCAACGTGGCATCGGCATGCAGGCTCACGTCGCTCGTGGTCGCGCGAAAGGCCGAGAGAGTTCGACGCTCATCGTCACTTGGGTCAGCCAGCATGGCGAGTGACTGGTTCGCGTGGGCAGCCATCACCACGTGATCGAACCTGCGTACGTTTCCGTCATCCGTGCGCAGGTCCACGCCGTCGGCATCACGGCGCACCTCAGTCACCCCGAGGCCGGCATGCACGCGCTCCCCGAGCCCCGCCGTGATGGCACGCACGTAGGTGTCACTGCCCCCGGTGATGGTGCGCCACTCAAGGCGGCGGAACCCCAGGATTCCGTGGTTGCGCCAGAACCCGACGGCGTAGGCGGCCGGGAAGTCGCGGGAGTCCTCCTGCCCCGCCGACCAGATGGCCGAGGTGAGGGGCACCAGATAGTGGTCGATGAATCGCTGTGAGTAACCCTCTGCGCGCGCGAACTCGCGCAGGGTGAGGCCTGCATACCGGGGCAGCAGCGCGCGGTCGCCCGTGCGCTGAAACCGCACAGCATCGGGAATCATCCGCAGAAATGCGGGACGTATGAATGCCCCGGGCTGCGTCCACAGGCGCACTCCCGAGAACTCCAGGTCGCAGGCCTCACAGGCCACCGAGAATCCCATGCGCGAGGGCTGGGTGGCCACCCCCAGCTCGCGCAGCATTCGCACCAGCAGTGGGTAGGTGACCTCGTTGTGCACGATGAACCCCGAGTCGAGCGCGAGACGCTCGCCGTCGGGCCCGATCACACGCGTGGTGTGGCTGTGGCCGCCAATGCGTGAGTCGCGCTCAAACACATCGACCTCGTGGGTACGCGACAGCAGCCACGCCGCCCCGAGGCCACCGATTCCGCTTCCGATCACTGCAATGCGCACGGCCCCATCATGACGCCCCCCGTACTGCCGACGCGTGGGAACGGTCGCGCTACCCTGCCCACCGATGACGACAGTCGGCCCACGGGAACCAAGAGCCCCCCTGGTTGGAACCGTGCGTGACACACCCCTTCTGTCTGCGCGCATCATCACGCTCATCGCCATCGTCGTGCCACCGCTCGCACTGCTGTCGATCACCGGACTGCTGTGGGGTGTCGCAGTGCGACCGGTCGACCTCATCACCTTTGCCGTGCTCTATCTGGTGTGCGGGCTGGGGATCACCATTGGGTTCCACCGCCTGTTCTCGCACCGCGCGTTTAAGACCACCCGCACGCTCACGGCGCTGTGGGCGATCCTCGGGTCGATGGCCCTGCAGGGCCCGGTCACCCAGTGGGTCACCGACCACCGCAAGCACCATGTGCTGTCCGACAAGGAGGGCGACCCCCACTCCCCGCACCACGGCTATGGCGGTGGCTGGAGGGGTGTGCTGAAGGGCCTGTGGCATGCCCAGGTGGGGTGGTTGCTCACCACCAAGGGGCTCGAGCGCGGCGAGCGCTACGGCCGAGACCTGTACGGGGACCCCCTCATCCGGTGGATCGACCGCCTCTACATGGTGTGGCTGGCGCTGTCGCTGGCCATCCCGTTCGCCGTGGGCTATCTGGTGGGTGGGGGCAGCCTTGCGCTGGGCTTTGAGTGCTTTGTGTGGGCCGGACTGCTGCGGGTGTTCGTGTTCGACCACCTCACATGGTCGGTCAACTCCATCTGCCACATGTTCGGCAGGCGCGACTTCCCCACCGGTGACGAAAGCCGCAACTTCTGGCCGCTGGCACTGCCGGTATTCGGCGAGGCGTGGCACAACAACCACCACGCATTCCCCGGATCGGCCCGCCACGGCCTGACCTGGCGTCAGGTCGATGTGTCGTGGATGATCATTCGCGGCATGGAGCGGGTGGGACTGGTGTGGGACGTCAAGGTGCCCACCGCGAAGCGCCAGGAGATCCGGCGGGCTGTAGCGCCCTAGCGCTGGTCGCCGCCCGCCCCCGCGCCCCGCAGCGCGTGTTCGACGGCCGTCTCCCATGCACCGGCCCGGGGCAGCGTGACCAGCCGGCCACGTGGACGTACGGCCAGCCCATGTACCGCCCCACGGATGCGGCGGTATGACACTTCGGCACCCGCGCCATGCAGCCGACTGATTGCGTCACGCGAGTGCGATGGGCGCACTCCGGGCACGCCCGGGATCCATCCATCAATGCTGCCGTGAATGATCTGCACCCGGTCACCTTTGAGATCGGGCAGGGGCAACTCCTCAGGAAACCACGGCGCGAGGCCGATGATGTCGCGCACCCGGGGATCGTCGGCGCAGCCCACCGACACCGCGCCGCCCATCGAGAAGCCCAGCATGATCACGCGGCGGGGAACGGTGAGCCAATCAAGGGCCGCATGGCCATCGGCAATGCACTCGGGCAGTCGCTTCCACGACTTCACCCGGTAGCGCACCTGCGCGAACCCGGCGTCCGGGAACCGCGGGGCCAGCCGATCAACCAGCCACTCGAGCGTGGGGCTCCATGTGCCCGGCACGATACGACCGGTGCCCCCGTTGACGCACAGCACCACCGTGTCGGAGTCCGGACGAAGGGCGCGAAGATCTGCTCCGGTGGAGAGGGGAATTACCTGCACGGATTGAGGTTAGCGGTGCCGTGGTCTCGGGGAACCCGCGGCAGGGCGCACGGCGCCCAGGTCGTAAAGATCCGGTGATCGCGGTCGGGCCGGACGCCCGACTCGCCTACCATCGCCCATCGTGCGCACTCAACTCACCATTACCGCTGCCCTTTTGCTCGCCATCCCGGCGGGAGCGATGGCGCAGATCCAGGCACCGGCGCCGCCGGGCGGGTCCACCGCCCCCACAACCAGCACACCGACCACGAGCACCCCCACCACCCCGGCCGCACCCAGACTCACTTCGGTCACGCCGCTGGTGGGCCAGTCGCGCCTCACGGGAGCGCAAATCGCCGCGTGGTTCGCCAAGCAGAGCGTCACCCCCACCATCGTCACGCCAATTCTCGACCTCGCCAATATCTTCGTGGATGAGGGGAACGCCCAGAACGTGCGCGGCGACATCGCCTTCGCCCAGTCGGTACTCGAGACCGGCTGGTTCGCCTACAAGGGCAGCATGGTGAAGGCGACCGACAACAACTTCTCGGGCCTTGGCGCCTGCGATACCTGCAGCTCGGGCAACCAATACCCGTCGCCGACCGCAGGCGTGCGTGCACAGATTCAGCATCTCTGGGCATACGGCGACCCGGCCGCAGACCCGCTGCGCGTTGCACGGCAACTCACCGACAGCCGCTTCTCGTACGTGAAGCCGTACGGCAAGTCCCCCACCTGGGAGGCGATGGGCGACGGCAACTGGGCCACCGGCACCGACTACGCCGTGAACGTGCTCAAGCTGTACAACACCATGCTGGTGTTCAACGGGCTCACGCCCATCAACCTCACGATGGGAACCCCGGCGCCGGTTGTGGCCGCAGCCCCCACAGGCCCGCTCACCGTGATGGTCAGCCGCACCGGCGGCGTACGGCTCGGCGGCCTGCGCGCCAAGAGCGGCACGCTCTCATCTGCGGGCACCGCATTCGGCGGCAACGGCCTGCAGCGGGCCGCCTACGGATCGTGCCACGTCACGTGGTCCTCGCTCGGCGCGGTCATGGCATTTCAGGGATCGTCGTCGGGCACCTGCGGGGGGGACGCCCACGTGCGCGCCGCCGTGCTCAGTAATCCCATCTGGAAGACCGACAAGGGCCTGTCCCCCGGCGACCCGGTGAAGAGGATCAAGGCCCTCTACCGCGTGAAGGCCGGCAAGGGCACCGGCTCACGCACCTTGGTGAAGGCGCGCAATGGCGCACGCCTCACCGTGCGCTTTGGCGAGGGCGTCGTGAAGTCGCTCATCGTCGCGGTCCCGCCGCTCCGCGGCTGAGCACGGCCGACACCACCGTGCTGGATGCCGAGTTGGCCAAGGACGGCACCCCTTTGGCACGGTGTTCGGCGAGCAGAGTCTGGTGGTGCAGCCATCCGCGTAGCCGCCGAAACGCACATGGGTGGTCCGTAGGACGGAACTGAACTTTTGAGATCCCTGACGGCCAGATCGTGGCGCAGGGGACAAGCCCCTACCCCACGGGGGTCCGGCTCATACGCTTCGGCCAACCGGTGGTTCGGGCCGTCCTGGGCGCACCACAGGCGTACGTGGGAGCACGGGGCGAGGTCACCATCGCGCGCACCCCGAACGGCACCTGCACGCGGGCATTTCATTTCGTCGACAAGCGACGACCCAGATATGGCGGGCGACCGGGCTCGCACCGGCCTCGATTGCAGGTGCCCCGCCCCGCGGCTGCCATACCGCCCGTTGGGCGCCGCGCTGGCGGGGGCCGGGGTGCCTATCCAGTAACCGCGACAACATGGGCGCGCGGCACCCGGACGACGCGAGGCGCGACGAGTGCCGCGCCGCCACTGGCAGGAGTGAACGTGGTGACCACCCGAACCCGGAGCGCGCCCTTCCTGATCGCGGCCCGCCCTGCGGCGGTAAATGCGCAGCGCACCCTCACTCGTCCGGCGGCGCGCACCTGGACTGACCCCTTGCACACCTGATGGCGGGCCATCTCAGTGCGTGATGTCGCCATCGCCCCGGCAAACCCGGACTGACTGACATGCCCCGGGCCCGGTGCGTTGAAGGTTGTGACGATGCCATTCGCTCTCGCGGTCGTTCCCGACGGCGGGATGACCAACGCAGTCGTTGCAGGCACGGATGCGGCCACCACAGCGAAGGACTGCGTGGCCTGAGTGGCGGCCTCGTAATCTGATGTCCCTGCCTGCTCGGCTATCACGGAGCAGGTGCCGGCCTCCGTGAAGGTGACGACGCCATTCGTCATCGCACAGGTGGTTGCGGACTGCGGCGATATGGCCATGGTCACAGGGCTGCCCGATGCCCCACCGACGGCGGCCGGGGTGTAGGAGCCCACTGCCACCGTCGCGTCGGCTGGCGCCGTGGTGGTGAAGGCGACCGACTGCGCGATCTTCGGCACCTGAGTGACCTGCGTGACCGCCGACGCGGCCAGGTACGCGGTGTCGCCGGCCTGTGTTGCGGTCACGGTGCATGCGCCCCCGTGGATGAAGGTCACCGTGGTCCCAACGACGGTGCACCCGCTGGGCGACTCCGGATCGGTCGCGACGACCACCGGGTTCCCTGACCCGCCACCCACGGTGATGACGTCATACGTGCCGCCGACGGCGGGCACGGCGGTCGAGGTGATTGCCACAACCTGCGGCACCCGTTCGTAGGTGATCCGTGCTGAGCCAGTGCGCGAGCCTGAGTAGGTGGCCGTCTCGTACACGGTGTTCGGACCGATCGTGAGGGAGACCGGTACGACCCCGGGGGGGCCGATGGAGCCGCCAGCGCCACCGCCACCCGCGCCCATACCACCACCGCCACCGCCATATCCGCCGCCTCCGCCGCCGCCCGTGTACCACCCGGTGAAGAACAGTCCAGCGGATCCCGTGCCCAGCCCAATGCCAGCGCCACCGGGAACCACATCAGAGGGGGGGTTGAGTGGCATCTCCCCACCCGCACCACCATTTCCATCTCCGCCATCACCGGTCCCGGCGGTGCCGCAGAACCCCCCGTTCCCTGCCGCGCCACCGGTCCCAGCGCAGAGCCACCAGACCCCGGTGGTTCCCGCGCCGCCTGCGCCGGTCGGGTGCCGACCGGCGCTCCCCCCGCTGCCTCCGCCGGCTCCGGAGTTGGGGCCGCCGCCCCCGCCGCCGGCAATGATCCGGTCGGGCGACGTCGCCTGCACATTCGTGCTGCCGCCGCCGCTCCCTGACCAACCCATGTACCAACCATTCCCGCCAACACCGCCGACAACGAGTGCGAGTGTGGCGCCGCCTGCGACCTGAAGCCCGGTGGTCGTCACCCGCGCGCCCGCGCCCCCGGGGCCACCTTGGGCCCCATTGCCACCCCCACCGCCGATGGCCACAACGTCAAGGAGTTCAATTGGCGTCGGCACTGTGAACGTATCGGCGCCCACCGTCGTGTAGTCGCACTGCACTGCAGTGCCCTGGTAGTCGCATGTGCCACCGCCGTTCTGGAATGAGGCGGCCGCGAGGGGCACGGTCACGAGCAGCAACGGGGCCGCAGCCAGCACAGGTACGAAGCGCAGAAGGCGACGGTGGCGGACAAGTCGAGAGGGGGGCATATGGGCTCCTGAGCGAGGGTGAATGGGGATGCAAGCGGGCGACCGGGCTCGAACCGGCGACCCCCAGCTTGGGAAGCTGATGCTCTACCAACTGAGCTACACCCGCGAGTCGTCGCAAGGGTAGCGCACCATCTACTGCTGGCAGGACCGTACCAAGTGGAATTCCTGGCGGAAGTACCCCTGGGCAAAGTGGGACGTGCGCAGATACCCGCGCGCCCCGGTGAAGCGCCCCGTGCCTCCGGTGATGGGGCGCACGGTCACGGAGTTTCGCGCAAGGGTTGAGGAGGTCATCGGGTACACCGCAAATCCGCCGACCGTGATCTGGCTCGCCAGGTTGGGAAGCGCAAACACCAACTGCACCGCGCGGGTCTCGCGTCCGGGGCTCGGGTCGTCGATGGCTGCGGTCGTTCCGACTCCCGCGATGCTCCCCGTCGCATGCAGGGTGCCTGGGCGGTAGACGGACCCACGAAACGAATGGGTGTCGCCAATGCTGGGGCCAGCGGGCGCGACATCACCGGCACCAGTGGTGAGTTCGAGATGCGTCACGGCGAAGACCCGCTCGCAACGGTGCGTGGACGCCTGAGCCATCACCGGAAGGGCGACGGACGGGATGAGGGCGACAGCAAAGACGACATGCCGGAAACGAGGGATATTCACTGCGCGGGACAGTACCGACCTACATCCGATCAGGGGCCTCCACGCCGATGAGGTCGAGGCCCATGGCGATAACCGTGCGCGTGGCGCGCAGCAGGTCGAGCCGGAAGGCCACGATCTCGGGGGCCTCCCCCACCACCCGGCACCGGTGATAGAAGGCGTGGAAGTCGCGGGCCAGGTCCGTGAGGTACGCAGCCACACGATGGGGTGAGCGGCGCGCCTCGGCCTCGGCCACGGCATCGGGCCAGCCGCACAGGGTGAGGAGCAGTGCGCGCTCCGACGGGTCGAGTTCCGCCGGCGGCCCGGCATCAGCCGGTGCCACTGGATCCTGGGCAAGGATGCCGGCAATGCGCGCGTGGGCGTACTGCACGTAGAAGACGGGGTTCTCATTGCTCTGGGTGCGGGCGACGTCCAGATCGAGGTCGAACGCGGTCTCGTGGCTGCGCTGCACCAGGAAGAATCGGGCTGCATCCACACCGATGTCGTCCAGCAGCTCGCCCAGCGTCACAAGGGTGCCGGCGCGCTTGCTCATCTTCTTCGACTCGCCACCCTCGGTGAGCGATACCAACTGCACGATGGGCACCTCGAGCATGTCGGGGTCGAACCCGCCCGATGCAATGACCGCCCGCAACCGTGGGATGTACCCGTGATGATCGGCGCCAAGCACGTCGAGCAGGCGGTCGTCTCCGCGGCCGGCCTTTTCGAGGTGGTACGCCACGTCGGCCGCGAGGTACGTGGTTGACCCGTCCGACCGGCGCAGCACACGATCTTTCTCGTCGCCGTACGTGGTGGTGCGAAACCACAGGGCGCCCTCGTGCTCGTAGGCATCGCCCGACGCGATGAGCGCGTCGAGCCCGCGCTGCACCGCGCCCCCCTCGTGCAGGGTGGTCTCGCTGAAGAACGAGTCGAACCGCACACGGAAGCGGTCGAGTTCGGTGCGCATGGCGGCAAGCATCAGCTCGTGGCCGCGGTGCGAGAAGAACGAGAGGGCCTCGGCATCGGGCGGATCAACCCGACCGGCATAGGTATCCCCGACCTCCCCCTGCAACGCCTGGGCCAGCACGCCGATGTAGTCGCCCTGATAGCCGTCCTCGGGCACCGCCGTATCCAGGCCGAACAGCGCGCCATATCGGGCCGCCACCGACGCGCCGAAGAGTTCCATCTGGCGGCCGAAGTCATTCACGTAGAACTCGCGGGTCACATCGTGGCCGGCATATTCGAGAATGCGCGCAACACCGTCGCCGTACGCGGCCTGACGGGCATGGCCCACGTGGGGCGGCCCGGTGGGGTTGGCCGACACGAACTCGATGAGGATGCGCTCGGCCGGACTTGCCTGGCCCCGGCCGTAGGCATCCCCCGCCGCGACGATCGCGCGCGCGGCGCCGGCGAACCACCTCGGGCTCAGGGTGAGGTTGATGAATCCCGGCCCGGCGACCTCGGCCGATTCCACGAGGGCCCCCAGTTCGGGATCGGCCGTAATGCGCCCCACAAGCTCGTCGGCGATATCGCGTGGGCTGCGCCGGGTGGCCTTCGCGAGGGTCATTGCCACGTTGGTCGCAAGATCCCCGAAGCCGGCGTCGCGGGGAGGATCAAGGCTGGCGCTGGCGGGCGCGCCACCGGCCACCACCGATGCCTCGCGGGCCAGCGCCTGTGAGAGCGGTGTGATTGGGCTATCGGTAGGCACGGCGCGCGATGCTAGCGGCCCCCGCCCGCCCGCGGGTAGGGATGCCCCGCGAGATCGGCGAGCGCGCGGTACACCTGCTCGGCCAGCACCACGCGCGCCAACTGGTGCGGGAGTGTCAGCGGCCCCAGTGACATGCGCTCATGGGCCTCGGTGCAGAGCGTCGGGTCGAGGCCGATGGCCCCACCGATGAGAAATGTCGTGGGCTTCACATCCTCCAACCGGCGCCCCATCCATGCCGCCAGCGCCTCGCTGCTGGCCGGAGCCTTGCCGCGCACGTCCAGGGCCACCACGTACGACCCCTGAGCGATGCGGGCCCGCATGCGCTCCCCCTCCTTGCGGAACACCTGGGAATCGCCGTGTTGCACGGCCTCGGCGGACACCTCATCGACCTTGAGATCGGCCATCCGGGCGATGCGCTTCTCAAACTCCTGGCCGGCGGCATCGAGGGGGGCGCGGAGTCGCCCGACGACGACAAACTGGATGAGGCGGCTCACAGGGATATCGTAGGTGCCGCGTGACCGACTCGGCGACTCCCGACATTGGTGGCCGCATTGCCATCATCAGCGACGTGCACGGTAACCGGCACGCGCTCGAAGCCGTGCGCCGTGCGCAGCGTCAGGCCGGCGTCACCCGCACCTGGTGCCTCGGTGACATGGTCGGCTACGGCGCGCACCCCAACGAGTGCCTGCGTGCCTGCGTGCACGTGTCAGAGCGCTGCCTCGCGGGCAACCACGATCTGGCGGCGGCCGGGCGGGTCCCGGTAAATGTGTTCTCGCCATGGGCCCGTACCGCCATCGAATGGACCCGTACCCAGCTCGACCGCAATGCGCTCGATCGCCTTGCGGGCCTTGAGCCGCTCGACACCGACGGGGACGTGGCGCTCTTCCATGCATCCCCGCGCGACCCGGTATGGGAGTACGTGCTCGACGGCGACGGCGTACGCGCGGCAATGGATGCCCACCCCGCCCGCGTGATGATGGTGGGCCACACCCACCTGGCCGGCGCGTGGTGCCTGGGCGATAACGGACGGCTGGATGGCGGCCTCGTGCGCGGCGAGGAGACAATCTCGATCGAGCGCGGGCGCTGGCTCATCAATCCCGGATCGGTCGGGCAGCCGCGCGATCTCGACCCGCGTGCATCGTGGGCGGTGTTCGACCCCGATGCCTGCACGCTCACATTCCGCCGAACGCCCTACGACGTCCCCGGCGCGCAGAACGCCATTCAGGCCGCGGGCCTCCCTGTGGAACTCGGATCGCGCCTGACAGAGGGCCGGTGAGCGCCTACCTCGACCATGCGTCCGGATGGCCGCTGTCGGCTGGCGTGCGCGAGGCCATGGCCCGGTGGATTGACGAGCCCGGAAGTCCGATGGCCCTGCAC
This sequence comes from Miltoncostaeaceae bacterium, assembly GCA_049318525.1. Lineage (GTDB taxonomy): Bacteria > Actinomycetota > Thermoleophilia > Miltoncostaeales > Miltoncostaeaceae > SYFI01. Next base: position 17,939 of record JBMOGE010000028.1, read on the forward strand.
GACCACGCCCGCGGGCCCGCGCAGGTCGTCGACGACGCCCACGTGGCTGTCGCGGCGCTCGTCGGGTGGCCGGCGGAGTCGGTCATCCTCACCTCGGGTGCGACCGAGGCCCGCAACCTGGCAATGAAGGGCATGCTCGCAGCCCGTGGCACCGCCGCCCCGGTGATTGCCGCCGATCGCCTTGCCCACGCCTCCACACTTGCCGCTGCGCGGTCGCTCACACGCCATGCCGGTGCGCTCCGGCTGGCCGACGTCGATGCGGTGGGCGATGTGCTGCCCCGGGCGATCGCTGACGCGGCGAGCGGTGCCGACCTGGTGGTGGTCACTCATGGGCAGGCCGAGGTGGGTTGTGTACGGGACGCCACCGCGCTCGTGGCCGCGGCCCGGGTCGCTGCGCCAGACGCAGTAATCGTGCTCGATGCCGAGGAGACCGCTGGCCTGCTGCCGGTCACCGATGGTCACGGCGCCGACGTGGTGGTGATCGGTGGACGATCCCTCGGCGGCCCCGCCTGGGTCGGTGCCCTGCTGGTGCGACCCGGCATCGTGCTGCACCCACTGATTGAGGGGGGCCTCGAGGAGCACGGCAAACGGGGCGGGGCGCACGATGTGCCGGCCATCGCCGCGCTTGCGCAGGCCGTGGGCGAGGCCATGGCGGCCATGCCCGCACGCGCCGAGATGATGCGTGCACGCGCCGCCGAACTGGCGGAGGGCCTTCTGGCGGTCCCCCGGGTGGTGCTGAATGGTCCGGCCCCGGGCATCCGGCTGCCCGGACACGTGCAGGTCTCGGCCCGCGGGGTGGAGGGAGAGGCCCTGGCGCTCGCAATGGCCACGCGGGGGGTCGCCGTGGCCCCGGGCTCGGCATGCACCTTCGGTGCCGGCAAATCGTCACCCGTCCTCGAGGCCATGGGTGCAGACGACGACGTGGCGCGGGGAGCCGTGCTGCTCACCGCCGGTCCGAGCACCACCGCCGATGATCTCGGGGCGGCCATCGTGGCGTTTACCGAGTCGGTGACGGCGCTGCGCGCCATGGCCCCCGAGGGGCAGTGAGCGGGGCCCTGCGCACCATCGACGCGCTGGGGACCTGGTGCCCGGTGCCCGTCTCGCTGCTTCGCCGGGCTGCGGTACACGCCGCCAGGGGGGACATCATCGTGGTGCTCGCCGACGACCCGCTTGTGAAGGTGGATATCCCCGCCTGGTGCCACGACCAGGGGCATGAGGTGATCGCCGTCGAGGACGACGCCGGGGTCATCACAACCCGGGTGCGGATCAGCCCTCGAACGTAATGCCGCTGGCGATCATCACGCGGTTCCACGCGTTGATCGCCGTGATGGTCACCACCACCTGCGCCAACTCGGCATCCGGGAACGCCGCCTGTGCCGCGCTCCATGTGGGCCCGACCGCCACGTCACGGCATCCGGCCAGAGACTCGGTCCGGGTGAGCAAGTCGGTCAGACCGAGAGCCGCGGTCGCACGGTCGTCAAAGAGGGATGACTCGCGCCAATCGGCGAGCGCCGCGAGCTGATCCTCGCTCACGCCAGCCGTACGCGCGGCACCCGAGTGCAGCGCAACGCAGTACTCACAGCCATTCACGAGCGATGCGCGCACCTTGATGATCTCTGACAGCACATGATCGGGGTGCCCTGCACGGGTGAGCCCCGCCAGTGCGCGATACCCGTCCGGGGCGTCGGCCTTCACGTTCACCCGCGCACCGACCGGGGCCACTAGGCGAACCGGTACGCGATGAGGGCGATACCGATGAGCAGACCCGCGATACCGAGTCCGAGCCCCCACCATGCCATGGGCCGTCCGCGCACGTTCTCGTCGGTCCCCATGTCGCGCAGGGCGAGGGCACCGAAGATGATTGCGAGCGTCGAACACACCACCGGGAACACCAGAACGCCCACAATGCCGAGCACCAGCGCGGCTGTGGCGCGGCCCGACCGACGGGCACCTGCACTGGGTGGTGGTGGCGTGGAGGTGCTCTCCATCGGGTCAATGCCCTGAGTGCCGTTGTCACTTACGTGCTCGGTCCAGTCAGTGCCGTCCCACCAGCGAAGCTGATGAAGGCCCGCGGGATCCGGAAGCCATTCCTGTGCGCGTTTACTCATATGCGCGCCATTCTACGCCAGCCCATCCAGCAGTACGGCGCCCGTCATGGATGTGGGGACATCCCACCCCATCAGCGCGCACGCGGTGGGCGACACGTCACCCAGGCACCCGGGGCGCAAGGGCAGCCCGGGTCGATCGATCCAGAGCGGCACCGGGTTGGTGGTGTGCGCAGTATTGACGCTGCCATCTGGTTCGATCATCGATTCGGAGTTGCCGTGATCGGCGGTGACGATGAGCAGGCCATTGCGTGCGGCCACCGCGGCGCGGATGTCAGCCATGCAGCGGTCCACGGCCTCAATGCCCTGTACGGCGGCCGGCACGACGCCGGTGTGGCCCACCATGTCGGCATTGGCGAAGTTGACCACGAGAAACTCGTGCGTCCCCGCCATCACTCCGTGCACCACGGCGTCGCGAACTCCGGCGGCGTTCATCTCGGGTGCCTCGTCGTACGTGGCCACGTGCTGCGGCGACTGCACCAGCACGCGGTCCTCACCCTCAAACGGGGCCTCGCGTCCGCCGTTGAAAAAGTAGGTCACGTGCGCGTACTTCTCGGTCTCGGCCACGTGAAGCTGGGGCCGGCCGGCCATGCTCATCGACTCGGCCATGCCCTGGCGCACATTCTCCGACTCAAACGCCACCGGGTAGTTCCACTCGGCGCGCAGGCGGGTCATGGTGGTGATGTCGTCAAAGGCCCCCATTCCCCCACGGTCGAACCCATCAAATTGCGGGTCGCCCAACGCCTGGGTGATCTGGCGGGCGCGATCCGGCCGGAAGTTCCACACCACCACGGGGTCGCCGGGGCGGATGCGGCCAGCAGCGGGGTCGCCGATAACCCAGGGCTCAATGAACTCGTCGGTGACGCCGGCGTCGTACGAGCGCTGAACCGCATCGGATGCCGACGCCGCGCCCTCCCCGCGCCCGTGCACCATGGCGTTGTACGCCCGCCCGATGCGGTCCCAGCGGTGATCGCGATCCATGGCCCAGTAACGGCCGATCACGGTACCCACCACCACACCCTCGGCCTCCAGTGCCCGTATTGCGGGCAGCGCGGAGTCAGGACGCGAGTCGCGCCCGTCGGTGATTGCGTGCACCACCACGTGCTCCACACCGCGCTCACGGGCCGCCGCGACCAATGCAACGAGGTGCCGCTGGCTTGCGTGCACACCGCCGTCGCCCACCAGCCCCACGAGGTGCAGAGTGGCACCCGATGCCCGGTCCATTGCGGCAGCCAGTGCCGGCACCGCGCCGAGCCCGCCGGGAGCGGACACGGCCTCATCCACGCGTACCAGCATCTGTGGCACACGACGACCGGCACCCAGGTTCAGGTGCCCCACCTCGCTGTTCCCCATCTGGCCATCGGGCAGGCCCACAGGCAGCCCGGATGCCACCAGGGTGGTGGCCGACCCCTCTGCCGCAAGCGCATCAAGGGCGGGCGTGCGGGCAAGCGTGACGGCATTTCCGGGCCCCGCCGGGGCGATGCCGAACCCGTCGATGACGACGAGTACGAGCGGCCCGGTCATCCGGCGGCCGCCACGATGGCGGCGAACGGCCCCGGCTCCAGACTGGCACCGCCCACCAGCGCCCCATCAACGTCGGGCTGTGACATCAGTTCCGCCGCGTTGGCCGCCGACACGCTGCCGCCGTACAGCACACGCAGGGCCTCGCCGTCGATCGTCTCGGATGCCACCCGGCGTACGATCGCGCAGGCCTCCTGGGCCTGTTCGGGTGAGGCGGTCTCGCCGGTGCCGATGGCCCAGATCGGCTCGTAGGCAATAACCAGATGGGCGATGTCACCAGCCTGCGCGTGCTCGAGCGCCGACCTGATCTGGCGGGTGAGCCACGCCTCGGTCTCCCCCGCCTGCCGGGTGCTGAGCGACTCACCGCAGCACAGCACCACCATCAGGCCCGCATCAATGGCGTTGCGCACCCGCAGGGCGATCTGGGCGTCGGTGTCCCCCTCCGCCCGGCGCTCGGAGTGCCCGATCAGGGCCCCGTCGGCACCGGTCGCGAGGATCATCGCCGAGCTGATGTCGCCGGTATGGGCACCCTTCTCATTCTCGTGAACGTTCTGGGCGTAGACCGCGATGGGCGATCCGGCGAGCGCACTGGCCGATGCCTCAAGCGCGGTGTACGGCGGGCATACGGCCACATCCACGGTGGCAACGTCACTCACCAGCGCTGCGAGGGACACACAGAACTCACGCGCCTCGGGACCGGTCTTGTGCATCTTCCAGTTGCCCGCAACGAGCGGACGGCGTGCGCTGCTCATGCGACCGGGAGCGCTGCGACGCCGGGCAGGACGGCACCCTCGAGCATCTCAAGCGCGGCACCACCCCCCGTGGAGACCCAGGTGAACCGGTCGGCGAGACCCATCTCGCTGACCGCAGCACCGGAGTCGCCGCCCCCGGCCACCGTGACGGCGGGCGACGATGCCATGGCCTCGGCCACCGCACGGGTGCCATCAGCGAAGGGTGGGATCTCAAACGCGCCCATGGGTCCGTTCCAGAACACGGTGCCCGCGGTGGCGATCACGTCGCGGTAGGCAGCCGAGGTACGCGGACCGATGTCCACGCCCATCCACCCATCAGGGATGGCATCGCTCGGCACCACCTGCAGGTGGGCATCGGCGCTGAAGCGGTCGGCCACAAGGATGTCGGTGGGCAACTGGAGCGTGCAGTTCACCTTGCCGGCGCGGTCGAGCAGGCGCAGCGCCAGTTGCTGCGCCGCCTCGTCCTCGTGCAGCGAGGTTCCCACCGGGTCGCCGAGCGCCTTCAGAAATGTGAAGCACATGGCCCCACCGATGAGGATCCGGTCGGAGGTATCGAGCAGATTCTCGATGAGCGGCAACTTGTCACTCACCTTCGACCCACCCAGCACGCTCACGAATGGCGGAGTGGGGTCGCCGAGCAACCCGCCGAGCACCTCGACCTCACGGCCGAGCAGCAATCCGGCGCAGGCATCCAGCCGACGTGCGACGGCCTCGGTCGATGCATGGGCCCGGTGGGCAGCCCCAAAGGCGTCGTTGACGTACGCGGTGAAGCCCGCGGCCAACTGGTCGGCGAACGCCGCGTCGTTGGCCTCTTCCCCCCGGTGGAAGCGCAGGTTCTCAAGCATCACGACATCGCCGGGCTGAAGTGCCCGCACGCGGGCCTCCACGACCGGGCCAACACAGTCGGCAAGCAACTCGACCGGCTGGCCGAGAAGCTCCGACAGGCGCGCCGCACACGGCACAAGCGACAGATCGTCAACTCGCTGGCCGTTGGGGCGCCCGAGGTGCGAACACACCGCAACCGCGGCGCCGTTGTCCAGCAGATACCGGATGGTGGCCACCGACGCGCGAATCCTCGCGTCGTCGGTGACCCGCCGGGCGTCGAGGGGTGCATTGAGGTCAGCACGCACGAGCACGCGCTCCCCCGCCCACGAACGGCCCGGCGAATCCACCTGGACAGGGCGCTGCATTACGGCAGAAGCCTCTGTGCCAGGTCAACTACCCGGCACGAGTAGGCCCACTCGTTGTCGTACCAGGAGATGACCTTCACCTGGTTTCCCATCACCATCGTGAGCGGGGCGTCATACAGCGACGAGTGCGAGTCGCCAACGACATCGCGCGACACGATCGGGTCCTCGGAGTACCCGAGGATGCCCGCCATCGGGCCCACTGAGGCCGCCTTCATGGCCGCGTTGATCTCGTCGACGTCGGGCGTGCCCTTGACGGTGGCCACGAGGTCCACAACCGAGCCGTCCGGCGTAGGAACACGCATGGCGAACCCGTCGAGGCGGCCCTTGAGGTGCGGCATCACCTCGCCGATGGCGCGTGCGGCGCCCGTCGACGTGGGGATGATCGACAGCGCAGCCGCACGCGCGCGGCGCAGATCGCTGTGCGGCAGGTCGAGGATCTGCTGATCGTTCGTGTACGCGTGCGTCGTGGTCATGAAGCCCTGCTCGATGCCGTAGAGGTCGTCGAGCACCTTGGCGATCGGGCCGAGGCAGTTGGTGGTGCATGACGCGTTGGAGATGATGTTCATCGTCGCGGCGTCGTAGGCGTCGTCGTTGACGCCGAGCACCACGGTCAGGTCGGGGTTGGTCGCGGGCGCGGAGATGATGACCTTCTTGGCGCCACCCGCGAGATGCTTGGCGGCATCGTCGCGCTTGGTGAAAAAGCCGGTGCTCTCCACCACCACGTCAATGCCCATGTCGCCCCAGGCAAGGTTGCCCGGGTCGCGCTCAGCCAGCACGCGGATTGGCGTGCCGTCAACAATGATGGTGTCGCCTTCGTGCTCCACAGTGCCCGGATAGCGGCCAAAGATCGAGTCGTAGGCCAGAAGGTACGCAAGTGTCTTTGCGTCGGTGAGGTCGTTGACGGCAACGATCTCCACGTCACCCTTGGCGCGACTCATCGCAGCCCTGAATACGTTGCGGCCGATACGGCCGAAACCATTGATGCCCACGCGCACTGCCATCAGATTCCCCTTGGTCGAAAGCGAGCGCGAGCATAACCGGTGGCGGGGCACCACGGCGGGGACGAAACACCCGAAAAACAACTCTGGGGGACCCGAAGGTCCCCCAGAGCGCGAAGCAAAGGTTGCTTAGACCGTGTGGCCTAGGCCTCCTTGGGCTTCGGGGTAAGGAGTGCTGCGAGCTTGCCTGAGATGAGACCCAGGATCAGACCGCAAACCAGCGTGACGAAGGTGTCAAACCACACCCATGCCCACGGGGTCGAAACAAGACCACCGAAAGCACCAAGACCAGTAGCGCCACCGGCGCCACCGTTCGCGCCGTCGTGAGCCAGAGGGGCCCAGCCGTCCATACCCGTCGCGACCCACCAGAGGAACACGGCAGCAAATGCCGGGAACGTACCTGCGACGTAGTACCAGTCACCCGCGATCAGGATCATCACGAGAATGAATGCAAACACGCCGACCCAAAGGGCGATGCCCCAGAAGTCAGGGAACACTGCCGACTTGTATGCAAGCGGGATCGTGATGAGCGCTGCAACAGTACCGAACAGTGAAGCCAGGAAGATCTTGCCGAAGGCGGCGTTGTCGCCACCAGCAGCAAAGAACAAACCCCACGAGATAAACGCCGTGGGAAGAATCAGGTGGAAGTTCTCCGGAACGCCAACCGACCCTGGAAGATCCGTGCCAGACACGGTCACCCAGTGGAAGGTGAAGTTCAGCGAGAACTCAGTCCACAGGTAGGAGAGGACTCCAATTACCAGCGCGAGCGGAAAAATCGCCTTTGCGCGAGCACCCATGTGAGAGCTCCTTCTTGGAATAGGACAGGGAATCCGTGGACCCGGAATTAGATGAGGTGGGCACACGGAGCACGACAGCGAGCCGTCGTGATGACGACACTCTACGGGCCTCGCGCTGTTCGTCACAAGTGCTACGAATCCTCCGCAGAGGCGGATTCCGGCGTCTTTTCCCCGCTACGAGCGGGAGGTTTACTGCCCCGTTACTGCGTCACGCGGGGTACGCAGATGCCGATTCTGCTCGCCGCACGGCACCCTCAGCAGCCAGTGGTACGAGCACATCGGCCAGCCGCTCGGGCTCGTGCCGCACCACGCGATCGCTCTCGGCGACGTCGGCGGTGACCACCCGCACGCCGCGCT
>JBMOGE010000029.1:0-25371 GCA_049318525.1 Miltoncostaeaceae bacterium
CCCCCCACGCCGGACTACTGGCCCGCCATCGCCTTGGCGTACTCGGCCTCGATCTCATCCTTCTGGATGCCCTTGATCTCGCGCTCGATGTGACGCTCGGCGTGGGCGAAGGCCTTGTCGATTGCCTCCTCCAGCTGCCAGTTGCCAACCACCACGAGGCCGGCCTGGCCCTCGTCGAGCAGCTCGCCCAGGTCCTTCATGTCGCTGCGTGACATGCCCTTGAAGATGTGGCCACCAACGCCACCCGCGAGTGCGCCAATGGCAGCACCGGCGATGATGGACGGCGGAAACAGGATGCCGACGACGGCACCGACCACGGCGCCGCCCCATGCGCCCTTGCGCGTGGACGTCTCGTCCTTCTTCACGTGCACCTTGCCGTCGTCACCCTTGCGGATGACCGCAGCGTCGTAGCCACCGATGATGCCGGCGGCGTGGAGCTCCTTGATGGCCTCGTAGTCGAGCTGGGCGTCTGCCTCGTTCTCGTACGCGCCTGCAAATACGAACGTCGCGTCTTCGCGTGCCATATGTGTGCCTCCTGTGCCGTGGGCCCCGGCGGAGCCCTGTGCCGAACCATAGGCACCCGCAACACCAGTCGCGCATGAGTGCGGCAAAACATGACAACTACGTAGTGCCGCAACATATCGAGAGCACCCTCGTGAGCATCTCGCGCGCAATGACACCGCTCCGTCGCAGCGACTGACCCCGCCCGGGGACTGACCCCAGGTGGGGTCAGTCGCTGTGACAAGAGGCGCGTGGGCTGTTGATCTCATCCACTTGGCCAAGGCATACGCCTGCTCATCACAAAGTCCGAACGATGTTCTTCGGTACCTCTTCGGTGCATCTCACGGGTCTCTTTGGGCCGGGGGCGACAGTTGTTGGCGTAAGGACGCAAGCAACCAGGGGGACCCACCATGAACTTCAGAGGCCGCAAGATCACCGCCGCACTTCTCGCAGGCGGGGCAGTATTCGCCGGTGCCGGCATTGGTAGTGCCATCGCCGCCAACAGCAACCAGACCGATACAACCTCCACCACTTCCGCGCATAAGCAGCAGTCGCGGGCCGGTGGTGGGCACCACGAGCAGAACCCAGTCGTGAAGGCCGCCGTGCAGAAGCTGCTCGGAGTGAATGACGCCGCCATGCGCACCGCCCGCGACTCGGGTCAGACGCTGGCGCAGCTCGCGGCGACCAAGGGCGTGAGCCAGGCCGATCTGGTGAGCACCATTGTGAGCGCGCTGAAGGCGAGCAAGCCCGCCGGTGCGCCTGAGCTGTCGAACGCGCAGCTCACCGAGAAGGTGACCGAGCGCGTCACGAGCGCGCGTGGCCAGGGCGACCACGGGCCGCGCGGCGGCAACAATCAGGTGCGCGCGAAGGTTGGACAGGTCATTGCCAGCACGCTTGGCATTACCACCGCCGAGCTGAAGGCCGCACACAAGGCGGGCACCACCCCGGCAACGCTCGCCTCGCAGAAGGGCGTGGCCAAGGCCGACCTCGTGTCAGCCGTGAGCACGGCACTGAAGGCCAACAAGCCAGCCAACGCCCCGGCCATGACCGACGCGCAGCTTGCGCAGAAGGCCACCAACATCGTCGATGGCGTGCACCCCGGCCCCGGTGGCCCGGGCGGTTCGCACTCGCAGGGCCGCCGCTAATCCCGGCGCACCGGCCCGCTCGCCTACTTGGGGGAGGCGGGCGGGCCGGTGATTGCTTTACTCCAGCGACCCCCGCGGGCGGATCCACTGCATCGGCTGGCCGGTGATGGCCTCGATGCGGTCGTAGTCCTCGTCGTAATGCAGCACGGGGATGCCTGCCGACTCGGCTGCGGCCGCAATGAGCAGGTCGGGATGGCTCACCTGCCGCTGGTGCAGTGCACCCTGCGCAGCCAAGGCGTCGTACACCTCAAGCGCCCGATCCCACTCGGACTGATTGATGGGGCACTGCCAGAGCCGCCCGAACTGCCGGCGGCGGACGTCGTACTCCGTGGGTGACCGCGCCGAGTACAGCACCTCGAGCATCACCGGCACGCAGGTGGCCACCCGCCCCGCCGCGACCAGATCCCCCACCTGGGCATGCACGTCGGCGTGTCGCTCGGCCCAGGCCCACACGCTGGTATCGAGGAGAAGAGTCAGAAGGTGCGGGGGCGGCGGAGTTCCCGCAGCATCTCGGGGGTCAGGCCAGGTACCCCATCCCGCGCGAGACTCTGCAACGAATCGCTTCGCACAACCTCGGCCAGACTGCGGTTGATGGCATCCGTTGCCGACGTGGTGCCGAGCGCCTTCTTGGCCTGCTCCAGCAGGTCGGCATCGGCGTTGAACGTGATGCGCTTCACGCGATGATCCGGCATGAGTTGCTCCTTCCGATGCCATGTGGCCGACGGTATTCGGCCCGGAGTGACGTATGCATCATAGAGGGTGCAATGTATGTATCGGAATGGCGACATATCTGCACGGCCGCGCCGGTAACCTGCCCACACGTATTCGCTTCGAGGAGATTCGTGACATGGGCAGTGCACCCGTTCCCGGCGGTCTGAGCACCGGCATCGGCCGGGCGGCCGTGGCAGACCCCACCACCAACACCTGGGGCGCTCGTGTGGTGGCCATCGAGGGCACCCGCGCCGCCGGCGTCGACGTAATCGCATGGTTCAGCGATGCCAATGCCATGGTGAGCGCGCTCGCCGTGGAGATTCCCCTATGGAACGTGGACGCCTCAAATGAGGACGAGACCTTCCGTGCCCAGAACATCGCCAGCATCGGGGCGCGGATCGTGTCGGGTGGTGGTGCCGGCGAGGAGACGCTCAAGTTCACCATTCCGGCGCTTCAGCAGATTCTCGCCAAGGACGCCACCATCGCCTGGATCGGCAGCCTCGATGGCCTGCTGCAGGGCGATCAGGAGTACCCCATCGAGATCCGGTCGGAGTTCCGCAAGGGCGCTGACGGCACCGCGGCCATCACCGATGCCGAGCGCGACGGGTTTGTGCAGTTCCTGCGCGACCGCGCTCCCGCCTGACCAGATTTTGCGGCGCTAGGTTCGAGATGCGGTAGGCGCGATGGCCTGTGAGAGGGGCGCCCGCCGCGTGACCAACCGCCCCTCCCACTCACCGACCGGGTGGGAGGGGCGTCCAATATCCCCGCCATTCGGTGCGTAGCGGCGGGTGGTGGTTTCTCTATCGTCAAAGGGATGATGACTCCACGCGTCGGATATCGCTGGTCATCGCGTCTCGCGACCATCGTGCTGATTGCTGTGGCGGTACTCATGCTGAGCTCGCGTGCGAGCGCCGTCGTGGGGGGAGAGCCCGCCGACGCATCCGGATGGCCCTACGCCACCGCCCTTCTTGACAGTTCACGGGCCGATGCTGCGCAGGCACAGTTCTGTGGTGGAGTGCTGATTGAGCCGCAGTGGGTTGTGACCGCCGCGCACTGCGCATATGGCGCCTCACCTGATGAGATTCAGGTGGTCGCGGGCGTCACGTCGCTTGCCGCCGTCACGGACGCCGACCGGATCAGGGTGGACCGCGTCAACATCTACCCCCTCTACTCGCCGACAAAGTGGGGGCACGATATCGCCCTGCTTCATCTCGTTACGCCGGCCCCGGCGGCCCCCATCGTCCCGGACACGCATCAGGGACTCACCGGCAAGTACTTCACCACCGCGTGGGTGGCTGGGTGGGGGAGGACCACTTCGTCACCCCTCGGCAGCCTGAACCTGCTCACCGGCCAGGTGAGCGTGTCGACCCCCGAGGAGTGCCGCTCGCTCGGTGCCCCGTGGGGCACCATCTGCGCCACGCTCCCCGGCAGCCTCGAGCCGACGGCCTGCTCGGGTGATAGCGGCGGTCCGCTTGAGCAGAGCGACGAGCTGATCGGGCTGGTGTCGTTCGGACCCACCGACTGCGACAACTCTGCGCCCACCGCCTACACGCATGTGGGTTCGTACTACCCCTGGATCCACTGGGTGCTTCGTGGCGGTTCGCCACGGATGAGCCTGCCGGAGGTCACCACCATCCGTGCCGTCGATGCAGGTCGCACCATCCGCTTCTTCACCCAGTGGTGCCAGACCGGCGGGGTGGGCCACCGTATCCATGCCGAGTTCAACATGATCCGCAAAGGTGGCGGACGCTTCAACCTCGGCACCAAGGGCACCTCGACATCGCGATGCATGATCTACACCGCCACGCAACCTGACCGCTACCGCACGGGGCTGTGGGCCGTGTCAGCCAAGATCAACGACCGCACCACTGGCATGTCGTACGCGTCGTCGTACCCCACGTACTTCCGTATTCGATAGCCCCCGGGGGGCTACTCGCCGGAGATGAAGGGCTGCAGCGTGGCGGCCACAATGAGCGTGGCCGCCTCTGTGGGAGTGAGCCCCTCACCGGCGGCGAAGGCCAGCACCTGTTCGGTGGTGATGGTGACGGGAACGCCCCCCAACGCACCGGCGATGGCGCGGCGACCCGGGTCCCAGGCAATGCCCTCGGCATCGCTGGGAATGGCCGCCTCGGCGATGAGATCCCACTGGCCCGGTGCCACGGCCATGATGGCCGTGACGCGATCAATCACGTCGCCGGCGTAGTCCCACTCACGCCACCAGCCGACCTTCGACGGGTGCACGCGCGCCGCATCGCTGGCGTCGAGCGGACCACGATCGAGATCAGGCACCGCGACCTCGCCCTTGGGCGCCTGCACCACGGCGATACCCACTCCCGGCGCGATGATCTCCCAGCAGGTCTCGCCGGGTGCCGCCTTGGCATTGGAGAATGCCCGCCGCCAGGCATCGCGCGCAAACAGCCACCGGCCCCAGACCCGTGCGATGTCCTCGGGTGCCGGCTGGTGGCCAACAAGCACGCCCTCATCAACCTGGGGAAGATCGTTGCCCACCAGCCGGGGCAGCACCGCCATTACGCCCGTGGCGCTCACGGCCAGCGTGCCGAGTGAGGGCTCATCGGGAGTGATGGTGAGGAAGGTTCGCTCGGGCTCGGGATCGCGGGTGGGTAGCGCCTGGGTGCCGTTCTCGTGAATCTCGGCGATGAGCGCCAGCGGGTCGCCATCGACCTTGAACGCGCACTCACCGCACGCGTGCACATCGCCCGGGATGTCCATGAGATGCATCCACACCACGCCGCCCACGGCGAGGCCATCAACTGTGTGCAGGATCACGCGCGGGAGCCTAGGGATTTGTGCGCCGGTACAGTGGCGCCACCACCCCGATGACCAAAGGATGCCGAATGCGCAAGACCATCATCGCCGTCGCGGCCATTGCAATGGCCGCCACCCCCGCCATCGCCCTCGCGGGTGCGCAGGGCGCGGCCAAGGACTGCGGCAGCATCGTCGTTACCACGGCAAAGCCCACGTGGCTTCGCACGGCCAGCACCTGGCACCTCAACGCCTTCGCCCCCAGCAAGTCGCAGTTGCTGCCCTGCTCCACAGTCACCAAGGTGGCCAACACCTACATCAGCACCGGCAAGGCCAGCGGCTACGTGGTGGTGGCCTTTAAGGGGCTGACCGGGCGCAACCTGTACAAGGGCAGCGCCGCGACAAAGATCGGCTTCCAGATCTACCAGACCTCCACCAAGTAGACCGCTACGCGATGAGGGAGGCGATCACAGCCCGGTGGTCGCCTCCCGCGGGGGCCCGCACAAACAGCCACCAGCGGTAATAGGTGTCGCGGGCATCGGACGTAACCGCCACCCCGCGATCCACCGACTGCGCGGGGGTGAGGCGAAATGCCGCGTCGATCACCGCACGGGCGTCCAGGTCGTCGGCACCAAACCCGCGAAGTGCGGCGACCACCGCACCCGGGGCGTCGCCCTCTCCCCCCTCGTATCTGGCACCACACGACGGGCAGGCACCGGGCGTGATGTCATCCGCGCCGTCCACCACCACGGTGGCGCACAGCGGGCATACCAACCGTGCGCTCATCGGGTGAGAAGCGGGAGCAGCAGCGATGCCAGTGCGATGAGCCCGGCAAGGATGGCCATGGATGGCACCCCGCGACGGCGCACCAGAAACCACACCAGCCAGTAGGCCACCACGGCGGTAAGGCCCACCACGATGACGGTGAGTACCTGCATGCCAGTGGCGAAGTGCCGGGTGATACCCACGCCGGCGAGCACCGTGGTGAGCAGCGCGCCGAGGGCCACCGAATCGATACCACCGGCATCCATGTTGCGCAGGTTCTTGGCCTCCCATCCCATCCAGATGGCCGCGAAGATGAACCAGGCGGCCATCACTACCTCTGCAGTGGCGCGCACCATCGAGGGGGTGCTGTTCCAATCGGCCAGCATCCAGATGCCGCACACCAGTTCCACGGCCGCGGCGGCTGCCACCACGGGCCATGCCGCATTGATCACCCTGCGCTGGTCGGCGTCCATGGCGCCGGGTTCCGGGATCTCGGCCTCGGCATCAATCGGGTGGATACGACCGGCGTTGATGAGACGCCTGCGGATGATCAGGCCGATGATGAGCACCACGATGCCCCCACCGGCACCGATAACAAACGATGGCAGGGCGACGCCGGCGGGCGTGCCACCGGCCACACGCATGACGTTGTACACCACCACCCAGCCCACGAGCACGGCGCTGATCAGCCACGAGATGAGTCGACCCGGGCGGGGCCAGATGGATACCTGCACGGCTGGAGTGCTCACGTGCGCTCCGACTGGCCGCCATCAACGCTCAGCACCTGTCCCGTAACGAATTCGGCGGTCACGAGATAGAGCATGGCATCCACGACGTCGCCCGGGGTGCCCATGCGCCCAAGGATGGTCTCGGCAGATACGTTGGCCTCAACCTCAGGGCCCGCGTCATCGGGTACCAGCACCGGCCCGGGGGCGATGGCGTTTACGAGCACGTGGGGGGCGTAGGCCTGCGACAGCAGCCGCGTGAGCATGATGAGCCCCGCCTTCGACACCGAATGCGGCGCGCGGTGCACCCACGGGCGCATGCCACTCACGTCGGCGATGTTGATGATGCGGCCGAAGCCGCGCACGGCCATGGCGCTGCCAATGCGCTGCGACAGAAACATGGGCGACGTGAGGTTTACCGCCAGTGCGCGATCCCAGTCGTCGCGGGTGACCTCGTCGAACGATCCCGACTCCCACGTGCTGGCCGAGTTGATGAGGATGTCCACGCCGTCGAAGGCCTCCTCGGCGCGGGCCGCCAGTTGCTCGGCTGCGCCGGGCACCGACAGGTCGGCCTGCATGGTGACGGCGCTCACGCCCTTCTCGCGGCACTCGGCGGCCAGGGCGTTGGCCTTGTCGGCAGAGGTGGCGTAGTGAATGCACACGTCCACCCCGCATGAGGCGAGCGCAGATGCCATGGCGCCGCCAATGCGGTGCCCGCCCCCGGTGACGAGGGCGCTCATGCCGGTGGGGTCGATCATGCGATCTCCAAAAGGCGGGCCATGGACCGCGCGGCGCGGCCCCGATGGCTGATGGCGCTCTTCTCGTCGCGTGTCATCTGCGCCATGGTGCGGGTGTCGGTGAGGGGACGGAACACCGGGTCGTACCCGAAGCCGTCGCCGCCCTGCGCCTCATGCGTGATCTCGCCCGGCAGCACGCCATTTGCGATGAGCATCTGGCCACCCGGGGCGAGCGCCACCAGGCAGCAGCCGAACGCGGCACCGCGGTTGTCCCTGCCGTCCATCTCCTTGATGAGCAGGTTGCAGTTGTCGGCGTACGTGGCATTGGGGCCTGCGTACCGCGACGAGTACACGCCCGGGCGGCCGTCGAGGGCGTGCACAAACAAGCCCGAGTCGTCGGCCATCACGATGACGTCATCGGGAACATCTGCGCGCAGAGCCTCGGCCTTGATCCGTGCGTTCTGGAACAGGCTCGTGCCCGTTTCCTCCGGGTCGAAGCCGTCGGGGGCCACGCCCACGGGCACGTCGCCGAACAGCACCTGCAGCTCGCGCACCTTGTCCTTGTTGCCCGTCGCCAAGATGATCTTCATCGGCGTCAGCGCGCGGGGCGCCGAGGAGGGGTGATCGGCGTCCCTCCTACTGGTGATGGGATGCGCCCCTTCGGGCCGCGCCCGCCCTGCGACAGTCGGGCCACCGATCACCCCTCCCCGGCGGCTTCGATTGCCGCCCGCTGCACGGTGGTGAGGTCCGCAATGCCGTCCAGAGCCAGGTCGAGCAGGCCATCGAAGACTGCTCGCTCAACCGGGGGGCCCTCGGCGGTTGCCTGTACTTCGACCACGAGGCCCGAACCGGTGGCGACCACGTTCATGTCGACCTCGGCCTTGCTGTCTTCCACGTACGGCAGATCGAGGAGCGACTCACCACCGACGACGCCCACGCTGATTGCGGCGATGGAGTCGCGCAGGGGCATCTTCTTCAGCAGGCCGTCGTCCATCAGCTTGCGAAACGCAAGCTCAAGGGCGATGTAGCCGCCCGTGATCGAGGCGCAGCGGGTGCCGCCGTCGGCCTGGATGACGTCGCAGTCGACCCACACGCTTCGCTCGCCCAGGGCGCCGAGGTCAACGACCGATCGCAGCGAGCGGCCGATGAGGCGCTGAATCTCGGTGCTTCGGCCATCCACCTTGCCGCGCGACGCATCGCGCTGCTTCCTCGTGTCAGTGCTGCCCGGGAGCATCCCGTACTCGGCGGTCACCCATCCCTTGCCGGAGCCACGGCGCCAGCCCGGCACCTGTTCCTCCACCATGGCGGTGCAGATAACGCGGGTGTTGCCCGCCGCGATGAGCACCGAGCCCGTGGCACTAGTGATGAAGCCGGTGTCGATGATGATTGGCCGGAGCTCTGCCGGCTGCCTTCCGTCTGCGCGCATCGGGTGAGAATAGCCATCTGGCGGGGCCCGGAGGGGGGCCACAAGTCTTCGGCAATTCTTATTCCGCACTCATGCGTCGCTCGGAGTGCATTGGCACATTGACGGCCATGAAACTTCCTTCGATTCTCCTCGGCACCGCCGCCATCGGCGCCGGTGCACTGTGCGCCACCGCCTTTGTGGTGCCCACCATCGCCAGCAGCGCGTCGAAGTGCGATGCCGCGCTCTTCACCATCCAGTCGGGCATGCCCGGGGCGGGCTCCGGCTATGCCAACGCCAAGGTGTCAGCCGAGTGCAGCGGGTCAAACCTCGTCGTCACATCCAACGGCATGCCGTCGTACACCTACGTGGCCAAGACCCCCAATGGGCTGAAGACACAGAACTGGACGTGGACCGTGCCCGCCGCGCCCAAGAAGGTGTCGAAGACCACCAGCATCAACACCTGGATGGGCACCATCGGCTTCACCGTCACGGGTATCCCGATCTACGGGCCCATGGAAGGCCCCATGCCGTCTGACTCGGCATTTGGCGACCCCGTCTACAACGGCATGCTCGACTCGTGCAAGGGGCACACGGGGTACATGGCCGACTACCACGACCACGCCATCGTGGCCACGGCGCGCTGCGGGTTCACGCAGTCGAAGATCGTGGGTTACGCGATCGATGGGTTCCCCATCTACGGCCCCAGCACGAGCCTTAAGTCGGGCTACGTGAAGACGGGCAACCCCAAGAGCAATGCCTGGAAGGCGTACGCCTACAAGGCATCAAGCAGCAAGAAGGTGCTCGACAAGTGCAACGGCCGCACGGAGGCCGATGGCTCATACGGGTACCACGTGACCACGAGCTTCCCGTACGTGGTCGGGTGCTTCAAGGGGACGCCGGTGACCCAGCAGGGTGCGGCCGCCGCCCCCATGCCGCCGATGCGCTGACCTCCGCAGCACCTACGACAGCGGAATCTCCTGTGCCTGAAGCGTGCCGCACGCGTTCGGCACGATCACCCGGAGCGTGAGCCCCTTGGCGCTCGCGCGCCTGAGGACGGCCCGCATGGTGATGGTGTCTGGGCCCTTCGCGCGCGTCACTGGCGCGTAGAAGGTCTTGCGGAGCGTGCGGTGCGCGACGGTGGCGCCCTTCACCAGCGAGACGCGGGCACCACTCGCCGTCTGGATGATGAGCGTGTAGCGGCCGGCCGCGTTCAGCGTGAGCCCGAGACCACTGAGCGTGGTGCGCCCATGTGCAGAGGCGAACCTCGGGCGCTTCGTGAGCGTTGCGATAGATGGCAATGCCGCGCACGCATCGGAACTCGAATTCGATGCGGTGCCGGGGCCGGTACCGCTGCCATCGCCGCCGGAGCCCCCGGTACCGGTTCCATCGGCAAAGTGCGCGACCACCGACGTTGCCGCATTGACGGTAACGGTGCACGTGGTGGCACTGCCGGTGCAGGCACCGCTCCACTTCGTGAATGCCGGGCCGGTGGTGTCGGCGCTGAGCGTGACGGTGCCACCGGTGGCATACGCGTACTGGCAGCTGTCACCGCAGTTGATGCCGCCCGGGTTCGATGCCACCACGCCCGTGCCATCCACCTGCACCGACAGCCTGTGGGTGGTTGCAGGGTCCATGGGCCAGGGGGCCAGCACGCTGCCATCGGTGCCGATGGCAGCGCTGTCCTGGCGCGTTTCGCCTCCGATGGTGCCGAAGAAGCCACCCACGTAGACCGCGGCGTCTGATGCGGAGATACCCCGGACCGCGGCGTCACCACCTGCCGCATCGGCGCGCCAGGGCAGCAAGGCGCCCGTGCCGGTGTCCACCATCGTGATACCTGAGCGCGTCTCTGCGCCGGCAGGGTCGACCTGC
The DNA here is from genome assembly GCA_049318525.1 of Miltoncostaeaceae bacterium. Taxonomy (GTDB): domain Bacteria; phylum Actinomycetota; class Thermoleophilia; order Miltoncostaeales; family Miltoncostaeaceae; genus SYFI01. Next base: position 10,622 of record JBMOGE010000029.1, read on the forward strand.
GCGCCCCGACCACCGAGGTACACGCCACGCGCGGTGGGTGCAATGGCCACGACGCCCCCGTACATGTCGCCGCCGCCCGTCAGATGCGCATCCCAGTTCTGGTCGAGCGCACCGGTGGCCGCGTCGAACGCCGCCACGTACTCGCGGGTGTACGGCGTGCCGCCCTGCGTGACGGTGCCGAAGCAGCCGCCTGCGAACAGCCGGTTCCCATAGGTCACCAGCGAAAACACCAGCGTGCACGGGCCCAGCGGTCCGGCATTCCAGCCGGCATCGAGTGCTCCCGTGGATGCGTTGACGGCGATGAGCGAGCTGGGCGGCGGGTTGCCCGCCACGGTGTTGAAGCGGCCACCGAGGTACAGGCGATTACCAAGCACCGCCAGCGATTCGACCGCGCCATCGAGCGCGGCGTCAAACCCGGTGTTGAGTGCGCCAGTGGTGGGGTCAACCGCCGCGATACCAGCGCGCGACTGCCCATTCATGCGGGTGAAGAAGCCGGCCAGGTACACCGTTCCGGTGGCGGTGGCCACCGCCACCGGACGGTCACCCGACGGCTGCGGGTTCCACCCGGTCAGGGTGCCGGCCGTGGTCACAGCTCCCGCCCCCTGCCGGGGCTGCCCATCAATTGCCGTGAAGCCACCGACCATGTAGATGGTGTCGCCAAGCGTGGCGAACGACGTCACCGAGCTGTTCACCGCAGGCGCCCAGCTGGTGAGCACGCCGTCTGGCCCAATGGCCGCGACGTGATCACGCGCCATTCCACCCACGTTGTCGAAGTTGCCACCGATCATGGTCTTCGCGCCTGCAACCGCGATGCTCCACACGGTGGATGGGCTGCCGTTGGTCGCATCCCCCACGTGCGGATTCCATGCAGTGGCGATGCCGGTGGTGGTATCCACCGCCCCCACGCGGTTGCGGGCCACGCCGCCGAGCGACCAGAAGTTGCCGGCAAGGTACGTCGTACTGCCCACCACCTGGATGTCGCGCACGCCATCGCCGCATTGACACGTGCCGCCCATGGCGGCGTTGGGGTTCCACCCGTCAATCGCGCGCGCGCCCGTGGTGGCGAACGAGGCAACCCACCCGCGGGTCTGGCTCGCGATGGTGCCGAAGTACCCGCCCACGTAGACACGGGAACCGTTCACGGTCACCGTCATCACCTGCGCATCGGGGTCCGGGGACCAACTGGCGTCACGCGCACCGGTGGAGGCATCGACCGCGGTCAGGCGCGACTGCGCTGACCCACCAACCGAACTGAACTCGCCGGCGAGGTACACCGCGCTGTTGGCGCGGTCAACGGCCAGGTCGAACACGGCGTATCCGGAAACGTTGGGGTCGAATGCCGTGGGGGCGCAGTCAACGGCGTCGTAGTTGGCCAGACATGTGCCCGCGCTCGCCGGTCGATCGCCAATCGGCACCGCGGCCGCCTTACTGCGGGTCTGACTGCCCACCGCGCTGAACGACCCGCCCAGGTACGCCGTGGATGTCGCGGAGTCGATGTCAATACTCAGTACGGGCCCGTCGACGTCGGGGTTCCAACTGAGCAGCGCGCCCGTGGGTGAGAGCGCGGCCAGTCGATTGCGCGCGGTGCCGTTGACGCTTCTGAAGCCGCCGCCGACCAGCAGCGTCGTTCCCGACATGGCGAGGGTCTCCACGCGGCCGCCCGTGATGGTGGGCCTGAAGTTGGGGTCGAGCGAGCCATCAGCCAGCACGTGGCCCAGATTGTTGACAAGCGTGCCCAGCACGCTCGGGCTGCCCCCGATGTCGTATACGCCCGTGATGTAGAAGCCGCCCGCGCCGTCGGAGAGGACCTTCTGCACATACGGGTTTGGGCGGAAGTACGGGAAGCTGGTGTCGACGGCACCGGTCGCGGTATCGAGGACGGCACCGCCGCCGGTGTTCCAGGCCTTGTACGCCGTAAAGCCTCCGCCCACGTACCGCACGCCGTTTGCATCGGGCTGCGTGGTGAGCGTCGACACCTCGCCGTTCAGCCCCGTGCCCTGCGTGATGCGATCAACCGCCGAAGCCTGGGCAGCAGCGCCAGCGAGCGCGACCATGGCCGTGACAGCGGCCAGCGTCTGGCGAATTGGGCGGCGCGGCGTGAACAGGGGGGCGGAAGCCACTAGGTTCCTTCATCGGGAGCGGTGCGCTTAATGTAGTAAAGCGCACCGTGGACGCGCCGATGTGGGGCTACCCCCACATCGCCCTTCCCCTTAACATCCCCGGCGTGAGCGACTCTCCCGAGGCCCTTGCCCAACTGCTTGCCGGTGCCGAGCATGCCGTGGTGCTCACCGGGGCCGGTATCAGCACCGAGAGCGGTATTCCCGACTTCCGGTCGGCAGGCGGGCTGTGGGAGACCTACGACCCCATGAAGGTGGCCTCAATGGGCACCTTCACCACTGACCCGGCGCTCTTCTGGCGGTTCCACCGGCCCCGCATCGACATGCTGGGCTCGGTTGATCCCAACCCCGCCCACCTGGCCGTTGCTGAACTTCAGCGGCGGGGCATCGTGAAGACCCTCATCACCCAGAACATCGACCGGCTGCACTCACGCGCCGGCAGCCCCGACGCGGTGGAGGTGCACGGGTCGCTCGACAAGGGCTACTGCCTGCGCTGCTCACAGACGGTGAGCATGGACGAGCTGTGTGCGCGGGCCGATGCCGCCGAGGATGGCGTGCCCAGATGCAACTGCGGCTACCAGTTGAAGAGCGGCGTGGTGCTGTTTGGTGAGGCCATGCCGATTGAGGCCATCGAGGCCGCGTACGACGCCTGCGAGCGCGCTGATGTGCTGTTGGTGATCGGTACGAGCCTGCTGGTGACCCCAGTGAGCAACCTGCCGAGTGTGGTGCTCGCCCGCGGCGGGAGCCTGGCCATCCTCACCGAGGGCGAGACCCCGTACGACGAGCGGTGCACAGTGCGCCTTACCGGGAAGGCGGGCCCGACCATGCAGGCCGTGCTCGCCGCCATCCCGGCATCCGGCGACTAGACCTTGATGTAGGCGTGCACCAGGTCCATCTCAACGCGGACCGGTGCGCCGTCGATCAGGTCGGCAACCTCATCCATAAACGCGGCCATCGATGCGCGGCTGTTGGCAGCGCCGCCGGCCTCGTGGGTGTCGTACAGGCCGATGCCGCGGATGGTGCCGCTGGCGGGATCGCCCGTGATGAGCGCGAGCTCCTCGTTGGGATCGGTCTCCACGAAGGCGTCGGCGAAGGCGATGTACTTCTGCATCACCTCGTCGTAGTGACCGGGCTTGGCCTTCATGGTGAACTCAACGACTGCGGGCATGTGACCCTCCATTGGGGATTCGATGCGCGCATGTTGCCAAGGGCGCGACCCGCTGGCCCACAGATGTCGCGCGACACCGAATAGCATTCAGCCCGCCCCCCGCTGTGGAGGGATCCGCTCACTCTTGAGGAGTTCGCCATGCATGCCAGCCCTCGCAAATTTGTCGCCCCCCTCGCCCTCGTGGCAATGATCGGCGCAAGCATCGCCACGGGCACCGCCATGGGTACCGCGACCACCAATGGTTACGGTGCCACGGCGGCGCCGCTCTCAAATGCGTCGCTCGCATGCGCCTGGCCGGTTGAGAGCACCCCTGCCAAGGCCAACGTGGCGTACCCCGACAGCAACGCCACCTACTGGACCACCCCGTACGTGGCGGCACCCGGCATGACCATCACGATTGCCGGCAACTACCCCACCGCGCGCTTCTTCTCAATCGACACCTACGCGAGTAACGCGCAGAGCTTCAGCCTGAACGGCGTGGGTAGCGCGCTGTCGGACTTCCAGATCAACCCCGACGCCGGATCGGCAAATGGCTGGCAGACCCCGGGTGCTGCCAACGGCGGCGCGTACACGGTGACCCTCACCAATGACGTCGCGACGGGAATGCCCAACGTCATCCCGCTCGCACCCGCCACTCCCACCACGCCACTGCTGAAGGCAATGCCCGCCGCCACCGGATTCGTAATGGTTCGCGTGTATCTGCCTCAGGGTGGAAACGCCGACAACCCCGCAGTCGTGCCGCTGCCCACCATGACCATCAACACCCCGGGGGCTGCCCCGCGCGTGCTCACGCCGTGCGCCAACTCCCAGAAGGCGCCGTCAAAGGCATCCAAGGTGGTGAAGAAGGCCATCGGGGTAATTGCCAACGCGATCCTCGGGGGAACCGGCAAGTTCGCCGGCCCACCGCCATGCACCACCAACTGCACCGCCCAGCTGCAGTTCTCGCGAGCGGGTGGCACCACCACGCCGTTCCCGAACGCGGCCAGCGGCTACGCAGCTGCGCTCTACACGCCGGCAAAGGGCTATCTCACGGTGATGCGGGCAACGATGCCGCTGAGCGCCACCGCGACGGGCAGCACCCCGGCCGTGTGGCCCACCGCCACCAATCAGGCGCTGTGGCCGAGCCCCACCCTCGACCTTCGCTACTGGTCGGTGTGCAACTACATCTACAAGGTGCCGTACCCCGTGGTGAAGGTGGGCAAGAAGATGGGCTGCATTGCCGATCAGGCCGTCACCCTCTCCGGGAGTGCAGGCAACGTGGCAAATGTGGTGCTGTCGTCGCCAACTGACCGGCCGGCTGCAACGCGCAAGACGGGGTCACCCGTCGCGTGGCTTCCGACCTCGGTGAGCAACACGACCTCCCAGGAGGTCATCGCCATCCGCAACATGCTGCCCAACAGCCAGCCAGCGCCCGGCTTCGCCAACTCGGTCACCAATGTGACCACCTACAACGATGCCGCCGCCGCGCAGGCTGTGATGCAGCAGTACTACCCAACGGCCGTGCAGTGCACCACCGCCACGTTCCGACGGGGCGCGGCCCGCGGCGGCGCGCTGGGCGGCGCCAACGCCTGCTTCAACAACCCGGTGACGCCCCGCACCTGACCGACGGGTGGGAATCAGCTCGGCGCCGGTGCCTCCTCGAGGCCCGGCGCCGAGTCGTCGAGCCTCCACACGCTGGGGGTCCCCAGCACCATCGCGATGTTGGCCAGCACCGCCGCGGCTGCGATCCACATCACGCCCGACAGTCCGATGCCTGCGATAACGGCGCCGATGAGCGCGAACCCGATGGGCTGACACACCTGACTTCCGAGGGCACGGAACGAGCCCACGCGTGAGCGCAGATCCGGCGTGACCTGCCGGGTGATGGTGGTCTCAAGGAGGGTGCCCGAGATGGCGATGACGGTGCCGCCCACCCACGCGCCCACGCCCAGCACCACCGTGGGGGCCGGCATGGCGAGCAGCACGAAGAACCCGGCAAAGAGCACCGTGACCGCGTACGACAGCACGATGGGCCGCCTGGGCCGAAGCCGCTGGGCCACGAGTCCACCAGTGGCAAACCCCAGCCCGACGCTCGAGATGATCACCGCCCACGATGCCGCGCCGTCAAGGAACTGCTCGGCGATGAGCGGACCGCCCACAAAGATCGCGGGCGTCACCAGAAGCGCGTAGAACGACTCGCCGATCACCACCACCACCAGCCATGTTCGACTGCGAAAGGCGTCCCAGCCATCGCGCAGATCGGCCAGAAATCGTTTGCCCGCCTGGGCGGTGCGCACGTGACGGAACCGCGCGAACGCGAGCAACGCGATGCCCACAGCGAACGATGCGGCATCAATGGCAATGGCCCCGGCCGGAGAGATGAGGGCCACCGCGGCGCCACCCACCACGCCACCCAGCGTCATGCCGAGCGCGGGGGTGATGGCGATGAGCCCGTAGGCGTCCTGCAGGCGCTCGGGTGCCACCGCCTGCGGCACGATGCCCGAGAGCGCAGGCCGGAAGAACGCCTCGGCCGTGCCGTACACGAACATGATTCCCATAATCGCCGGCACGCCCCCCACGCCAAGTACGAGGATGGTGGCGAACACGGCCTGGCACACACCGCGTACGACGTCGCTGCCAATCATCACCAGGCGCCGGGGCAGGCGGTCCGACCACACCCCACCCACCAGCAGAAACAGCACCAATGGCACCGCACGAGCGGCCAGCACAAGGCCGATATCGGCGGCCCCGCCACCCAGCTCGATGATGGCGAAGGGCACCGCCACCGATGCAATGACATCGCCGATGGTGGAGACGAGCTGCGCTGAGAACAGCAGCGCAAATGCGCGTTCGCGCAGTACTGCGAGCCGGCTGCCGGGGGCGCTGGTGGTGCTCATGCGGTGCCCGTGGCCAGCCAGCCGACGTTTCTGAGCGGAAGCCCCACCCGTGCGATCTCGGCCATAGTCGCTGCGCGCGCATCATCCATGCGGTCGGCTGGGATTCGCTCGCCGTGCACATGTCGTACCGCAGCCCACAGCGCCTCCGGCCCCGGATACCGCAGACGTACCCCGCGGCGGATGAGCACAACGTCGCTGAACCCGGCGCTCTCAAGAAAATCGCGCAACTCCTCGGGATCGCCAAGTGACTGCCCGGTGGGAGTTCCCGGCGGCGCCGAGCCGGTGGCAAATGCGGCAGCCACACGCCCCACGGTGACCGATTCGCATTCGTGCGGACGCCCCCAACAGGCCATGACCAGCCGTGCGCCCGGACGCAGCACCCGGTGCACCTCGGCAAACGCCGCGGGATGGTCGGGGCAGAACATAAGACTGAGCGCGGCCACCACGAGGTCGAACGAGGCATCAGGGATATCGAGCGCCTGGGCATCCATCACCTCGATAGCCACGATCCCTGGCACCCCTGCCAGCCGATCGCGCGCCACCGCCACCATGTGCGGTGCGAGGTCGACGGCGGTCACCCGCGCACCCGCCGGGCCCAGCAGCTCGGACATTGCGCCCGTACCGCACCCCAGGTCGAGCGCATCGAGCCCGCGTACGTCGCCCGCCAACGCGCGCACGGACAGATGTGGCTCGCGCAGCGCGGGTTCGATCACGTCCTGGTAGATGGAGGCGACGTCATCCCACAGCGCGCGCACGGTGGCCGTACGCACGTCGTCGCTCATGACAGGTGCCCCAGCCAGTCGCCGGCCATCATCGCGATTTCGTCGGCGCAGCCGGTGAACACGTGGTCGGCGCCGGGCACCATGTCGAGCGCCACGTCGTGATTGCCGGCGGCACTGGCGATTGCCGCAAGCTCATACCCCTCCCCCGGAAGGATGAGGTGGTCGTTGCCCGCCTGAAAGATTCCGATGGGCACCTTCACCAACCCGATGCGCTTGCGGGATTCGGCATGCGGCGACTCCGGCCCACGCGATGACCACCACGTGGCGTAGGTCCAGATCTCGGCGTTCTCGGGAGTGGTCAATGGTCCGTTTGCGCGGGTGACGGTGAAGATGCGGTCGTTCGGGGGGTCGTCGGGATCCTCCGCCACGATGGGCCGCGCGATCTCCACCACCTCCTCGTATGTGGGTGATGCCCCGAACCTGAGCCACCGCATACGCAGCGACTCGGGGAGCGACTCGGGATGGGCGACGGTGCACAGCCCCACCACCTCGGGCGGCTGCACCTCGGCCACAAAGTTGGTGCATACCGTTGATCCCATGCTGTAGCCCAGCAAGGCCACGCGGGGGAATCCGTTGTTCCTCGCCACCTCAAGGGCCGCGGAGAGGTCGAGCACGGTCTTGTCGAACAGCCCGCCGCCAAAGAACGGGCCGTAGTTGGCCAACCGGGTGTTGATGGGCATGACCGAGAAGCCCTGATGCGCCAGATCGAAGGCCAGGCGCCTCGGCACTCCCGACAGGTAGTTGCCCACCGATCCGTGCACCACGATCACCAACAGGCGGCGGCGCTCAGGGGCGCCGAACCGCGGGCGAAGGAGCATGCCATCCCACACGCGGCCATCATCAGTGTTGAGCGTCACGAGCCGGGTGCTGATCTCGCGGTCGTCGCGCCCGAACTCCGGGCGGCGCCTGGCGCCGGTTCGCCGGGAACTCACTCAATGCCCCCGAGGAACTCCGTGATCGCATCGATCAGCAGGATCTCCTGCCCCTTGTAGAAGTGCCCCGCCTCGGGCACCCGCACCAGTTCCACGTGGTTGTTACCCGATTCGCGCAGCAGGTCGGCCTGTCGCTGGGCCTCCTCAGGATCAACCACCTGATCCGCCGTGCCCTGGGCAAACAGCGTCGGCACCGTGACGTGCGGCAACTGGCGAAAGGCCATGGCCGCGTAGGCCTCGGGCCCCCGCGAGTGCCACCAGGTGCGATACGTGTACACCTCGCTGTCCTGCGGGCGACGGGTGGGGCCGCGGCTCTGTTCGATGACGAACAGACGGTCGTCCTCGGGGCGATCAGGGGTGCCCGATCCCACCACCCCGGCCAGGCGCTCCACGATCTGCTCGTACGACGGGTCGGCACCCCACTTGCGACTACGCGCCTCCAGCGACTGCGGCAGGCCCCACGGACCTGAGATCGAGATGAGCGCCCTGATACCCACAAGGTTGTGGGTGGCCACGTACCGGGCTGCCAGCGTGGCGCCGCTCGAATACCCGCACACCACAATGCGGTCGTACCCCTGGGCCTCGAGCCACCAGAACGCGGCGGCGATGTCCTTGACGGCATCGTCGAAGATCGCCTTGCCAAAGAGCTGACCCACATTGCCCATGCGGGTCTCCACCACCAGGGTGGGATACCCGGCGCGGGCCAGGCGCGAGGGCAGAAACCTGAGCGTGCCAACCAGGAAGTTGCCCATGATCCCGTGTACGTGGATGACCGCCGTGCGGTGGCCTGATGAGCGCTCACGCACCCGGGTGATGCGATCGTCGATGTGCAGCAGTGCGTCGTGCACTTCGCCGTCGGTGGCCGTGATCGTGGCGAGAACCCGCTCGACGCCCATCTAGATCGCCGGGCCCACGCCCGGGTCTACGTGCTGCACATCCCCGAACGGCATCTGCATAAACCGCGTGCCGAGCGTGCCAAAGGCGTCGGGGTCGCCCGAGCATGCAAATGCGTAGTGCCCCTCGCGCCCGCCGTCGCGCAGCATGCCCTGCCTGCCGAGCGTGTCGGCGATCTCGCGGGCGATCTCCTCGCCCGACGAGATGAGCGTGGCGTCGGGTACCTGGCGGCGGATCAACTTGGCCACCATTGGGTAGTGCGTGCAGCCGAGGATGACCGTGTCAACATCGGCATCGCGAAGCGGCTGGGTGTACTCGCGCACCATGTCCACCACCGACTGATCGAATGGGTCGCCGCTCTGGATGGCAGGTGCCAGAAGCGGACAGGCCACGGCGGTCACCTCGGCTCCGGCGTCGTGCGCGGCGATCATGCGCTGGTACGAGCCCGATGCCACGGTGGCCTCGGTGGCCAGAAGGCCGATTCGGCGTGTGCGGCTGCTCTGCACGGCCGCATGGCTCTCGGCCGTCATCACGCCGATCACCGGTACATCAAGGTGCGTCTGAAGGTGGGCGAGCGCGGCGGCAGTGGCCGTGTTGCAGGCCACCACGATCATCTTCACGTCCTGCGCCAGCAACCACGCTGCGATGGCGTCGGCCCGTGCACGCAGATTCTCAGCCGACTTGTCGCCATACGGAAACCACTCGGTGTCACCGAAGTAGATGAAGTCCTCCGACGGGAGCCGGGCCAGCAGCTCGTCGAGCACCGTGAGCCCGCCCACGCCGGAGTCGAAGACCCCGATGGGGCTGTCTGTTTTGCCTGCCATCACCCGCACACGATAGAGCCACGCGTGCCGCGAAGGTCCCCATGGACCTTCGCGGCACCGATGGCAATGCTCAACCGGTGTAGCGCACGAAGTTCATCGGGTAGGTGGTCTTCACGCCGCCGAGCACCATGGCGAGCGAAATGACCATCTTCGTCGGTGCCTTGGATCCCGACTTCGGAACGACCAGACGGTAGGCACGCGGGATGTCGGCCTCTCCATCGCCGTCGAACACGATGACGTTGCCCCTCTTGGGGCCCAGGTCGGCAACCACAAACACGCCCTCGTCCACGAGGTAGGGCTCGAACACCGGCAGGTTGGTGTCGTAGCGCCCACTCCGGAACAACTTGAGGAACGTGTTGGGGCCGCACCCGATCGACGGCGCAGCCGGCCCCAGCGAGAGTTGCACCGGGCAGGGCAGCACCTGACCATCGATCTCCCAGCTCTTCAGCGTCCACACCCCATAGAAGCCGCCGCCGGCCGGAGTGGCCGTCGTGGCTCCCGGGCCCGCGGTGACGGGCGCAGCTGACGCCATCGGGACGGGAAGCAGGGCCGCACAGGCAGCAGCGATGGTGCCGGGCAGGATGAGGGATCGAAGTCTGCGGGGTCTCACGTGATGCTCCTAATGGCTGGGGGATCTGATGACCGACCATCAGAACTCAATTCACAGTATCGAATGCCCACTGAGATACGGCACGTCGCGGCACCCGGCCCACCCGCCACCGACGCGCCGTCAGCGCAGCAGGCCCGACCTGACCGGCGCAGGCGTACAACCCCGGCAAGCGCCTGAGGGCACGGACGGCGTCACCGCACCGCTAGACCCGCCGCACCAGCAGCGCGAGGCTCGCCAGCAGCAGGACCACGGCAAGGATTCGGTCCCAGCCGAACGATGCAACAGGCTGACCGAACCAGCCGAAGTTGTCGATGGCCGCGGCCAGCAGCACCTGCCCCAGCACCACGGCCACGAAGGTGGTGAGCACACCTACCCGGGGGGCAGCCACCAGCGTGCCGAACACCAGCACGGCACCGCACAGGCCACCGAGATATGCCCACCACGGTCCGCCACCGATGTTGACCAGCGACGAGCCCTGGCCCACCACCAGCGCGCCCACAACAAGAACGATCGTGCCGACGATGAACGACAACGCCGCGCTGGCGATTGGCGACCCCACCACCACCCGCAGCCGCGCATTGATTGGCGCCTGCGCCGCGATGAGTGCACCGCCGAGAAGCGGCAGCAGGATGTATGGGATGCGGTCCACGAAGGACTCCTTGGTCAGCCAGTGGTCAGACGCTTGCAGAGGAAACCATTAGCATCACGCGCCGTGCCCGACACCCTCGCCCCCGATGCGCCGCCGGTTCGCAAGAACCTCATCCTGCTGCTGGCGTGCCTGGGGCAGTTCATGGTGGTGCTCGATGTCGCCGTGGTGAATGTGGCGCTACCGGTGATGCGCGTGGACCTCGGGTTCAGCCCCACCGGCCTTCAGTGGGTGGTCAATGCCTACACGCTCACCTATGCGGGCTTCCTGCTCCTGGGCGGTCGCGTCGCAGATCTGTTCGGGCGGCGGCGCATGTTTCTCGTGGGTCTTCTGGTGTTCACGCTGGCCAGTCTGGTGTGCGGATTCGCGCCAAACGGATGGGCCATGATCACCGCCCGCGCGGTACAGGGCGTGGGCGCGGCCATCCTCTCCCCCGTCACGCTCACCATCGTCACCACCACGTTCACTGAGGCCAAGGAGCGTTCCCGGGCGCTCGGCATGTGGAGCGCCTCGCTGGCCAGCGGCGGCGCGGTGGGCGTGCTGATCGGCGGCATCCTCACCGACATCCTCTCGTGGCGCTGGATCTTTCTCATCAACATCCCCGTGGGAGTGGCGGGGCTCATCGTGGGCCGCTGGGTTATTCCCGAGAGCTTCGGGTCGGGCGCAGGCAAGAAGCTTGACGTTGGCGGCGCGGTCACCATCACGCTGTCGCTCACCGCATTTGTGTACGGCATCGTGCAGACCAATACGCACGGCTGGGGTTCGGCATGGACCCTGGTGCCCATCGCGGCCGCGGTGGTGCTGCTCGCCGCCTTCATCCTCATCGAGACCCGTCTGGCGTCGTCCCCCATCGTCCCCTTCGGGATGCTGAAGTCGCGCGCGCTCACGGGGGCCAACATCGCCATGGCCTGCGTGGGTGGATCGATGTTCGCCATGTGGTACTTCGTGTCGCTGTACCTGCAGGAGGTACTCATGCTCTCGCCCCTGCAGGCGGGCCTCGGCTTTATCCCCGCGGCCCTCATCATCATCGTGGGGGCGCAGATCGCCGGGCGAATCATGCCGCGCACCGGCCCCACCCCCATCCTTGCGGTCTCGGGCGTCATCATCGCCGTCGCGCTCTTCTGGATGTCGTTCCTGTCGGCAGACGGCTCGTACTGGGTGGACATCCTCGGCCCCATCTCGCTGGTGTCCCTGGGGCTCGGCCTCAGCTTCCCACCGGGCACCTATGCCGCTATGTCCGCCGTGGGTCCGCAGATGGCCGGGCTGGCATCTGGCCTGGTCAACGCGTCGCGTCAGGTGGGCGGTGCCATCGGGTTGGCTGTGCTGGCCACCATCGCCGCCCACCGCACCGGATCACTGCAAGCCGGCGAGTCCATGGCCTCGGCGCTCGCCGACGGCTACGGCCGGGCCATCCTCGTGGGCGCCATCATCGCCCTGGGCGTCATCGCAGCCGCCTTCATGATCCCGCGGTCACGCCCCGAGCACGGCGGCCCGGCACAGAACTAGGCGCCGGGCTCCGTCGGTTTCGCATCGGCGGTTTTCGCCGCCTGGTCCACCAGCTTCTGGCCCTCGATATCCACGTGGGGCAGGATGCGATCGAGCCACTTGGGAATCCAGTGGATTGCCCGGCCCATGAGCCGCAGGATTGCCGGGACCATGAACAGCGTGAGGCCACCTGCAAGCAGCACGCCAGCCGACAGGCCCACGCCAAACTGCTTGATGACCGGGTCGCCGTTGATGATGAACGCGGCGAACACCGACAGCATGATGAGCGCAGCAGTGGCGATTACCTTGCCCGCGCTGCGAATGCCATCTGCCACTGCCTTGGCCGGTGCAACGGCCGTGCCGTCAGCACCGATGCGCGAGAGCAGAAACACCTGGTAGTCGTTGGCCAGCCCGAAGATGGCCGCGTACATCATGAGCGGCACGTACGAGGCAATCGGATCAGTGGCCCGGTCGCCGATAAAGCAGCAGGCATTGGTCGGATCGAGCCCCACAAGGGCGAATCCCCAGCCCTCCTGAAACACGAGCGTGAGCAGCCCGAAGGTGGCCAGCGAGATGAGCGTGATGACCGCCGCAGCCTGAATGGGAATGAGAATCGACCGGAAGGCCAGCAGCAGCACCAGCATGTTGAGCAGGCAGACGGTGGCGATCACCAAGGGCAGCGAGCTTGTGATCTCGTCGGCCAGGTCGATGTTGCCCGCGGTCGTGCCCCCCACGTAGGCGGTGAGCCCGTTGGTCTCCTTCTCCACCTTCGGTACCACTGAGTCGCGCACGCGATGCACCAGATTCACCGTGGCGTCGGCCGCCGGTGCGGTGGTGGGAATGGCGTTGTAATACGCCGCGGTGCCGCTGGAGTTGACCGACGGCACCGATACGCCCTTCACGCCCTTTGTGGCCTTGAGCGCGTTCTGCAGCGTGACCAGACGTGGGTCGGTGCCCAGCGGATTGCCGCCCGCAGCGGTGAGGGCAGCGGTCACCTGCGCCTTCAGGGCGTTCGCCTGTGCCTCCTGCTGCGTGGCCTCTGCCTGCAGTGCCTCGAGTTGCCTCTTCTGGTATTCGATGGAGGCGACCTGACGGGCGAGCGAGGCCTCCTGCTGCAGCAATAGGTCGCGGCGGTGCACGAGCGTGGCGCGCTGGCTGGCCAAGATGCGGGCCTGCGCTTCGAGCGACTGCGCCTGCGCCAGCAGTGCGGTCTGCTCGGGCGTGCGTGGCGCCGAGAGCGCGGCAACCGCCTGCGCGCGTAGCGACGCGGCCTTTGCCTTGGCATCGGCCTGCACCGTGGCCTGGACGTTCTTCTGGGCGACGAGCGACTTCGCCCGCGCCTCAAGGTCGGCCTGTCGCTTCTCGAGGCGGGCAAGCATGCGCGGGTCCACGCCCGCGGCGATCTCGGCCTTCACGGCGGCAATAGACGCCTGGGTCGTCTTGATCTCACCGGAGATGGTCCGGGCCTTTGCGGCGGCTGCCTCGGACTTCGCAACCTGCGCCTGTGCCTTGGTGCGCAACGCCGCCGCACGGCCGGCAGCGGCGCCCAGCGCCTCGGTGCGAAGTGCGCGCACCTGCCCCACCAGCACCGCGCGCTTACTGGCCAGCGTCTGTGCGTCGGCGTCAAGCGCCTGACGCTCCTTCTTGATACGCGCCGACTTCGCCTGCGCCGACTTTCCTTCGGCCTCAAGCTGCGCCTGCTGCGCCTGCCCCTGGGCCTGCTCGGCCTCAAGTTGCGACTGAAGTGCCTTGGCCTCGTTCTCCTGCGCCGCGACGGTGGGGTTCTCCTTCGCGGGCGGATCGAGATTGACCGCCACAAGCAGCGGGCCGTTGTAGCCCACGCCATATCCCTCGGTCATCAGGTCGTACGCCTGACGCTGCGTGGTCTTGATGGACGACACGCCGACGTCCTCCTGCCCCAGCGTCATGCGGAACACCGGCACGGCCATGGGTATCAGGATCGCCAACCCGGCAAGCAGCATCCACCACGGGTGGCGCGACACAAAGCCACCCCAGCGCGCCCATACCCCGGTGCCCGCGGCCGCGGCCGCTCCCTTTCGCCGGGGGAAGATGGGCAGTGAGTTGATGCGGTGCCCAAGCAGCGACAACACCGCCGGCAGCATGATGGTGGCCGCCAGCACTGCAGTGACCACCGCGAGTGACGACCCGTAGCCGAGCGACGAGATGAGCGGGATCCCCGCGACCGCGAGCGACAGCAGCGCCAGCACGAGAGTGCCACCCGCAAACACCACGGCGGTTCCGGCGGTGCCAACGGCCAGGGCCACCGACTCCTTTGGATCCATGCCCTCGGCCAGTTGCTCGCGATGGCGCGACACGATGAACAGGGCGTAGTCGATGCCCACGCCCAGCCCGATCATGGTGGCCAGCGTGGGGGCAATGCTCGGCACCGCCACGA
>JBMOGE010000030.1:0-24226 GCA_049318525.1 Miltoncostaeaceae bacterium
CGATCTTGCCGAGTCGCTGGAGCGCTTTGGCCGGGAGGGGGCCGCGTGCCTGTATGACGGCATGCTGGGCGAGGAGTTGATCAGGTACCTCGAAGTACAGGGCGGGCTCATTACGCGGGATGACCTGCGCGCGTACGGCGTCATCGAGCGCACCCCGCTTGAGGTGTCATTCCGTGGCGTCACGGTGCTCACCAATCCCCCGCCATCGAGTGGTGGCACGCTCATCTCGGCCGCACTGCATGACCTGGGGCGTCACCCGCCACCCGTCGATGACGACGGGTTCTACGTGGGGCTCGCCCGCGCTGAGGCCGCCGCGAATGCCATGCGCGGGCCGGAGTTCAACGCGAGCCTTTCCGATGACGACTTTCTTGATCGTTTCTGGGCGGCGCTGTCGGGGCACGAGACCTCGGGGCTGCCTCCGTCGAGGAAGCCCACCGGCACCACCCACGTCAGCGCGATCGATGCCGAAGGCGGCATGGCCAGCCTCTCGTCATCCAATGGGTCGGGGTCGGGCGTTGTGGTGCCCGGCACCGGGATCATGCTCAACAACATGCTGGGTGAGAGTGATCTGAACCCCGGCGGATTCGGAACGCTGCCGGCAGGGGTGCGGATGACGTCGATGATGGCCCCGACGCTCATCATTGATGGCGACCGACCGGTGGCATCGCTCGGCTCAGCCGGCTCGAACCGGCTGCGGTCTGCCATCCTCGCCGTGGTTGCCGGCATGGTTGACGCAGACGCGCGGCCACGTGACGCGGTTGCGCGCCCACGTATCCACCATGAAGGCGGGGGCGTGGATGTGGAGGGCGGTGTCCCGGACAGCGCCGTGCAGGCACTCCGGGCCGACGGCTTCGACCTGCGCCTCTGGACTGAGGCCAATCTCTACTTCGGCGGGGTATCGGCGGTGGGTTCGGGCAAGAGGGGCCTTGAGGCCGCAGGTGATCCGCGGCGTGGGGGAGGGGCATTCGGAGTGAACGAGCATGGAGAGGTCATCGAGCTGTGAACACACGCGAAGTGGAGATAGAGGGCACGGCCTACGTGATGCGGGCAGAGCCGCCCCGCACGTCGCTCACCGACGATGCCCACACGCTGTGGGGATTCAACATCGAGGTGATGAAGGGCGGGACCCCCGTGTGCATCAAGACATGCTTCGTGGGCCGCGTCTCGATGCAGGCCCGCCACCCCGATGCGCTCGTCGGCCCTGCCGCGGGGATCTCGGCCGCCGTGCATTCGCTCGCCTTCGACAGGGTGGTCGAATCGCTTGCCAAGGGCGACCTCGACGACGGCATCGTGTTCGCCTGATCCCGTAGGGCACGGTGGCCGCGGGGATCGACGCGAATCAGCCCGGCGTCGTCGTTCCGGATGGGGTCGGGCGCATTGCACCGATCTCCACCGCCAGGGCAACGGCCTTGGCACGGTGTTCGTCGGGGACGGTGTCGGCAATGAGCCACGCCTCGCGGGTGAGCCACTGAAGGCGCTCCGCCTCGTCAGGCCGACCCTTTGCCTCCCGGGCCTGATTGACAAGGTACGCAAGGATCTCGTCGCGCTCGCGGTCTGACCAATCATTGTGGGTGTCGCCGCTGCCCTGACGCATGATGATCCAGAAGACCAGCCCGAGAAATGGCAGTTTGAGGCCGAGAAACACGACCAGCGCACCGATGGCCAGGGTCTCGGGGCCAGCCGCCGCGCCCGCAAACGACACGCCCACCGTGCCGGCGACGATGACGGCCACCATCACCATGACGACGACCAGCACGCGAGTGGTGCGCAGGTCACCCTCACGGTCGTAGAAGACGCGCACGATGGCCGACTGGTGGGCGGCCCTCGCACGCGCGTCGCGCTGGATGCTCATGATGGTCCGAACGTAGCACCGGGCATGGGGAGCCCAGCAGCCATCGGGGAGGGGCCGACCATCACTCGCCGCGAGGCAGCACGCGTCCGGCCACGCCGTTGTCAAAGACAACTCCGGCACCATCGGGCACCTCGCGGCGCACCATGGCCAGCGCCATCCAGGTGGCATCGGGGAGTGGGCTCACGCTGGTTGCGGCGCCACCCGCGGCATCTCCGGCACGGAAGGCGGTGCCCACCGGCACGGAGGCATCAAGGGCGATGCGCGCGAGCCTGCGATTGGCATGGCCGCGGTAGTGGAGGCGCGCGACGGTCTCCTGTCCGAGGTAACAGCCCTTGTCAAACGACACCAGGTCGTCGAGCCCGGCCTCCTGCACCAGGGTCGTCGCGCCCGTATCCACGCCGATGGCGGGTATGCCGGCAGCAATACGCATGGCCTCGAGAAATTCAGGGGGTGCGAGGGCAAGACCCAGCTCGGCCGCAAGACCCACGGGGTTGTCGGTGACCAACTCCGTGGTTCCGGGGATCGCCCCCGGCACGGCGAGGTCGGCATCAGGGGCCGGACCGGTGATGATCAGCACCTCGACATCTTCCGGGCCCATCACCTCGGCGTCCTCGCTCACGTGGTGGGCCGCAATGACGGCCATGCCATCGGGCGCCGGTGCCGGGTCGAGCAGCAGGGTGAAGGCGTCAGGGGCGTCGCGGTGCACGTGAATGCGCGCCACCAGGTGGCCCTGGGTGTCGAGCACCAGCGACGGCGTGCCGCCGCCCACTGGGATTGCAAGAACGTCGGCGGTGAGCAGGCCGTGCAGCAGTGCCTCGGCATCTGGCCCCTCCACCCAGGCGATACGCCGGGCCGCGACCACCGCGACCGGCGTGCTCACGGCAGTGCGACCTTGCCGTTGGTGCGGGCCCGTGCGGCCGCAATGCGCTCGCGGTCGGCTCCATCGAGCGCGGCCGAGAGAATGGCGCTCACCATCCCCAGCCGAAGGTCTTCGTCGCGGCACTCGAGCAGGTCCTGCTTGGGCTCCACCGGCATTTCGATCATTCCGGCAACTGCGTACGACAGCGGGATGTCCTCGCGAATGGGCGGCGGCGGTGCGGTGGGGGCGATCTCGTTCACCAAACGCTGGAAGAGGTCGTGCACTTCGGTAATACGTTCTTCAGACCCCACATCGGAGTCGTCGTCCACGCCCTCAACCCATGCGGTGAAGTAGAGGCGCCCGGAGGTTTCCTCGAGCAACCGCACGATGCGCTCGCCGATGATGCTCACATTCATGCGGCCATCGGCGAACCGCCGCCCGAGGCCCGTGAAGCGTGCCGTGCACCCAATGGCCGAGGCACCTTCGCCATGGGCCTGCATGATGACGAACGGGCGGTCGTCCAGCACGCAGTCGGCGAGGAGCGCCCGGTAGCGGGGCTCAAACAGGTGAAGGGGTGCGCGCTCGCCCGGTAGCAGCACGAGGCCCAGCGGAAACAGCCCCAGATCATCGAGTTCCGGCATCGGCGGCGAGTGTAGCCTCCGAAAAGTGACTGACGCACCGCACTTCGACCCCGCCATCCTCCGACCGGCGCTCCAGGCCGTGGAGCCCTACGTGCCAGGGCGGCCGCTCGAGGACATCCGGCGCGAGCTGGGCGACATCGAGGTGATCAAGCTGGCATCGAACGAGGGGCCATTGCCCCCGTTCCCGGCGGCCATCGACGCCATTGCCGCAGCGGCCCGAGATCAGAACCTGTACCCCGACCCCGGTGCATGGGCGGTGCGTGACGCGCTTGCCGACCTGCACGGAATCGACCCGGCGGCGATCGCGGTCGGCAATGGGGTGGACAGCCTCATCAAGATCCTGTGCCTGGCCCTGCTCGACCCGGGTGATGAGCTGGCCATGTGCTGGCCATCGTTCATCTCGCACCGTCAGGGCACGATGATGCAGGGTGCCACCTGGGTGCCTGCCCCCTTGCGCCCCGATGGTGCGTACGACCTCGACGCCCTGCTGGAAGCCGTGACGCCTGCCACGAAGATGGCGGTTGTGGTGAGCCCCAACAACCCCACGGGCGGCATGGTGGATGCCGGCGATCTGGCGGCATTCCTCGATGCGCTGCCGGGGCATGTGCTGCCAGTGCTCGACGAGGCCTACTTCGAGTACCTGCCCGCCGGTGCACACGATGGCGTGGCGATGCTGCGCGATGGTCGGCCCATGGTGGTGATGCGCACCTTCAGCAAGGCGTATGGCCTGGCGGGAATGCGGGTGGGATGGATGGCGGGCCCGCCCGATCTCATCTCGGCCCTCACTCCGGTGCGCAATGCCTTTGACGTAAACGCACTCGCCCAGGCCGCTGCGGTGGCGTCGTTGGCCGATGCGGCCGAGCACCTGCCGCCGCGCATGGCGATGGCCCGCACGGAACGCGCCCGCATGGATGCCGGCCTGCGGGCGCTGGGCCTTGACCCCCTGCCGTCGCAGGCCAACTTTCTGTTTATGGAGGTTGGGGTGGATCGCGCGCGGGCGCTGGACGCCGCGCTTACCGCCCGGGGCGTGATCGTGCGCCCGGCCGGGGCATTTGGCGCCCCTGGGGCACTTCGCATTACGGTTGGCACACCCGACCAGACCGATCGCCTACTGGCCGCCATGGCCGAAGCACTGGCGGAGGTGGCGTGAACCCCGAGGAGGTCATCGCGGGCGTACGCGCTGGCAGGCGTCGCGCTATTGGCCGTGCCATCTCCATGGCCGAGTCACTCGGGCCGGATGGCCGTACGGTCATGGCCGCACTGCACCCCGACACCGGCCGGGCGATGCGCATCGGTATCACCGGATCGCCGGGCGCGGGCAAGAGCACGCTCGCGGCCGCGCTTGTACGCCACCTGCGCCATATCGGCATGACGGTTGCCATCGTGAGCATTGACCCCACCAGCCCGTTCACCCACGGCGCGGTGCTGGGTGACCGCATCCGCCTGGTGGATCACTTTCTGGACGACGGCGTGTTCATCAGGTCGATGGCCACGCGGGGGCATCTGGGTGGCCTGTCCGAGGCCACCGGCGATGCCGTGGAAATTCTCGACGCCGCCGGATACGACGTGGTGATCATCGAGACCGTGGGATCCGGGCAGAACGAGATCGAAGTGCAGGCGCTGGCCGAGACCGTGGTGCTGGTGCTCATCCCCGGGAGCGGCGACGCGATTCAGGCAATCAAGGCCGGCGTCATGGAGATCCCCGACGTCATCGTCATCAACAAGGCCGACCGTGCGGGCGCCGACATCCTGGCCAGCGAGATTGAGACGGCGCTGTCGCTGGTGCCGTCAGATGACTGGCGACCGCCGGTGCTCATGACCCAGGCGATTGACGGCAATGGCGTTGCCGAAATGTGGGAGGGCATCGAATCGCACCGGGCCGCGCTGGCTGAGGGCGACGCACTGGCCGACCGTCGCCGCGACGGCATGCGCCGCAGATTGCGCGCCCTTGCGATGGAGCGCATGGCCCGCGAAATGGATGCCCGGATCGACGACGCGGCCCTTGATTCACTGGTGACGCGGGTGGTGGCCCGCGAGCTCGATCCGTCCGCCGCCGCTGACAGCATGACCGCGCACGACGGCCCCAGGGAGAACGCATGAGCAACGACGATCACAGGTCGCCCTCACAGGACGGCGGCGGCACGAATCCGAGATTGATCGCGGTGATTGTGGCCGCGGTGCTGTTTGTGTGGTTCATCATCGCCAACTCACAGGAGGTCGAGGTGACCTGGTGGGTGTTCAACACCCAGACCAGCCTCATCGTGGTCATCCTGCTGTCGGCGCTCCTTGGTGCCGGCATCACGTTCTTCCTCATGCGCCGCCAGAACCGCCGCGAGCAGCGGTAGCGCCGCCGGGCCCTATCGGCCCACCACGTGAACGTCGCCGGCTGACGCACTGGCGGTGATCGACCGTGGGGCGGTGTCGTCGCGGGTGATTCCCTCGATGCTCACGCTGCCCGCGCCCGCGCTGGCGTCAACGCGATAGGCGCCCTTTGGCACGTCGACATCAACATCGCCGGCCGACGTGGTGGCTTGGACGCGGGTGGGCGCGGTGGTGGCCTCCACCCGCACGTCACCCGCCGTGCTCGAGGCCGTGACCGTGGCTGCGCGTGACCTGATTACCGCCACACCACCGGCCGTGCTGCTGGCTGTCACTGCGCCGGATGTGCCGGTGACCATCACCGACCCGGCGGTGCTCCGCGCATTCACGATCGCGCTGGCGGGTGCCATCACGTCGAAATCTGCGGAGCAGCCGCTGATGACACCGAGCAGCGGACAGTTGGCGGTCATGGTCACCTTGCCGCCGGATGCCGTGGTGGTGACGTCGGGGCCCCAGAATGCGTAGCCACGGGTGATGCGCGCAGTCAGCGCCGAATCCACGCCGCCATCCACGGTGATTCCACCGGTGTCCACGTTTATGGCCACGTCAGTCACCGGCGCGGGCACGCTGAACAGATCGACGATCTCGGTGCGGGCGACCGTGCGCATGAGCAGGATCGCAACCCCGGCGGCCACCGCCATCAGCAGGATGAGTGTGAGGAAGCGCTTCACCTGAGGCGCGCCACGCGCTCGGCCACGTCGGCGGCAAGGCGCACGCCGAACCCGGTGGCGTGGTCACCGTTCATGGCGGTTCCCGCCACATCCACATGGCACCAGGGCTTGCCCTCCGTGAAGTCGCGTAGGAAGCGCGCGGCATATACGGCGCCCGCCTGGCGCTTCTTCGCCGAGTTGGACAGGTCGGCCACCGCGCTCTTGACCAGCGGGTCGTACCCGGGGTGAAGGGGCATGGGCCAGCACAGGTCACCGGTGTCCTCGCCGGCGTCTCTCACCAACTGCGTGAATGCGGGGTCGCTGCCAAACAGGCCGGCGTACACGTCGCCGATGGCCACGATGATGGCGCCCGTGAGGGTGGCCATGTCCATGATGTGCGTGGCACCCTTGCGCGCCGCGTACGTGAGGGCGTCGGCCAGGATGAGGCGGCCCTCAGCATCGGTGTTGGTCACCTCGATGGTCTTGCCATTCATCGCGGTGAACACATCACCTGGCTTCATTGCCGTGCTGCTCGGCATGTTCTCGGTGGTGGGCACCACCGCAAGCACCTCCCCGGGCACCTGCATCTCGGCGATCAGGCCCATGGCGGCGATGACCGCGGCACCACCGGCCATGTCCATCTTCATCTCCTCCATACCTGCGGACGGCTTGATGGAGATTCCGCCGGTGTCGAAGGTGACGCCCTTGCCCACCAGACCGAGCACCTCCTTGCCCTTCTTCACGCCCTTTGACGGGCGGTAGCGCATCACGATCATGGCGGCGGGTTCGGCAGACCCCTGCGCCACGGCCAGGAGTGCCCCGGCCTTCAGTCGCGTGAGCTCGCGCGGCCCCAGTACCTCAATCGACAGGTTGCGCGAGCCCGCAGCCACCATCTCGGCGCGCTTGGCCAGCATGGTGGGTGTCATGTGGTTGGCGGGGGTCTCCGACAGCTCGCGGGCAAGGCCGATGGCCTCGGCCGTGGCCTGCACCCGCAGGGCGTCGGCGGGCTTGATGGACCCGGCCACCACGATGTGCGATGGGCGGCCCTGCGATGCATCGCGCTTGCCCGAGCGGAAGGCATCGAGTCGCCACGCGCCGGTGGCAAGACCCTCGGCCATTGCGCGCAGGTCGCCGGCATCGACGTCGTCACCTGCCA
Organism: Miltoncostaeaceae bacterium; assembly: GCA_049318525.1. Taxonomy (GTDB): domain Bacteria; phylum Actinomycetota; class Thermoleophilia; order Miltoncostaeales; family Miltoncostaeaceae; genus SYFI01. Next base: position 7,538 of record JBMOGE010000030.1, read on the forward strand.
CAAGGGCGGCTTTGGCGGCACCCAGGTCGCGTGCGGCCCGGGCGGCGGCCGCCCCTGCGGCGGCCCACGCGGCGCGGTCGGGATCGGCACCCACGCCAACCAGCAGCACGCGCGTGGCGGGGATATCACCGCGCGTATGCAGTACGCGCACCTGTCCGGCCTTGCCGGTGACCTCGCCATCCTTGATGACCGATGACACGAGCCCACCGAGTGCTGCGTCCACCGCGGCCAGCGGGCCGGCCGGCGTCCCCGGGGGGTCGGTCACAGGGATCACCACCACGTCGGCGCGGATGCGGGTTGGGTCGGCGGTGCGGCTCTTGGTGACGTCCATCGGGCGGTATCCGTTCGGGTTGGGTGATTGGGCAGAAGGGCATTCAACACCCACCACCCCGCGCGCGGCGGTCGGGTCGCCCCGGCCCGGGTTCACCGCCATCACTTGCGTGCCCGCGCAGGGGGTATCCTTCCCACCAATGGGACGTCCAATTCGCATTGTCATCGCCAAGCCCGGCCTCGACGGCCACGACCGCGGGGCCAAGATCGTGGCCCGTTCGCTTCGTGACGCCGGCATGGAGGTCATCTACACGGGCCTGCACCAGACGGCCGAGCAGGTGGTGGCCACTGTTGTGCAGGAGGACGCCGACGCGGTGGGCCTCTCAATTCTTTCCGGCGCGCACATGACGCTGGTGCCGCGGGTGATGGATCTGCTCGCTGCCGAGGGTGCCGACGACGTGCTGGTGATCGTTGGCGGCACCATCCCCAGCGATGACGCCGACGAGCTTCGCGCGCTCGGCGTGGCCGCGGTGTACACCCCGGGTGCCCCGGTGGACGAGATGGTCTCGTTCCTCGAGGGCCGGGTCGCCGCCTAGCGTGGGCATTGCGTTTGAGCGCCGCGCGGCAGTGCAGTTTGTGGTGCTCGACCGGCAGGAGGCGCTCAACGCGCTGACGCCACAGGTGATCGAGGAGCTGGTGGTGGCGCTTGACGCCGCGGCCAACGATCCGCAGGTGCGCGCCATTGTCATCACCGGCGCGGGCCGTGCGTTCTGTGCGGGCGCTGACATCGCCGTGATGGCTGATCTCGACGTGGCGGGCGCCCGTGCGTTTGCCGAAGCCGGCCACGGCCTGTGCAACGCAATCGCTGCCTGCCCGGTACCGGTCATTGCCGCCATCAATGGGTTCGCGCTGGGAGGCGGCTGCGAGGTGTCGCTGGCCTGCGACATCCGTATCGCGTCCGATACCGCGCGCATCGCGCTGCCCGAGGTGTCACTGGGGATTGCTCCCGGGTGGGGTGGAACCCAACGGCTGGCCCGCGTGGTGGGGGAGGGCTTTGCCAAGCAGATGATCCTGACAGCGCGCATGGTCACCGCCGACGAGGCGCTGGCCCATGGCCTGGTGACAGCAGTTCATGCGCCCGACGACCTGCGTGACGCGGCCGCGGCGATTGGCGATGAGATTGCCTCGCGTTCGCCATCGGCGGTCGCCCGTGCGAAGGCGCTGGTGAACATGGCGCTGGGTGATCCGGCCCCGGGGCTGTCACGCGAACTGGAGGAGTTCGCGCAGGCATTCGGTGACCCGGAACGCCGTGAGGGCATGCAGGCATTTCTGCAGAAGCGTGCGCCGGTGTGGCCCGGGGGCTGATCGCTGGGGCGGGCTGCTGCCGGGCTCAAAGCGATTGGTCGCCGTAGGGGCGGCGAAATCCCCCGGCGCTGGTATGTTTCCCCGCGCCCCGGAGCGGAATGCGTCCGCTCACGAGCGAGGGCCTCTTCGAGGGGTCTGATCGCCGGGCACGAGTCCACTCCTAGGAGCCAGCCTTCGTGAAGATCGCCGTCTGCGTCAAAGAGGTGCCGGACACCACCGCTGAGAAGCGGATCGACCCGAGCACCTTTCGCCTCGTCCGTACCGAGGGCGACCGCATGCTCAACGAGTTTGACAAGTACGCAGTGGAAGAGGCCATCCGCCTGAAGGAGGCCGGGACCGCCGATGAGGTCATTCTCATCTCGCTCGGCCCCGAGAAGGCCGTCGAGTCGCTGCGTCAGGCGCTCGCCATGGGTGCCGACCGCCTTGTACTGGTGAGCGACCCCGCCGCCGCGGGCTCCGACTACCTCGGCACCGCCCGCGCGCTGGCCAAGGCCATCGACGAGACGGGCGCCGAGTTGGTGCTGCTGGGCGCCGAGGCCACCGACGCCCGGTCGGGCGTGCTGACGGCCACCCTCGGTGAGGTGAGCGGCCGCACCTGGGTGACCTCGGCCAACTCGATCGCCGTCAACGGATCGTCCATCACCATCGAGCGCCAGAGCGACGATGGCGTGGACACCGTGGAGGCCCCGCTGCCAGCCGTGGTCTCTGTGACCAAGGCAATCAACGAGCCGCGCTACCCGTCGCTCAAGGGCATCATGGGCGCCAAGAAGAAGCCGCAGGACGTCAAGTCGCTTGGCGACATCGGCGTGGCTGCATCGGACGTCGGCGAGGCCGGCGCCAAGACCAAGGTTGTGGGCGTCGAGACGCCCCCGGCACGCACCGCCGGTGTGGTGGTTACGGATGAGGGCACTGGTGCCCAGCAGATCCTCGACTTCCTCATCGACAAGAAGCTCGTCTAAACCCGACTCGGACCGAAAGGACCTTTCCACATGGCAGGCATCCTCGTCGTCGCCGAGCCCCAGGGCACCGGCACACGTCGCGTCAGTCTCGAGATTCTCTCGAAGGCGCGTGAACTGAAGGACTCCATCGGCGGCCCACTTATGGCCGTCATCGCAGGATCGGGCGTCGCTGACGCCGCGGCCGTTCTCGGCGCCCATGGCGCTGAGAAGGTGTTTGTCGCCGATCACGAGGCACTGGGCACCGGCCTGGCCGCCCCGCACGTCGACGTCATCGCCAAGCTCCATGCCGAGAACGACTTCTCGGCCATCCTGTTTGGCGGCACCTCGCTCGGTCGCGACACCGCTGCCGCACTGGCCGCCCGTCTGGGTGCCGGTCTGAACAGCGACTCGATCGACCTCGTCGCCAGCGGCAGCGCCCTCAGCGCCGTGCGCCCGGCGTTCGGTGGCCAGAACCTGGTCAGCTCGCAGTGGGTTGATGGCCCGCAGATCGCGCTTGTACGCCCGAACTCGTTCGCGGCGTCTGAGAGCGGTGGCACCGCTGAGGTCGTCGCCGTCACCCCGGAGATCTCCGACGCGTCATTGGCCGCCAAGGTGACCGGCCGCAAGCCCGCCGAAGCCGGCAAGGTGAGCCTCGAGGAGGCCAGCATGATCGTCTCGGGCGGTCGCGGTCTCGGTGCTCCGGAGAACTTCGCCGTTGTCGAGGCCCTGGCAAGCGCCCTCGGCGCTGCCGTCGGTGCCTCGCGCGCGGCCGTGGACGCCGGTTGGTACCCCCACCCCAATCAGGTGGGCCAGACCGGCAAGACCGTCTCTCCCAACCTGTACATCGCCTGCGGTATCTCGGGCGCGGTACAGCACAAGGTGGGAATGCAGACGTCCGACGTGATCATCGCGATCAACAAGGACGCGGAGGCCCCCATCTTCCAGTTCGCCGACTTCGGCGTGGTGGGCGACCTGTTCGACATCGTCCCCAAGCTCACTGAGCTGGTGAACGCGCGCAAGGGCTGAACAACGGAATGACCGCGCGGTCGGGCCCCGCCCCGACCGCGCTATCATGCCGCCCCCGTGGTACCGACCGGGCCACGCACAGAACGAGCATCGAGAGGGAACGTGAAGACCGAGATCCACCCTGAGTACGTCGTTTCGCAGGTCAGCTGCACCTGCGGCGCCGAGTTCACCACCCGCTCCACCGCGCCGGAGATCCGCGTGGAAGTGTGCTCAATGTGCCACCCGTTCTACACGGGCAAGCAGAAGCTCATGGATACCGGTGGCCGCGTGGAGCGCTTCAACCGCAAGCGCCAGCAGGCACAGCCTTAGCCACCGCGGGCGCGCATGACGCGCCCGCTCCCCTGTGGGTGCTGACATGAGCGGTGGAGTCGCGGGCCTGGTGGCCCAGGTGGAGCGCACGCGTGCGGAGTTGTCGCAGGCCCTCTCGGACCCTGAGGCGGCGTCCGACCGCACGCGCTACGCCGACCTCAACCGCCGGTATTCCGGACTCGAAGAAGCCGCGCAGTTGGCCGTGCGGTGGCGCGATGCCTCAGGGCGCGCCGCTGAGGCCCGCGAGATGCTGGCCGAGGGCGAGGACGACGACTTCCGTGCGCTGCTCAAAGAGGCTGAGGCCGAGGTGGACGTGCTTGAGCCACTCATCCGGTCGGCCATGGTGGAGCCCGACCCAAACGATTCGCGCGACGTGATCGTGGAGATCCGCGGCGGCACCGGTGGCGAGGAGGCCGCGCTGTTCGCGCGCGATCTGCTCGACATCTACCAGCGCTACGCCGTTGAACGTGGGTACAAGGTGGAACTGCTCGACGTGAGCGAGGCCGACGCCGGTGGCGTGAAGGAGGCCACCTTCGCCGTCAAGGGCGACGGCGCGTTCAGCGTGTTCAAGCACGAGGGCGGCGTGCATCGCGTGCAGCGCGTTCCGGCCACCGAGAGCCAGGGGCGCATTCACACCTCCACTGCGACCGTGGCCGTGCTGCCCGAGGCCGACGAGGTCGACGTGACCATCGACCAGAACGACCTGAAGATCGACGTGTACCGCTCCAGTGGCCCGGGCGGCCAGAGCGTGAACACCACCGACTCCGCCGTGCGCATTACGCACCTTCCGACGGGCGTCGTCGTGTCGATGCAGGACGAGAAGAGCCAGCTTCAGAACAAGGAGCGCGCGCTGCGCGTGCTGCGTGCCCGCCTCCTCGAGAAGGCACAGGCCGAGCAGCAGGCCGCACTCCGGACCACCCGCCAGGCCCATGTGGGAAGTGGCGACCGCTCGGAGAAGGTGCGCACCTATAACTATCCGCAGAACCGCGTGACCGATCACCGCATCGGCGTGACCATTCCGCTGAAGGAGCAGGTACTGCAGGGGCACCTGCAGGCGATTACCGACGCACTGCAGGGCGAGGAGCGCCGGCTGCTCCTGGAGCAGCAGGAAGCCGACCTGGCCGCCGCGAGCAACGACTGACTGGGTTTGCCCCCGTGCCGCCCGGCGACTGGGAGTGGCTGACATGAGCGATGAGGCACGGGTGAGTCCCGGCTCCGCCCCGGGCGGCAGAACCACACCTGAGATCCTCACCATCGCCGAGGTGGTGCAGCGCTCGGCGAAGTGGCTCGGCGACAAGGGGTCTGACACCCCGCGCCTTGATGCGGACATCCTGATCGGCCATGCGTTGGGTCTGGAACGGATTGCGCTCTACACCGAGGGCGAACGCCCGCTCACCCCCGACGAACTGGCCGCCTGCCGTGCGCTCATTGCGCGCCGCGGCGAGATGGTGCCGGTGGCCCACATCACGGGGCGCCGCGCATTCGGCCGTCTCAATCTGGAGGTGACGCCCGACGTGCTGGTGCCGCGTCCTGACACCGAGGTCATCGTCGACGTGGTGGTGGAGATGGCGCCGCAGGGCGGGAGCGTGGTGGATTGGGGCACCGGGTCGGGAGCCATCGCGCTCGCCGTTGCCGACCTCAGGCTCGACCTGAACGTGACCGGCCTCGAGCGCAGCCCCAAGGCATTGGCGGTGGCCGAGCGCAACCTTGCCGCCAACCCCTCGCTGGCCGAACGTGTGCGGCTGCTGGCGAGCGACGGAATGACCGCCGTGGCCGGCGAGCGGTTTGACGTGGTTGTGAGCAACCCTCCGTACCTCGTGCCTGAAGATCTCGAGCGGTTCCCGGCACTGAGGCATGAGCCGGCAGAGGCGCTGGTATCGGGCCCAGTGGGCACCGAAGATCTTGAGCGGGTAATCAGCGAGGCCGTGGGCGTACTGAGCCCGGGGGGCCTCATCGTGCTGGAGGTGGGGCAGGGGCAGGCGAGTGCGGTGGAACAGATGCTCGTGGGCAGTGGCTTCACAGATACCGCAGCGCGGGCCGACCTCGCTGGTATCGCCCGGGCGGTAATGGGCCGACGCGCCTGACCGCACCGGGCTGGGTTGGGTCTATGGTGATGGCGACGACGTTCCGTCAACGATCTCCGAGAGGCCCCTCGAATGCCCCCCTTGAATCGCCGGTCGCTGCTGGTCGCGATCCCGCTCACGCTTGGCGCCCTGGCGATTGCTGCCACCGGTGCGTCTGCCAATTCGCACAGCTGGGGCACAGGTGGCTCGGGCGTGTGTGCGTCCGTGGATGGCCTCACTCAGTCGGAGCTCGGTCAGTACTGCATGCAGTCGGTGACCGGATGGATTCAGATCAATCGGGCGGCCTCGCAGCAGCAGGTGATCAGCTGCGACAACAACGCGGTGAATACCGACCCGGCATATGGCACTCCTGCGCCATCGTTGGGCTGGAGTCTCGATGGGCAGCCGTACGACGCCGCCGGCGCCCCGTGGCCCCTGCAGCCCGCGTCGGGGTCTGCTGCTGACCTGAACCAAGTCGGCTGGAATACCGGCACCGGCAGTGCCTCACTGTCCGAGGAGATGTGGATGGGGGGGAGCGGCACGGCCTACAACGGCTCCATCTCGTCAACGGGTGCAATCACATACGGATCGGGTGGCGCAGGCGTGACGAACTGGGGTGGCAGCGGCTACTGGCAGGCAGCCCTCGCATGTGTCAATGCTGCCGGTCTCACGTGGTCAAAGGGCGGCAGCTTCTCCGCCGAGCGCCCCATGAGCGTCACGCTCCCCGCTCATGGCCCATTTCAGGTGCACGGCAAGATCATTGACGTCGTTGACACGGTGCACCACAAGGCATCGCTCACCCGTGAGTACGCGCTGAAGAAGAATGTCACGCGCACCGACACCCGCACCTGCCCCGCAGGCATCGTGCGCAAGGGCAAGCTCGCCTACACCATCCAGGAGTTCCCGAGCAACCACGCCTCGCCCAAGTGGAAGGACCGCTCGCTGGTGAACGTGACGATGACCCCCAAGGGGAAGAACGCCGGTGTTGTCTCAATGACCCTCACGAAGGCGAAGAACCCCACGCTGGTGCAGTTCCAGATGCGCTGCGCGAAGGCGTAGTTCTCGCACTTCGGCGGGCGGGGTAGTCAGGGGCCCCCGCTACGATGGCCCACGTCAGCCATCACCCCACCCGCCGGAGTGCATCGCCTTGAGTTTCTTCGATCCCGACAGCCATCTGTCCCAGAGCCTCTCGCAGGCCGATCCGGCAGTGGCCGGCCTGCTGCGCCAGGAGTTGGAGCGTCAGGCCGAGACGCTCGAGATGATCGCCAGCGAGAACTTCACGAGCATGGCCATTCTCGAGGCCGTGGGCTCGGTGCTCACCAACAAGTACGCGGAGGGGCTTCCGCACAAGCGCTATTACGGCGGCTGCGAAGTGGTGGATGAGGTCGAGGACCTGGCCATCGCGCGCGCCACAGAGCTGTTCGGATGCGAGCACGTCAACGTGCAGGCGCACTCGGGCTCAACGGCCAACGAGGCCGCCTACAGCGTGCTGGTCAAGCCGGGCGACAAGGTGATGGGCATGTCGCTTGCGCACGGCGGCCACCTCACCCACGGACTCAAGGTGAACTTCTCGGGCCGTATGTACGACTTCCACGGCTACGGGGTGAGCCCCGGCGACTGCCGGCTCGACATGGATGAGATCCGCAGGCAGGCCCACGAGGTACAGCCAAAGCTGATCGTGGCCGGTGCCAGCGCCTACCCGCGCACCCTCGACTTCCCGGCCTTCCGTGAGATCGCCGACGAGGTGGGCGCCCGCCTTATGGTGGATATGGCCCACATCTCGGGTCTTGTGGCTGGCGGCGTGCACCCGAGCCCGGTGGGTATCGCGCACGTGGTGACCTCCACCATGCACAAGACGCTGGGCGGCCCGCGCGCCGGGTTCATCATGTGTGACGAGGAGTTCGGCACCGCCATCGACCGCGCCGTGTTCCCCGGCCTGCAGGGTGGCCCGCTCATGCACGTGATCGCCGGCAAGGCCGTGGCCTTTGGCCAGTGCCTCACGCCTGAGTTCCGCGAGCGTCAGCAGCGCACGGTGGACAACTGCCAGGCCATGGCCGAGGTGCTCATGGCCAACGGCGTCGATCTGGTGACGGGCGGTACCGACAACCATCTTGTGCTGGTTGACCTGTCGAAGACGCCGCTCACCGGCGTTGACGGCGAGGCCCGCCTCGACCGCGCCGGCATCACCGTCAACAAGAACGGCGTGCCCTTCGATGAGCGCCCGCCGACGGTGACCTCGGGCGTTCGCATCGGCACCGCTGCCCTTACCTCTCGTGGCATGGGCCCCGACGACCTGCGCGAGGTGGGCGCCATCATCGCTGCCGCCCTCGTGCCCGAGGCCACCAATGCCGACCTGGACGCACTCCGCACCCGCAGCAAGGCGCTGGGCGACCGCTTTCCGCTCTACCCGGAGCTCATCGCCCAGACGGCCGGGGTCTGAGCGGTCATCTTGGATCCTGAGCACCGCAGCGAGGCCCGTGGTGTTCCCTTCGGTCGCGAATCGGAATCGCAAGTCAACCGGGGCGGTGCCCCGGTGGCCATGGCGTCGTTTCGTCTTCCCTTCGGGAACACCACGGCCCTCGCTGCGGTGTTGTCGCTGTGACTGATCAGCCCCGGCGGGGTTGGGCACTTGTCACGGGGGCCTCTGCTGGCATCGGGGCCGAGGTCGCGCTTCGGTTGGCCCGGCGGGGGCATCCGCTTGTGGTGGTGGCCCGTCGTGGTGACCGGCTCGCGGCACTGGCCGAACAGGCCCGGCGCGAGCATGGCGTTGAGGTGCGCGGGGTTGCCGCCGACATCTCCAAGGACGAGGGGCGCGCCGCGGTGCGGGGCATGCTCGATCAGCTGCGCTCGCCCATCGAGGTGGCGGTGCTGAACGCGGGTATCGGCACGCAGGGGCGGTTTGTGGAACTCGACCGCGACACCGAGGTGCGCGAAGTGCGCCTCAACTGCGTGGCGGTGGTGGACCTGGCATCGCACGTGCTTCCGGGGATGGTGTCGCGTGGCAGGGGGGATCTGGTGGTCATGTCGTCTGCCGCTGCGTCGCAGGCCATTCCCTATATGTCCACGTACGCCGCCACCAAGGCATTTGAGATGCGACTGGTGCGTGGCCTGCATCGTGAGTTGAGGGGCACGGGCGTGCGGGCGTTCGCCATCTGTCCCGGTCCGGTGCGTACCGCGTTTCATCGCACCGGGTGGGGGAAGGACCTGCCGAAACTGATGCCAACCGAGTCGGCGGGGTCGGTGGCTGCCCGCACCGTGCGTGTGCTCAACCGCCGCCGCTCCAACCCGGTGGTGTCGAGCGGACCCCTCGCGCCCCTCACCATGCGGCTTTCGGGGCTTTTGCCCGAGTCGGTGTCGGCCTGGGGCGCGGGCGTGTACCACCAGTGATGACACTCGCGGGGGAGGGTCACCCACCCCCGCCGTAGAATCCGTATCAGGCGATGACCACAACGCTGATCCCCATACTCAGCGCCATCGCAGCAGCCATTGTCGTGCTGCTGCTCACGCCGGTCACCATGTGGCTGGCGGCGAAGGTGGGCGCCGTCGATGTGCCGTCGGCGCGTCGCATTCACACACGGGCCATCCCGCGCCTTGGCGGCGTCGCCATTGTGTTGGGTTTTCTGCTTCCCGCCATCTGGTTCCTTCCCGCCGACCCGGCCGTGCGGGGGCTCATCGCGGGCGGGGTGCTGGTGGCCGCGCTCGGTGTGGTGGACGACACCATGGGGCTCTCGCCGGTCGTCAAGCTCGTGGGGCAGGTGGCATGCGCGTCGGTGCCCGTTGCGGCCGGGCTCACCATCGATCACATCACCCTGCCGTTCGTGGGAGCGTTCGATCTGGGCGCTGCCGCCTATGTGCTCACGATCATCTGGTTCGTCGCCATCGTGAACATCATCAACTTCACCGACGGTATGGATGGTCTGGCCGCAGGCGTGGTGGGGATCGGCGCCACCACCTTCGCCATCATCGCCGCATCACTTGGCCGGGCCGATGCGGCGATCCTTGCCGCTGCCCTTGCCGGGGCCTGCCTGGCGTTCCTGCGCTTCAACTTCAACCCGGCCCGGACGTTTATGGGTGACGGCGGGTCGATGTTCCTGGGCTTCATGCTCGCGGGCATCGCCATCACCGGCGTGATGAAGAGCGCGGCAACCGTCGCCATCGTGCTGCCGCTCATCGTGCTGGCCATCCCGATTCTCGACACCTCGTTCGTGATCATGAAGCGCCTGAAGCATGGGCTGCCGGTATATGGCGCCGACAAGAGCCACTTCCATCACCGGTTTCTGGCCATCGGGTGGAGCCAGCGCCGCACGGTGCTGTCGATCTACGCCTGGGCTGCCCTGATGTCCCTGCTGGCACTTGCCATGCGGTTTGTGCCCTACACCGATGGGCACGGCAACTGGAATGCGGGCTGGACGGCCGTGCTCTGCGCCATTGCCGCAGTGGGCCTGGTGGGTGCCGTTTACCTGGTGTACGTGCTCGAGATCCTCAAGTGGAGGAGCGAGCCGGTGGTGAATATTGTGCGGCGCCACCGGGCCCGCAGCGGCGAGCAGACCGCACCGCGACACTGACAGGGGCAGAAACCCGCACGAAGCGGGACGCTCGTCACCGGAAGATGACCGTTCGCACGTAGCGGCGGGGGCGGGGCTGTGGGTATGCTCCCGCCCGTTGACGCGCAGTCTGCGCGTGCCTATGTCCGAGTACGGAGGAACCGCATCACCTCAGCCGCTCCCGGCCAGGCTGCAGATCTCGTCCGGCCCACGCCTGCTCCTGAGGAGCCCGCGGCGAGCCGAGCCGCGATTGCAGTCACGGTCGCAAGCCTCATCGTGTGCGCCGTTGCGCTGCCGGTGGTACTCGCCCTTGGCGGGCCGCTGAATGGATGGGTTCTGGGTACCGGTCTCTGGCTGGCCAACTGGTCGGTGCAGCTGTTCACCGCGAAGCATGCGCTTCGAATGGGGCAGACCGCCGCCGTGGGCATCACAGGCATCTCGTTTGTCATCCGCGCCTGGACCATCGCCGGGATCCTGTTCATCACCGCACTCAAATTCTCCGAAGAGGTTGCGCTGATCGCCGGCGTGATCTTCATCGTCGCGTTCACTGCCGACCTGATCGGTCGCGGCATGGCCTTCGCCCTGCGTGAGCGCGACCGCGAGACCGCCGCCAACGAGGCCGCTGAGTGAGCGGCGTGTTGCGTCGAGCCCGCATCTGGCTGCTGGTGGCGCTGGGCGTCGGCCTCGCAGTTCCCGCCTTTGCATCCGCCGAGGGCGCCGCGTTCGATCCGGCCGAGGAGTTCGCCACCAGCGCGTGGGTTGACCTCAACCTCGGCTTCATTGATCTCAGCATCAACAAGGCCGTCTTCTACATGCTGGCGTCGAGCCTCATCATCTGCGTGTTCGGCATCGTCGTGGTGCGGGGCGGCATGAAGATGAAGCCCGGCAGAGGGCAGAACGTGCTCGAGATGACATACGAGTTCACCGAGCAGCAGGTTGCCGGGGTCACCCTCCCCCAGCGCGTGTTCAAGAAGTGGTTCCCGTACCTGGCGACCCTCTTCCTGTTCGTCGCGGTGAACAACCTCATCTCGTTCATTCCCCTTCCCACGGCCCCGCACACCGACACGTTCCAGGTGGTTGGCGATCTGGGCCTCTACGCTGCGACCGCGAACATCAACGTGACGTTTGCGCTTGCGCTCATGACCTTTGTGGCCTTCCTCTGGGAGGGCTTCGGTACCCACGGATTCATCGGGTACTTCAAGACTCTGGTCCCCGCGGGGGCCAGCAAGGGCATCGTGCCCTTCATTTTCGCCCTTGAGTTGCTGTCTCAGATTCTCCGTCTGATCAGTCTCTCGGTGCGACTGTTTGCAAACATGCTCGCCGGCCATCTTCTCATCATCATGGCAGCGGGTTTTTCGATCCTCGTGGGCAGCCTTCTCGGTGTCCTCGGGATTCCTTTCGCCCTCTTCTTCTATGTGTTTGAGTGGGTACTGGTGGCTGGTCTGCAGGCGTTCATCTTCGCCCTGCTCTCCGGCATCTACATCGGTTACGCCGCGCAGGAATCGCACTAGTTGAAATCTCACCGGAACTAACTGGAGGCCACGTGGCTCTCGAAGGCAGCATCGTCGCAGCATCCAAGGCTCTCACTCTCGGTCTCGCGACCGGTCTGGGCGCAATCGGCCCGGGCATTGGCGTGGGCTACATCTTCGGCAAGACCATCGAGTCGGTCGCTCGTCAGCCCGAGCTCCGCGGTGATCTTCTGTCGATCACCTTCCTCGGCCTTGCACTGACCGAGGCGATCACGTTCTACGCCCTGCTCATGGGCTTCGTCGCCTTCTTCCTGGTCTAGACCCATGGGACCCCTCGTACACGCCCCGCCCGTTGGGGCGAATCCGCTCCTCGAGCTGAGTCCGGGTCTGATGATCTGGACTATCGTCATCTTTCTGCTCACGCTGTTGATCCTGAAGAAGTTCGTCTTCGGGCCGGTGGGCGAGATGATCGAGAAGCGCCGTGCCGCCATTTCGGCGTCAATCGAGGAGGCCGAGTCGAGTCGTGACGAGGCCGTTGAACTGCTGGGCCAGTACAAGGTTCAGTTGGCCGAGGCGCGTCGCGAGGCGGACGAGCTCCGTGAGTCCGGTCGTCGTGATGGCGAGCGGCAGAAGCAGGAGATCGTCGGTCAGGCGCAGGATCAGCGGGAGCGCATCGTCACCGACACCCAGACGCAGATCGACGCCCAGGCCCAGGCGGCCGTGGCCGGTATCCGCGACGACGTGGTGCTGCTGGCACTCAGCGCAGCCGAGAAGGTCACCAAGAAGTCCCTGTCCGGCGATGACCACCGCAAGATGGTGGAGGACGCGCTTGCCGACGCCGATCTCAGCGGGCTGCAGAAGGCCTGATGAGCGTCGCGTCGACATATGCCGAGGCACTCTTTGAAGCTGCACAGGCGCAGAGCGCCGTCGATCAGGTGCGCACGGAACTCGCTGAGTTCTCTGCCGCCATGGCCGACGGCACCGAGCTCCGCGCGGCATTGACGAACCCGCAGTTTGAGACGACCGCCAAGAGGGCGGCCGTCGGCGAGATCATGGAGGGCGCCCACCCGGTGTCCAGCGGGTTTGTGCAGGTGCTCATCGATCGCGGCCGACTTGGCGAGATCGATGACGTGCTCGCGGCGTATGGCCGCCGTGTTGACACCGCCGAGGGGCGCGTCGTGGTGGCTGCTGTCACCGCCGTGCCGCTCACTCCTGAACTGCGCGACCAGATCCGCGAGAAGGTGCGCGCCCAGACCGGACGCGACGCCGAGATCGAGGAGACCGTGGATCCATCGATTATCGGTGGCCTCGTGCTTCGTGTCGGCGACGTCGTCGTTGACGCATCGCTCCGCACCAGACTCGAGGAGATGCGTCGCTCGCTCGAGACCACGCCCGTCGACCTGTCCAAGGCCGTCGAGGCTTGACGCCCACGCTGCTCCGCTCCAGAAGAACGAGAAAGGTAACAACCACCCGATGAAGCTCCGCCCCGACGAGATCACCAAGGTCCTGCGCGCCCAGATCGAGCAGTACGAGGGCGTCGCCGAGGCCGACGAGGTCGGGACCGTCCTGCAGGTGGGTGACGGTATCGCCCGCGTGCACGGCCTCCCCTCGGCGCTTGCGCTCGAGATGCTCGAGCTGCCCCATGGCGTCTCAGGCCTGGCCCTGAACCTCGAGGAGGACAACGTCGGCGTCGTGCTGCTTGGCGAGGACACCCTCATCAAGGAGGGCGACCCCGTCCGCCGCACCGGCAAGGTCATTCAGGTCCCCGTGGGCGAGGCACTCCTCGGCCGCGTGGTTGACCCGCTTGGCGTGCCGCTCGACGGCCGTGGCCCAATCGCCTCCACCGAGTTCCGCCCCGTGGAGTTCAAGGCTCCGGGTGTGGTGCAGCGCCAGCCGGTGACCCAGCCGCTTCAGACCGGCATCAAGGCCATCGACGCGCTCATCCCGATTGGCCGTGGCCAGCGCGAGCTGATCATCGGTGACCGCCAGACCGGCAAGACGACGATCGCGATCGACACGATCATCAACCAGCGCGGCCAGGACGTGAAGTGCTTCTACGTGGCCATCGGCCAGAAGGCATCGACCGTCGCCCAGGTTGTGGAGCGCCTGCGCGAGGCCGGCGCCATGGAGTACACGACCGTGGTCGTGGCATCGGCAGCCGCCAGCGCCCCGCTCAAGTATCTGGCCCCGTACTCGGGTGCCGCCATGGCGGAGTACTTCCTCTACAACGGCCAGCACGCCCTGTGCATTTACGACGACCTCTCCAAGCAGGCTGACGCCTACCGCCAGATGTCGCTGCTGCTCCGGCGCCCGCCGGGCCGTGAGGCATTCCCCGGCGACGTGTTCTACCTGCACTCCCGTCTCCTGGAGCGTGCCTGCAAGCTGTCCGACGAGCTCGGTGGCGGATCGCTTACGGCGCTCCCCATCATTGAGACGCAGGCCGGTGACGTGTCGGCGTACATCCCGACCAACGTCATCTCCATCACCGACGGCCAGATCTTTCTCGAGTCCAAGCTGTTCTACTCGGGCGTGCGTCCTGCGGTGAACGTGGGTATCTCGGTCTCGCGCGTGGGTGGTAACGCTCAGATCAAGGCCATGCGCAAGGTGGCCGGTCGCCTGAAGATCGAGCTGTCGCAGTACCGCGACCTCGAGGCCTTCGCACAGTTCGGATCCGAGCTGGACGCCGCCACGCAGCAGACGCTGTCCCGTGGTGCGCGTCTGGTGGCCTCGCTCAACCAGCCGGCCTTCCAGCCGTGGCCGGTCGAGGAGCAGGTGGTCATCATGTTTGCCGCCGGTCGCGGGTTCCTCGACACGGTTGCCCCGTCCGACGTCTCGCGCATCAACGATGAGATCCGCGGCGCCCTGCGCGACGAGGGAACGATCCTCACGGAGATCCGAGAGACCAAGGACCTGCCGGACGCCCTTCAGACCAAGCTGTCCTCGTTCCTCGAGGGCCTGATGAAGAAGCTCGCCCCAGCGGCGACAACGGCCTAGGCAGAAACGTGGCCAGCCAGCAGGACATCAAGCAGCGCATCACCTCGATCACCGGGACGAGCAAGATCACCCGTGCGATGGAGTTGGTGGCGTCCGCGAAGTTGCGTCGTGCGCAGGTGCGCATTGAGGCGCTGCGGCCGTACGCCAAGGGAATGCGCCGCCTCATGTCCGGAGCGGCACGCCGCTCGGGCAGCCTGAGTGGCATTCCGCTCCTGGAGGAGCGCGAGGAGACACGTCGCGCGTCGGTTATCGCCGTCACGGGCGATCGCGGTCTGGCCGGTGCCTTCAACGTCAACGTGATCCGCCGCAGTCTGCAGGAGGCGGACGATCTCATTGAGCAGGGCTTTGACGAGGTTGTGTTCACTGCCGTGGGCAAGAAGGGCGGCGGCACGCTGCGCTTTCGCGGCAAGGTGCTCGACAACCACTTCCAGGGCTTCTCGAGCGAGCCCACATTCGTCGATGCAACCACCGTGGCCGACTTCGTGAGCGAGCGCTTCCTCGAGGGCGAGGTTGACAAGGTCGTGCTCGTGTTCAACGAGTTCAAGTCGGTGGTTGAGCAGCACGTCACCGCCGAGCAGCTCCTGCCTGTGCCACGCGATTTCGTTGACGACGCCGATGGCGATGGCGAAGTGGACGAGGAGCATGAGTTCAGCAAGGCGCTCGCCGAGTTTGAGCCGGAGCCCCAGGCCCTGCTCGAGCAGTTGCTGCCGACCTTCATCAACACCACGATCTACCGCGCACTCCTTGAGAGCGCAGCCGCCGAGAACGCCGCCCGGCGCACCGCCATGAGCAATGCCAGCGACAACGCCGGCCAGCTCATCGACGACCTCACGCTCGCAATGAACCGCGCCCGCCAGGCCGCAATCACTCAGGAGATTCTTGAAGTGGTCGCGGGAGCGGACGCACTCAGCTAGACCAAATGCAGCACCTGAACCCACACCGAACGGGACGGATCACCACCAGATGAGCACCAACGGGAAGAACACCGGGACGATCCTCGAGATCAAGGGCGTCGTGCTTGACGTCCGCTTCGGCGACGACCTTCCGGGCATCTACAACGCCCTTGAGATCACCCGTCCCGACGGCACCATGCTCGTGGCTGAGGTGCAGCAGCTCCTCGGCGACGACAAGGTGCGCGCGGTGGCCCTCGACACCACCGACGGCCTGTCGCGCGGCACCGACGTCATCGACACCGGCGGTCCGATTACCGTCCCTGTGGGCGAGCCCACTCTGGGGCGCATCTTCAATGTGCTTGGACAGACGATTGACGAGGGCGGCCCGGTCGGCGAGACCGAGAGGTGGCCGATCCACCGTCAGCCGCCGGCATTCGACCAGCTGTCGCCGACGTCCGAGATCTTCGAGACCGGCATCAAGGTCATCGACCTCCTCGCCCCGTACGTGAAGGGCGGCAAGGTGGGTCTGTTCGGTGGTGCCGGCGTGGGCAAGACGGTGCTCATTCAGGAGCTCATCCACAACATCGCGCAGGAGCACGGTGGCCTGTCGGTGTTTGCCGGCGTCGGCGAGCGCACCCGTGAGGGCAACGACCTGTGGCTTGAGATGAAGGAGTCCGGGGTCATCTCGAAGACCGCCCTGGTGTACGGCCAGATGAACGAGCCGCCGGGTGCCCGTCTTCGTGTGGCGCTCAGCGGCCTGACGATGGCGGAGTACTTCCGCGACGTCGCCGGCCAGGACGTGCTGCTGTTCGTCGACA
>JBMOGE010000031.1:0-22871 GCA_049318525.1 Miltoncostaeaceae bacterium
GTATGGACGCCGACGGCTACATCTACTTCATGGACCGCGTGAAGGACTACATCCGTCGTCGTGGCGAGAACGTGTCGTCGATGGAGGTTGAGCGCCAGATCGCCGGGCACCCCAATGTGCGTGAGTGCTCGGTGATCGGAGTGAAGGCCGACGAGGGCGCATCGAGTGAGGACGAGATCATGGTGGTGCTGGTGGCCCACGGCGATGCACCCGACCCCGAGGAGCTCACCCACTGGATGGCTGCGCGCATGCCCTACTTCATGGTGCCGCGCTATATCCGCGTGGTGGCCTCCTTGCCCAAGACCCCCACCGAACGCGTGCAGAAGAACACGCTGCGCTTCGAGGGAATTACGCCCGACACGTGGGATCGCGACGTGGCGGGTGTAAAGGTCGGCAGGTAACCACCCCGGAGTACGGCGCGAAGTGCCGTGGACTTCTATCCTTCGCAACATCCGGCACGAAGTGGGCACCGGGCGCACGCGACCACACAAGAGAGAAGCAACATGACGACTGAAGCCGACCCCCTTGAGATCGTCTCAACCGCACCCATCGGGTTCCAGGATGCGCTCACGTATCCCTATTTTCAGTCGGTGTTCGACCGCAAGTCGCGTCGCGTTGCGCTCGGCATGACCGTTGAGAGCGAAGTCCTCCACTACGAATCCCCCTACGCGCCGGTGCCCCTCAGCGAGCTCGAGGAGGCCCTTCTGGTGATGGCGGGCACGGGCCTTAACGGGCTGGCGCTTGCCGATCTCGACCCGGCGCGCGGCATGAGCACGCTGGTTCAGTGGACCAACCGCACCTGGCCATCGGCATGCTCGAACCACGGCACTGAGTTGTTCTGGAGCAACGACGACGGCCTGTGGTGGCTCGACATCTTCAAGCTCACGCCCGAGCCCGGCGAGATCTCAACTCTCTCGGGGCATTCGATGGAGGAGCAGGGCGAGTTCATCGTCGATCTCTTTCGCCGGGCACGGGTGAAGCTGAAGGACGGGCGCGCCGAGTTGCCCACCACGCTGCCGGGGCTGTTCGACTTCAACCAATGGAATGCCAACAAGCCGGGCACCACGCTGTTCGTCCCCGTGACGACCATGACCATGGAGTACATCAACGTGCTCTTCATCTACTTCGCGCGCAGCTACGCCTTCTCGATCGTGGATGAACAGCACGGCGGGCGCTCGGCAGGTCTGCAGAAGTGGGTCGATCAGGGGCGCATCAACAGCAACATCCCCATGAACATGTTTGAGCTTGAGCAGCGCGTGCTCTCGATGATGGTGGTGGAGCAAGGGTTCATCTGCCAGAACATGAATCTGGGGATGCAGGCGCTGGGCCTTGGTGGCTGGACCTTCACCGGATACCTGCCCAAGTTCGTGATGGGTGGCGGCGACGTACCCGGCCTGGGCTTCCGGTTCAACGAGGCGGCCAACGGCCAGACCTACGCAGCTGGCCGCGATGGCGTGTTTGAGGCCTACATCCCGCCGTACCACGCCGACATGCATGCGGCGGTGGACGCCTTTATGGAGATGAAGTGGGGCGCCATGGACGAGGACGTGCCCAAGCCGTACAAGACCCCGCAGCAGAACGAGAGCTTCGTCAACGCCATCCCGCGCCCTCACGATGAGACCGTGGAGATCGTGAAGGACTACTGCCAGTACGTGTGGGACACCTACGGGCGCTTCCCCGCCTACATCGACCCCATGTTCCAGCGCCTCACCACCCAGGCGCAGCATGTGGACGTGGACTTCTACGAGCAGCACTACCCCGACGGTTCGCTGTCGGGTCAGCACGAGAACCACTTCCGGCGCTGGCACCCTGAGATGTGCGACCACGAGGGCAGGCCTCCACGCGCATGACCTGATGCAGCACGCCCTTATGCTTGCGTGTGCAAGCATAAGGGCGTGAGCACTGCGTCAGACCTCTTCACGTACGGCCCCGTCCATCTCAACGTGACCGACGGCGTGCGGTCCCGCGCCTTCTGGGAGGGTGTGGCCGGTCTGGAGCCCACGGCTCATGACGGCGATGGAATCGCACTCGGTGCGGGGATGCACACGCTTGTGGTGCTGCACCCGGGTGCCACGCGACCCACGCAGCCCGGCCACTCAGGGCTGTACCACTTGGCGCTTCATGTGCCGGATGCCGCCGCCTTCGGTCGCACCCTGTTGCGCGTGGCGGCGGCCCGATACCACCAGGCACCCACCGATCACATCACTCACTGGGCCACCTATCTCAACGATCCGGACGGCATCCAACTCGAGGTGGCGTACGAGACGATCGAGCGTGTGGCGCGATATGAGTCGGGCCCGGAGTGGCCCCTCATCGTCGATACCGAGGGTCGTCAGCGTAATGCCGTGGAGGCGCTTGACGTGGAGCATGTGCTCACGGTGGGAGGCGATACCGACCCGTCACAGCCCATGGCCCCCGGCACGGTCGTGGGCCACATGCATCTGCACGTGGACGACCTCACCACAGCGCAGCACCACTGGGCAGAGGTGGTTGGCATGACCCGCAACGTGGAGGGTCCGCACATCGGGTTCGCGGACCTCTCGGCCGGGGGCAGCTTTCCCCATCGCATGGCCGTCAATACCTGGCAGCGCCCCGGCACCCCGGCGCCAGAGGGCACGGCTGGCTTACGCCACTTCGCCACCCAGTGGTCGTCACAGAACGCCATGGAAGGGGCCGTGGCACGGCTCGACGCCGCGGGACGGATCGTCGGCACACATGCCGACGCGGTAATGGCGGTGGATCCCTCGGGCAACCGCTTCACGCTCGAGAGATGAAGCTGCGGGGCGCGCCGTTACCGCACGCGCCCCGCCAAACCGCTTATGGCTGCTTGGTAACCGGTGCCTGTGGCGTGGGTGCCTGCTGCTGCGGCGCCCCTGCCTGGGCGATGATGCCCTGAACGCCCTGAATGGCGCTCTGCTCCGGAATGCCAAGGATCGGCACCACTGAGCGGGCGATGTCCTTCACCGACGCGCCGCTCTTGGCCGAAGCCACGATTGCCTCGGTCAGCTGCTTCTGCTCCTGCTGGGCCTGAAGCTGGAGGGACTGCCCCTCCTTGTTCGTCGTCCCAAGCGACGCGGCAGCAGAGCGGACGTCGCTCAACCCCGTGTCGTCACCAAGACCCACCGCGAGGGGGATCAGGGCGCAAAGAGCGATGATGATGGTCGCCGCGGCGACCGGAATGAACTCACGAAATTTTCCCATGGGCGGCAGGTTGCCATGCGGAGCGGATGCGTCGCCCGACATACGTTGTATCCGACCCCACGCGAGGTCCCGCGACCGGCCGTCTTCGGTCACCGGGATCGCGATGGTCACGGCCTTCGTGGGGGTTGTGGCCCCCGGCGCGAACAGCCCCATCACACCCGACGATCTCCCCACGCCACGATCAAATGGGCCTGACGACCCCGGCGCTCACCGCAGGTAAATGGGGTTCCCGGGCGCAGTTGCGCCCCGGAACGACGAAGGGGGGCCATAGGCCCCCCTTCGCGAACAGCAACCAAACTACCGGCCGATCATGGGATGTCGGCGCAGTTCTCGGGGTAGCCCTTGTTGTGGGCAAGGCACTCGGCCTTCTGCTGGGCCGGCGTCTGGTTCGTGTTGTCGTTGTTCTGGTTGTTGTCGTCGTTCTGGTTGTTGTTGTTCTGGTCGTTCTGGTTGTTGTCGTTGTTCTGGTCAACCGTCACCGTGGTGGCGGGAGCGGCAGCCGGAGCCGTGGTGGCAGCAGGGGCCGCCACGGTCTCAACCTGCGTCGTCGTGGCGGGAGCAGCGGTATCACTCCCGCCGCAACCGGCAGCGCCGATCATCAGTACACCGGCGCCAAAGATGGCAGCGATGACTGACAGTGAACGTCGAGGCATGGAGGGTCCTTTCTTGAGGTACCTGGAATGGATCACGGTCACCATAGCCGCAGACCGGGGGCTGGCGCCGGGCCGCGATGCAGAGGGAGTCAACCCCCCCATGTGCATATCGGAGCCCGCGAGGCTGCCCAGCAGGAGCGCCGCTCGAGAGGACTACTGGTGGGAATTGCACAGCGGAACGTGATCCGGCGGTTCTCCCCGGATCAATAGGTGGCCGCGTGGTGCTGGCCCGGCTACATTCGTGGCAATGGCGCGAAAGGCAAAGGACGGGGATAGGGCACCTGCGCTCGACGAACAGTCGATCGAGCGCTTTGAGGTGCATCAGGAGACCGCATCCGCGCGCGGCGAGCTGGTGAACGCCGTGCGAAGTGTGCTGGCCGGTGCCGGCCCCGACGACATGGAGGCCGTGGCCGACTGGCTGCGGGCCGTGGCTGCGGGACGATCGCCCGATGACACCGCTGCACTGGCCGCGGAGATCCTGGTGCGGGACGCGCTGATGTACGGCACCCCGCCGATGCACCCCGGTGACGATCTGGTGGCTGATTGGCAGTCGGGCGCCTACCCGTACCGCAACCTCATGGGTCGCAGGCCCTACGAGCAGCAGAAGTACCGCCTGCAGGTGGAGCTGCTCAAGCTGCAGGCCTGGGCCCGGGAGACCGGCCAGAAGGTCGTCATCCTGTTCGAGGGCCGGGACGCCGCAGGCAAGGGCGGCACAATCAAGCGATTCATGGAGCACATGAACCCACGCGGAGCACGTGTGGTGGCGCTCGACAAGCCCACCGACGCCGAGCGCGGCGAGTGGTACTTCCAGCGTTACGTGCAGCACCTGCCCACCGCGGGCGAGATCGTGCTGTTCGACCGCTCCTGGTACAACCGCGCCGGCGTGGAGCGCGTGATGGGATTCTGCAGCGACGACGAGTACCACGAGTTCATGCGCCAGGCGCCTGAGTTCGAGCGCCAACTGATCCGCAGCGGAATCCATCTGGTCAAGTTCTGGTTCTCGGTGAGCCGCCACGAGCAGCAGCGCAGGTTTGCCGAGCGCCAATCGCACCCGCTCAAACAGTGGAAGCTCTCACCCATCGACATGGCGTCGCTCGACAAGTGGGACGACTACACGGTGGCGAAGGAGGAGATGTTCCTGCGCACCGATTCGGATGAGTCGCCGTGGATCGTCGTCAAGAGCGACTGCAAGAAGCGCGCACGTCTCAATGCCATGCGATACGTGCTGCACCTGATGCCCTATTCGAACAAGGATCACGGGCGAATCGAAGGCCTTGACCCTCTCATCGTGGGCCGCCCGGGTGGCATGGATCCGACCGAGCGAGTGACGATAACCCCGGAGTAGTTGCGACAACCGGGGGAAGGATCTCATCCGGGGTCATGGAACATATTCGCAAGCCCGTAACCCCTACAGGAGCACTATGGCCTGGCTTGCTGTCATCATCGCCGGATTCTTTGAGGTCATCTTCGCGACCATGCTCAAGCTGTCAAATAACTTCACGCGGCTGTGGCCCACCATTGGATTCGCCGTGGCGGGCACCATCAGCTTCTGGCTGCTGGCGTGGGCCCTTCGCACGCTCCCCATCGGCACCGCCTACGCGGTATGGACCGGCATCGGTGCGGCTGGCACAGCGGTGCTCGGCATCTGGGTGTTTCACGACCCGTGGGGTATCGCGCGCCTCAGCGGCATCGCCCTCATCATCGTGGGCGTCGTCGTGCTGAACGTGAGCAGCACAACCGCCTGAGCGGCATCAGCCGCGGTGCTGGGCCTCGATGCGGTGCACGGCGATCAGGCTTGTGGCACCCGGGTGCGCCACCCGCGGGCCGCTGGTGAGCACCACGCGCTCTCCAGCGGGGATCTCGAGCCTGCGCTGGGCGCGCAGCAGGCAGCGTTCCACCAACGCCTCCACCGACTCGTCGGGCCGCTCGTGAAGTGGCTCAGGGATCACTCCCCACTCAAGCGCCAGCTGCCGCGCCACGCCGGCATCAGCGCACAGCGCGACGATCGGCCTGCGCGGTCGGAACTTCGCGGCGGCACGGGCTGATCCACCGGTGGCGGTGGGGATGACCAATGCGGCGGCCTTGATGTCACGCGCCAGAAACACCGCAGCGCGCATCACCGACTCGGCCACTGTTGCACCGTGCGCGGTCATGTCGACACCCATCGGGATCACGCCCTCCTGGGCATTGGCCGCGATGGCCGCCATCTGGGTGACCGCCTCCACCGGGTAGCGCCCGGTGGCGGTCTCGCCGCTCAGCATCACGCACGAGGTGCCGTCCATCACGGCGTTGGCAACGTCAGATGCCTCGGCACGGGTGGGTTCCGGCGCCGTGCTCATGCTCTCCAGCATCTGTGTGGCAGTGATCACCAACTTGCCGTGTGCACCTGCCGCTTGAATGATGCGCTTTTGCAGCAGGGGCACACGGGCCACGCCGGCTTCCACGCCCAGGTCGCCGCGGGCGACCATGACGGCGTCCGACGCCTCAACAATTGAGTCGAGACTGTCGATGGCCGCCAGCGTCTCGATCTTGGCGATGATGCGCATGCTGGTGCTGCCCAGGAGCTTGCGCAGTTCCTGAATATCGTCAGCCTGATTGACGAACGAGAGCGCGATGAAGTCGGCGCCGGCATCGATGGCCACGCGCACATCGGCACGGTCCTTATCGCTCAGCGCCATGCGGTCGACCACAGCATGCGTGAGAAATGCGCCGCGCCGCGGAAGGGCCTCGCCCGGGATGATGCAGGTGCCAAGCAGCGCGCCCTTCTCGCGCTCGAGCACGGCGATGCGAGGAGCGCCGTCGCCGATGACCAACTCCGACGTACCGAGCACAGCTGCCTCCACGAGCCCGGGCCACTCCACAATGAGCGACTTCGTGGCACCCGGCGCCTTCGGGTCGCCCACGATTCGCACGCGGTCGCCTTCGGTCAACGCAATGCGCTTGCTCGACTGGTGCAGGCGGATCTTGGGGCCCTGGAGGTCGAACATGATGGCGACGTGGCGCCCCACGCTGGCGGCGGCATCACGGGCCATCCACGCGTGGCGAAGCCAGTCCTCACGGGTGCCGTGTGAGCAGTTGATGCGCACGCCATCCACCCCGGCGCGAATCATCTGGCGCAGGATCAGCGGGTCGTCGGTCGCCGGCCCGAGGGTGGCGACGATCTTGGTTCGGCGTTCAGACATGGCGAAAGGACGCGGGATGGTAGACCCGTCTCGCCCATTTGCAGCACAAATGCCCCCATCACGCCATACGCATTGCATGGCGCGATGGGGGTCGGTCAGATGCTGGTGACCACCTGGTCGAACTCAAGCCGCGGCGCGCGGGGCCGGTACGGGTCGGGGCCGTACTCACCGATGTTCAGCACGAAGAGGGCGCTCAGCCGCCCATCTCCGAAGAACTCGGCATCCACACCGGCCTTGTCGAACCCCAGCATGGGGCCCGCGTTCAGGCCGGCGGCACGCACGGCGATGATGAAATATCCGGCCTGCAGCAGCGCGCTGAACGTGGCGGTGGCCTCGCGCTCCTCCCGCGTGCGGGCCTCGTGGTAGGCAACCGCATCGGGGGCGTGCGGGGTAAGCGTCGCCAGGTATTCGTGAAACCGGGTATCGGCGGCGAGGATGAGCGTGGCGGGCGCAGACGTGGTGCGCGCACGATTGCCTTCGGCCATGAGGGGGAGCAGCCGCGCCCTGGCCTCGGGCGACCTGACCACCACCACGCGCAATGGGTTGATATTGCTCGCCGTAGGCGCGTACTTCATGCGCTCCCAGATACCGCGGATCTGCTCATCCGTCACCGGCGTGGTGCCGAACGTCTTGGGGGTATGGGCCTCGGTGAACAGCAGGTTCTGGGCCGTGTGATCGATCTGGGTCTCGGGCATGGGCGGCAGCGTACGCGCCGCTGGTCATGCACCAGATGGGGAACATCCACCCCTCGCGCCCGAGAGGCACGAGGGGTGGGGGCAGCGGTTGGGCAGCGCGTCACCTCACCACGCCAGGCCCGCTACTTGGTGGGCTTCCCGTCCCGGCGAACCGTCACCTTGCGGCCCTTCACCGACCCGGCCCTGAGCGCCGCAATAACCTTCTCGGCCGCTGACGTGGGCACGTCAACCAGCGAGAAGCGATCGGCGATCTGAATGGCGCCGATTTCGCGGCCAGCGATATTCGCCTCGTTGGCGATAGCGCCCACCAGGTCCTGGGGTCGTACGCCGGCGATGCGCCCGGCACCCACGAAGATGCGCGTACTTCCCTCGGGCGCCGGGCGACTGGGCGCGGCCCGGTTGGCCCGCCGCGGCGCGCCGTCACCACCCTGGTAACCCCCGCCCTGACCAGTGCGCTGTGGGCGCTCCTCACGCACGCGGGGCTCCGGGATGTCCTCATCGTCCTCGTCCGAGCCACGCGACGCCTGGTGCGCCAGCTTCACTGCGGCGGCAGCCACGTCCATTACGTCGAACTCATCGCTGAGCGTCTCCACCACCACGCGGAACGACTCAAGCTCCTCCTCGAGGATGCTCTCGCGCAATGTGGCGGTGGTGATGTCGAGCCTGCGGGCGCGTAGGTCGGCCACTGTGGGCAGGGCCTGCTGTGGCACCCGCTGGCCGGTCACCCGCTCGATGTTGCGCAGCATGCGGTGCTCGCGCGGCTCGGCCAGCGTGATGGCCACACCCTCGCGACCGGCACGGCCCACGCGACCGATGCGGTGCACGTACTGGGCGGGAGCCGACGGCACATCGAAGTTGATGACATGCGTGAGCTGGTCGATGTCGAGCCCACGGGCGGCAACATCGGTTGCCACCAGCAGGTCGGTGGTGCCCGAGCGCAGGCGACCCATCACCCGGTCGCGCTGCTCCTGGGTCATTCCGCCATGCAGTGCCTCGGCGCGGTAGCCGCGGCCATTCAAGGTCTCAACCAACGTCTCTACCTCAATGCGCGTACGGCAGAACACCAGTGCCGCGGCGGGCGACTCGGCATCGAGCAGGCGCACCAGTGCGGCGGGCTTGTAGGCACGCTGCACCACGTATGCGGCCTGCCGGATGCGCGGGGACTCGCCCGCCGCCGTGGGCCCATCCTCAATCTGCACCCGTACCGGATCGGTGAGGTGACTCTGTGCGATCGCCCGGATACGGGGCGGCATGGTGGCCGAGAACAGCACGGTCTGACGCCCCTCGGGGATTCCGTCGAGGATGGCGCCGATGTCCTCGGCAAATCCCATGTCGAGCATCTCGTCGGCCTCGTCGAGCACCACCACCGTGATGTCGTCGAGCACCAGAGTGCCGCGGGCCACGTGGTCGCGTGCGCGCCCCGGAGTGGCCACCACCACATCCACACCGCGCTCCATTGCCTTGATCTGCCGGAAGATGGGCTGCCCGCCGTACACCGGAAGCACCCGTGCACCCAGGGCGCGGCCATAGCGATGGATGGCCTCTGACACCTGCATGGCCAACTCGCGGGTGGGCACCAGCACCAGCGCACGGGGCGTGCGACTCGAGCCGATCGCGGTCATGGTGTGCAGCAGCGGCAGGGCGAACGCGGCGGTTTTGCCGGTGCCCGTGGCCGCATTGCCCAGCAGGTCACGCCCCTCGATGAGCGGAGGAATGGCCTCCTGCTGAATGGGAGTGGGCTCCTCGTACCCGAGTTCCCCAAGTGCGGTGAGGAGTTCGTCCCGGAGCCCGAGGTCGCTGAAGGTGATCTTGTTGATGGTGCGCTTCCCGATGGAGTTCCGGGCGTCCCCGGCGAACGGGGGATAGTGCCCGAGTGGAGCGCCCATGTCACGCGAAACCTGCAATCAACCGGCGGGAGGTACGGCGGAGGGCTCGCGCCCAGCGCCGGACCTCCCGCCCAACGGCTACTTCACGTCGAAGTTCGCGTACATGCCGCCGAGGTAGTGGCCGGGCAGGTTGCAGATGAGCGCGTAGTGGCCTGGCGTGAGCTTGAGCGTCACGTCCCTGGTGGCACCGGCCTCCATGTCGCCGGTCTCGCCAAGTGCGCCGGTCTCAACGGCCTCGCCATCCTTCACGGGCAACTTACCCGCGTCCTTGGTGGTCTTGATCACGACCATCTCATGGGGCATGGTGCCCGCGTTCTTGACTTTGAACGTCACCGTGCCTGCCGCAACTGAAGGGCTGGCGGGAACAAGGCTGAACTCCTCCGGCGACCCGAGTGTGACGTCCACCTGACTGGCGGTCGCGGTGGTCGACGCAGCCGTACTGGCTGCGGGAGTACTCGTGGTGTCGGGGGTGGACGAGCTTCCGCAGGCGGAGACCCCTGTTGCAATCACTCCAGCGGCAATCAGTGCGAGACCCCCGCGTACAACGCGTGAGTGGAGATTCATGTGGAGCCTTTCATCGGTTCTCGGGGGAACCGGCGCCGCAACATATTTGCACATCGCGCAGTGGATCATTCTGCGCCGCCGGGTGATCTGGTGACAACAGGGGTTCGCGAAACCCGGAACGGGAGGCACCTGCCCGCAGCATTGCGCGTGTGCGACCCGCATTCGTGTGAGCGCCAGCGTCACGTCCTCCCACTGGCGGGAGGTCACAGGAATCGCGACGGCAGCAGGGGGTACCTGCACCGATCGATCACCGCTCCACACACGGCGCAGTCAATGCCAATGCGGGCGCAACTCATTGGCCACGGGTGCCCCGTGCATCATTCCCGCTCCCGCTGCGCAATGATGCGCGGGGTCGAGAGGAGGCGGGACGGAGTGACCAGACGCCGGGAATACGAGTGCCCGAGTTGCGACCGGCGTGCCGCCGTGATTGGCGGTCCCGGGAACGACCTCCACGACCGCACCACCACCGTGGGGTGCTGCGAGTGCGGTCAGCTTGATGACGTGGTGGTGGCGCGCCGGGTGGATGGCTCGGCGTTCTCCCCCGATGACGACATGCCGGGTGACGCGATGCCCAAGTGCCGGGCATGCGGTACCGATGCCGTGGTGCTGTGGGTTGCTGGCGACCCATGTCCGCGCTGCGGAGACGCACTGCAACACTGATCACGCGGGGTCGATGGCCCCTCCACCCCGGCCGCCTCCGGGCATGCGGGGCTCCAGCGAGGTCATCGGCTGGGTGGTGGTCCTCCCATAGGCGGCATCTGCTGGATGAGTGACGAATCCACCGTGCCGTGGAAGCACCTGATGGAGGACGTCTTGTCGGTCGTGCCAGGGAGCACGTAGTGGTAGATCCCATCGGGGAACTCAGGCGTGGCGCTTGTGATGCCGTTGCACGCATCGAGCTGCGACACCTTCACGACCTTGCCGTTGATGTCGCGCTTGCCGTAGATGGGGAAGCCGTCGAATGCGACGCCGATGATGTGGGAGGGACCAGTCTTCGTGTCGGTCTCGGCCGCCACGCAGTTCGGCAGCCCGTGGTAGTGGTACTGCCCGCTTGGCGACGGCGTGGGGTGCCCCGAGCAGGTGTCGACAAACCACACCTTCGTCTTCCCGCGCGTGAGGAAGAAGTTGTTCGACATCGCAACTGTCGAGCCATCGCCCTCGTAGGGGTTGAACAGCACGGAGCCCGAGATCATCAGCCCGATCGATCCGAGCGGCGCATCGGTGGTGGTGCTGGTGTACGTGGGCGTGGTGGGGATGCTGAAGTCGTAGTTCTGGGCCCTGGTCGGATCCTTGGCGACGTGCGCCGTGCTCGCCGTCGGCACCCGCACGCCCGTGTCGGGCACGGCGTAGTACTTGGGGCGCGGGTGGTTGGGCAACCCGTTTGACTGCATGCGCACGGAGCCCGTCGCATACGTGGCGGTGATGCCCGACGACCACTTGGCCTTCTTCAGGCCTGCGGTGGTGTTCACCGAGGTGGTGGCGCCAACACCGCTGGCGGTGAGGATGAGCGGCACGGCACACAGGCCGGCCATGACGGAGAGCCCTACTGGCACGAGTTTCATGCGGCCCATCGTTCCATCGGACGCAGATCCCCGCATAAATCCATCCGAAGAATTTTCGAAGAATGCGCTGGATCCGTGCCGGGGGCCATGGGCCCCAGCTGAACTCACGTGCCGTGTGGGCCGGTCGGCGCAGTTGGCAGCGTTGCCTGCAGGCGCTCGACGAGCGCTTGGCCCGCGTCGTCGTGACGGGCCCTCACCAGGATCAGGATGGTCATGTCACTCATGCAAGTGAGCGCACGTGCCCGCCGATTCACCTGGCTACGGCGTGAGCAGGGGAACCCCGGCCGCGCGCCAGCGCGACGCCGTGGTGCTCACCAGGTACCTGATGGCGGTCGGATTGCTCGCCACCGAGAGGCCCTTCGGAAGGCCAAGGCGCTTGGCATCGTAGGTCGAGTGGATGGTGGGGAACGTCTTGCGCACAACGCCCTTGGGCAGCAGGCCCGACGGGACGTACACGGAGCCCGGGGGGGCGGGGCACGACGCCGGGCACCGCTGCATCAGCTGGCTGTACACGGGCACGGTGCTGTCGGTGCGAAGGCCCTTCTTCGTGGCCTTTCGCCCGGCCTCTCCGCCAGAGGTGCACGTCTGGCCGCAGTAGTCACCCGCCATCAGGGTGAGCGCCACACCGTTCAGCACACCCACCTGCCGGGCATCCCACCCCCGGGGGTCACGCTTCGCGTGCCCCTGCGTGGAGAGCACCTGGATGGCCCCCGCGCCCTCCGTCACCTGGAAGATGCGCAGCCCGGCGCCGGCGTCGGCGAACTCCTGACCCCAGCTCCTGAGCACCGGCTGCGTGAAGGTGGCGGGGTCGAAGGCGATGTCGTAGGTGGGGCTTCCAAAGTGCGGGCTGTTCATGGTGATGATGGAGGGGATTGACGCCCCGGCGTCCTCCGCGGCCCGGGCGTAGGAGAATGCAGGCGCCATGGATCCGGCGGCGGGCTGCTTCTTCAGGGCTGCCACCGTTGCCCGTGCCACCACGCCGCCGTAGCTGTAGCCCACCAGGTCGAACGTGCGGTAGCCGTAGGTGGCATTGAGGTACCCGAGGAAGCCCAGCACTGCCTGACCCGTCTGAGTGGGGTAGCCAGAGGTATGCCACTGCACGTCCACCGGGGGCTGCGGTGGGCAGCCGGTCTCTCCTGCCGTGCTCACCTGCGTGTTGCTGTAGCCCGGCGCGGTGAACACCGGGAGTCCGGCATCGAGGAGCGCCTGCACGAACTGGGGCCGTCCGCCATCACAGGCGGCCCACGGCGTGGAGTACGGATGCGGTGCGCCACCGCCCTGGATCACCACCACGGCGCGGTCCGACGTGGCTCCAGCCACCGGACCGGCGTGCAGTGCAGGGGCGAGGGTGGCGAGCGCCGCAAGAACGGCCGAGATAGCTGCAGATCGTGCCTTCATGGAGGACTCCCGAAACAGGGGGTGGCCAATGAGCTACCGCGAGAGAACGAGGCGACGCACGACGGGCGCGGTCTGCACCCCGTCGCGAACGGCCACGATGCGCATGGTCCACCGTCCGGGGAGAACGCTCCGGCCGCGCACCCTGCCGCTGATGAACACGCGATTCTGTCCGGCATCGGCTCCGGGGCGGCCTGCGGCGAGCGTGTACTGGTATCGGGTGTGTGGGCGCGTGGGATTGGTGAAGGTCATGCGCACCCTGGCGCCCTTGCTCAGGCGGTAGCGGATGACAGTCCCCTGGCCGGGGCGGAAGCGTGTGCGCGACACCGCAACCGAGGACAGGTTCAGCGGGGTCACGGGGTTGGGAACAGGCCCGGGCGCCGGAGGGTTGGCGTCGGGCACCGGCACCGGAATGGGGGCCGGAGCTGGCGTCGGGTCGGGTGTCGGCGTCGGGTCGGGTGTCGGCGTCGGGTCGGGTGTCGGCGGCGCAGGGGTGGGGCGAGGCGCCGGGGGTGCCGGCCTGCGGGAGGCAATGCTCACCGACGTGCTCGATGACCCGGTGATGACCAGCGCACAGGAGTCGCGCTGCCCCGCACAGGCGCCGGTCCATTCCCGCACGGTCCCATCGGGATCACTGGCAGCGAGGATGACCTCCGTGCCCTTGCGGAACGATGCGCTGCACGTGCCCGTGTAGAGGGTGCAGTCGATTCCCGAGGGAGTCGACACCACGCGTGTGGTGCCCTGGGGGCTGTCGCCGATTGACACCGTCAGCACGGCAGGCGTTGCTCTGGCGAAGCCGGCACGCACGGTCTTCGCCACGTCCAGCGTCACCGTGCAGTCGTCATCGGTTCCCGCGCATGCCCCGGACCACCCTGTGAACACCGATCCCGGGTTCGGATACGCCGTGAGTTGCACCACCTGACGTGTTCGGAACTGCTGCACGCAGTCCAATCCGGTCGCGCACAGGATCCCACCGGGCGCGCCCTCGATCACACCACCACCGGTGCCAACGGTACTTACGGTGAGGGTGCGCGGCTGGGCAAGGCGCATGCGCGCCAGGAGAGCGAACTGGCGGTCCGGGCCCACGGAGGCGGGCACGAACGAGCTCGATACGAAGCCCCATACCCCGCCGCTGTCCACCACGGCCTGTCCCGCAGCGCCAGGCGTTCCCCGCGTCGCAGGAACCATGGCCGTGAAGGAGTCGGTGGGGACGATGCCCGATGCCGGCCCAAGACCCGATCCAACCCTGTCGCCGGTGAGAAAGATCTCGTCGCCCTGCGGGGTGAGCGCGCCCGAGCCCGCGCCGAACTGGGTGCCGAAGGTAGATGGCATCGCGTGCACGCCCGCCGGCTTCACCGACATCGTGGCCAGGTCGAGCACGGCCACCGACGCGGGCGCCTGGTCGCCGGCGGCGGACGTGCCACCCGAGATGGCGTACCCCGTGGTGCCGTCGGCCGTGATCATGAGCGAACTCACACGCGTTGACTGCGCGAGCACGATGGAGCGCCCCTCGGGCCCAAGCCCGTTGGTCGAGACGCGCGTGATGATGGACACCGGGGTACCGGCATCGGTTTGGCTCTGCAGCGCACTGAGGATGAATCGGCCGTCGGGCGATGCGGAGAGCGCGGTCACCGAGCCGTATTCATCACCCACCAGCTGATCAACGACTTTCGTCTTCGATCCATCGAGCCGCACCTGGAGAGTGCGCGGGGGCGTGGCATCCGTGGCGATGAAGACCATGCGGGCAGTCGGCGTTCCGGCGTCGGGCTGCAGCACGGCCGCCACCGGTTCTCCGTCGAGGGCATCGAGCGTGAACGGCGAGCCGCTCTCGCGCATGGCCACCGGGTCGAATGGGGTGATCACACCCGGGCGACCCGCCGACACCGCCCATGCCCGCTCCACCAGCGCACCACCATTCGGGTACGTGGCACCGTCGAGCACAGCCACGATCCCGGGCGAGGCGGGCAGAGACACGCCACCAGAGGTCCCCGGACGCATGTCGATGCCCTTGCGCCACACGGTTGGCGGCACGCCATCGAGGGCGGCTTGAGTGGCCAGGAGCAGGGCACTGCCGTCGAGGGTCGGTGTCATGCGCATGCCGGGCGCACCGCCCGACGGCACCACGAGCGAACTCAGGTCGGGAGTCGAGGGCGTGAACCCCGCCACGGCAACGCCGCCGCTCACGAGCAGGGCGGCAATAGCGAGGGCCGGCGTCGCTCTCATCGGATGATGAACATGTCGCGCGTGACCGGAGTGCCCACGGGCACCATGGCCACCACCCGCGGCCCGATGATCCCGGTGCCGTCGCGATCGAATGCGATGAGCCCGGTGGACGGGTTCACAAGCAGGGTGGGGCGCGCGGCACGCGGCTGCGGGTCGGTACCCGTGACCACGGTCCAGGTGCGGGCGAGGCCACGCACCTCAGTGCCGAATGACCCGGGCCTCAACACGATGCGGTCGCCCTGCGCCGCGGAGAAGTCGGTGAGGCGGTGGGCCTCCGCGTTTCGGGAAAGACGTCCGTGGTAACCGGTTGCCGGACGCCCAAGGGGCTTGAAGCGATCGGCGCCCGGGCCGCCCGTGGCGGTGTCGTAGCGGTCGCTGCCCATCTCGATCATGTCATCGCCGCCGCCGCCGTTCATCACGTCGGGGCCGGAACCGCCACTCAGCACATTGGAGGCGTCATTGCCGGTGAGTACCTGGTGGCCCTCGCCCATGCGCAGCGTAAGCGGCGCCGTGCCGGCCAGCACGATTCGCTCCACGTCGGGCGCGGGGCGAAGGCAGCGACTGGTCACCACGGTGTCGGTGCCCTGCCCCGGCAGCTCGAACACGCTGGCGCATCCCCTTCCGGCGAGGATCTCATAACGATCATCGCCCGGGCCACCACCGAACACCGCGCCCGTGGCGCGTCCGGCCACCGCGAAGCGGTCGTCGCCAGGGCCACCCGTGATTCCGCCGGTGACTGAGGTGGTACGGATGAGGTCGTCGTCCGCACCGCCCCAGATGCTGCCAACGCCACCGCGCTGGGTGATTGCGTCGTTGCCGGGGCCGCCCTTCAGCCAGAAACTACCGCCGCCGCCACTGATGACGTCGCGGCCCGACCCACCGCTCAGGTGGTCGTTACCGGGACCGCCGGTGAGGCGGTCGTCGCCCGGTGACGGGTCGACAATGTTCAATGCCCCACCACCGGTGCTCACGACATCGTCGCCCGCCCCCGGCACGATCAGCTCTGAAGCAGCGGTGCCGGCGTGCACGTCGTCGCCACCCCGCAGCGCAACCATGGCGCCCGGGTTCGGCACGGTGACGCTTGCGCCCTGCATCGATCCGACGCACGGAACGGCTCCGCCCTGGTGCGGGATGGCGTTGGCCTGCGCTGGCACACCACCCGCCGAGCGGGCAACGAAAACGCAGGCTGTGAGCCCCGGCGCCTGGGTAATCATGAAGCGCGGTGAACCATCGGCGGTGAAGGCCGGCTTGCCGTTGGCGTCGAGTACGCGCACCTGCTCCTCGCCGTCGGATGAGAACGATCCGACGCCGTCACCCTTCATGCCCGCGGCCGAGGCGAATCCACGCGGGTAACCCGGGCACCGTCGCTCGCCCACGTAGAAGCTGTCCAGCGAGTCGTAGAAGGCCAGGTCGCTCGCGCTCGCGGTCCCCCGCGGGCCCAGGTCGCCGATGTCGAACCGGCGCTTCCCGAACTCCATGAACGATCCGGTCACAGTGGCATCGCCGATGGTGAGCGCCAGGCATTCCTGGCGGCTGGACGGCGTCATGCCCAGCGCAACCGCCGCGGGGTTACCGACTTCCTCGCCCTTGCCATCGGTGCCGAACCAGAGGTCGGCGCGATAGGTGTAGTCGTTGTTCAACGAGGTCTTGTACACGCGCAGGCTGGTGGTGGCACCGGCGGGAGCCTTGGCCTGAAAGCTCTGGCTCACCTGCTTGGTCGTGGTGCTCTGGAAGCCGGTCTGCGAACCACGCGTCGCGGTGACGCTGGCCTCCACCGACGTCTTCACCGTCGACTCGGCCTCGGCGAACATCATTGACGTCTTCCACTTCCACTCGACGCCGTAGCTGCCCTTGCTGCCGAACTGAAGGGACTTGGAGTCTTGGGACGACTCCTGGTGACCCCACGAGGTCTGCGCCTGCACCGTCACCTGCCCCTCGCCCGCGTCGGGTGCCTGGGTCTGCGACGACTTCGCCACCAGCACGAAGGGGTCGCCGGTCACGAGCTCGCTGAGCACCTTGAAGTTGGGCGGGCGCCCGTCGGGCGGCAGGGCCTCGGGGATGGTGAGGTCGTTCAGCTGGTACTTGCCGGAGTCGGACGCGGCGTCGTTGCACTGCGTCGGAACGTTGGTGGGCTTGCCGGGCTCGTCACGAATGCCCCATGCGCAGATGATGCGTGCACCGCTCATCACATTGGCCACCATCGGCATGAGCGCGCTGGCCTTGCCCGCCTCCGCCTGCACCTTGGCGCGCCGCTCCGTCGGTCCCATCTTGGGGAAGCCCGTGCCCACCGGCGTGCCGTTGATGCGCGGCCAGTACACTGACGCCCGCGGCACATTGCACTTCAGGTCGTCGCGCACCGAGATGACGGCGTTCGACACCTGCTCCCGGCTGTTCTTGCCGTTCTGGTCGAAGCGGTCAAGCACCAGGCACACCAGGCCCACGCCACCCGGCCGCGTGGCCCACGTGCCGGGGAAGCCCAGGATCGACATGCAGTTTTTCCCCCACGCGTCGGGGTCGCAGTCGCTCGGGTCCTTCGAGCCGAAGTCGGAACCGCGGCCAAACCGCAACCGGAAGCCGCCCTGCCCCTCGATCGCAACCCACTCGGCCGCGGCCGTCTCCTTGATGACCACCTCGACGTCGCGGTAGCCGAGGAAGTCGGTGAGGCATGGGGCCTTGCTCTGCTGCACCTCGGTGCGCAGCTTCTTGCTCCCGCCCGGTGCCGCCGCCAGGGCGTCGGGACCCTGGTCGAGGTCCTCGTTCCACCAGCACTTGAAGTCGCCCCGATTCTGCAGCGCCACCTTCGGAAAGCCCGGCTCGGTGCGGTTGTTGAGGTCGTTCTTCACCGTCACGTAGAAGTCGGAGCCCGCGCTGGCGATGCCTGGCAAAACCAGGCCACCCGCGACAACGATGATCGCGCCAAGGGCGACGGTTCGCACGCGTGAGTGCGCGCGGCGGTGGTGGACGGAGGGATTCACGAAAATAATGATACCCACTCATCGCGGGCACGTGGCACCCTCCCGGTCCGGGCTCTGGCCCGTACATCGTCACGCACACGAGGGCCAGATGGGCGTGCGACGCAAGCTGGACTCATCAGCTGCACGCGGTCGCGTCGCCGCCCAGAAATTGGCCACATGCCGTCCACCCCGGATTGGCCACGGTGTTCAGCCCCCAGAATGCGGAAGGCCCCGACTCAGCGGGGCCTTCCGGTCATTCTGGGACTGCCTGCTTACATCAACTGCAGCCCGAGGTGCTCCCGCAGTTCATGCACTTGCAGCAACTACCCGACGCTACCGCAGTCGCATCGCGGCGCGCACCGCCACCGTATGCCGGGCGCGCGCAGCCTTGGTGCACGCAGGGCGCGCGCGCACCGACTGCTTCTTGCACCGGGCAAGGCCAGTGGAAAGCCGTGCCTTGGCATTGCACAGCGCCACCTGTCGCTTGCCGCCCGAGCATGCCGGCGTAGCGGTATTGACGAGCGGAGCGGGCGCTTGGGACGCAGGGACGCCGGGCGCAGCGGCCCCCGACTGCGGGGCTGGGCTGGCGGCCGGGGCGCTCGCAGGTGCCACCGGGGTCACCGGCGCCGACGGCACAGAGCCCGCCCCTGTGCCAACGGCATTCGTGGCCCTCACCGTGAACGTGTAGGTCACCCCATTTGTCAGGCCGCTGATCGTGCAGGTTGCCGCCGGTGTCGCCGGGGCAACGGAGGTCACGGAGCAGCTCTCGCCCGTCCCTGCCGTCGCCGTGTACGCGATGATGGTGACACCGCCGTCGCTCGCCGGCGGCGTCCAGGCCACCGCCACCGAACCATTGCCGGGGGTGCCACTGACCCCGGTCGGCTGGCCCGGCGCCACTCCGGGCGTCGTCACCGTTGCCGAGGCGGCTGATGCAACTCCCTCTCCGACCGAGTTGGTCGCCGTCACCGTGAACGTGTGGCTCGCCGCAGCTGCAAGCCCGCTGATCGTGCAGGTTGTCGCCGGCGTCGCCGGGGCAGTGGAGGTCACGGAGCAGGTCTCGCCGGTCCCTGCCGTCGCCGTGTACCGGGTGATGGTGGCACCGCCGTCCGTCCACGGCGTGGCCCACGACACCACGACCGAGGCGCTCGTGGCCGCTGTACCCGTCACGCTGTGGGGCGAATAGGGGGCCTCGGGGGTACCGGTATGGGAGAAGACGTTGACTGCACTGCTGCCTCGCACCGCGATGCTCCGACCGGCGAAGTCGAGCGCCACTCCCTTTCCGGCCATGGCGGCGCCCGCGGTACCGTTGATGTCGGTACCGCGCTGAGACCACGCACCGCTGTTCCAGCGGTAGACGCGGGCGTGTCCGGCCTCCTGCCCTGCGTCATCGTTCCCCGGTGCGCCGATCGCGACCACCCTGCCATCGCCGCTGAGTGACACCGAGCTACCGGACAGGTCGCTGCCGTACTCCCCGGCGATGGTGCTGCCGCGCTGCGACCAAGCGCCGGTGGCGAGGGCGTACACAAAGGTATTCCCGCGGGACGAGGCGTCGTCCGGTGCCCCGACCGCCACCACGTCGCCGCCATCGCTCAGCGAGACGGACGCGCCGAACGCCGACCACGCAACACCGATGAGGCTGCCACCGACCTGGCGCCAATCACCGCCGCTCTCTCCGAAGACGCGCACCTGGCCCGTGGATAAGCCCCCCGCGTACCTGGCACCGATCGCGACACGTGTACCCGTGCCGTCGAGGGAGACCGACCATCCAGACCGATCATTCGCTGCCGCCCCGTCGATCGCGTCCTGAGTCGACCACGCGCCACTCGTCCACGTGTAGATGGTCGTCCGCCCGGCGTCGCGCCCCGATACGTCTCGTCTCGGTGATCCGACGGCCAGCACCGATCCGTCGTTGCTCAACGAGACCGAGAACCCGAAGCGATCGTGATCGCTGACCCCGGCGAGCACAGCCCCGCGCTGAACCCACGCCGAACCATTCCAGTCGTACACCCCGACCCATCCGTCCGGCCCGGCCTCTCCCATGTCGATACTGCTCCCCGGAGCCCCCACGGCGAGCACGAGCCCGTCGTTGCTCAACGCAACGGACGTTCCGGCGACATCACTGACCGCTACCCCGGGGATGTCGGCGCCGCGCTGCGACCAGCCACCGCTGTACTGGTAGACGCGGACCACACCGGCGTCAGTTGCAGCGGTGTCATCAGACGGCGAGCCTACCGCCATGACATTGCCATCAGCGCTCACCGCCACCCCGCCGGCGAACCCGGTCGCATCCGCCGTGGCGAGATTCACAGGAGCACCAACCAGAGCCCACGGGTCAGATTCCGCGGCCCACGAAGCACCTGGAATGGCGAGCAAGAAACACGCAACCAACACGGCGATGCGTGCCAGGGAGAACGGGGGGTTCGTATTCATCGACCCACGATCCCACGGATGCCGGCCGTCGTCAAGGCCCGGGCATGCGAGGTCGATCGTCGACATCACCGAGTCACACGCACTGCGGCACTGACCACCCGGGGGTCGATGGTCGGTACGTCAGGGCGGCGGCCGCACGGTGGGTTCGGTGGGGCGAGGGCACCCGGCATCGCGGGCCGGACCTGCGGTGCCGAACAACGGACAGCGGCGATTCGAGCGCAGCCTCCCGGGGGCGATGCCGCCGCCCCGAGCGCATCGACCTACCGCACCACGCAGCGGAAGCCGATGTGGCTCATTCCGGTATCGATCATCTGGGGTCGGCGCGCGGCGGGCCGGTAGCGCATGCAGTAGCTGTCGGCACAGAGGAATGAGCCGCCCTTGATGACCCGGCGCGGAATGCGGAAGTGCGGCTGAGCGGGATCGAGGCTGCCGGTTTCGTCACCACCGCGCGGGTTCTGCGGCACACAGCATGGTGAGGCCGCGTCGTCGGGATGAACCGCGGTGTACCAGTCGGACGTCCACTCCCACACATTCCCGGCCATATCCGCCAGGCCGTAGCCGTTGGAAGGAAACGTGCCGACCGGCGCGGTGGTGCCGTAGCCCGCCGCTGCTCGCCACGGGAACTCACCGTGCCAGAAGTTCGCGAGCCGCTCGCCCGGGCGCTCCGGCTCGTCACCCCACACATACGTGGCGCCCTCCAGACCGCCACGTGCAGCGTGCTCCCATTCCGCCTCAGTCGGCAGCCCCTTGCCGGCCCAGGTGGCGTAGGCAGCGGCGTCCTCGTGGGCCACGTGCACGACGGGGTGCTCCATGCGGCTGTCAATGGTGGATCCGGGACCTTCGGGATTGCTCCAACATGCGCCCGGGGTCCACGTCCACCACTGGCTGAGGTGCCGCAGATCAACTGGTCCGGACGTGCGCGTGAACACCAAAGAACCAGGCACCAGGTTCTCGATGGGCGCACCGGGGAAGTCGGCGGGGATGAGCGCGCGATCGGCAACCGTGCGGTAGCCACTGGCCGCGACAAATTCCGCGAACTCGCGGTTGGTCACCGTGGTCGTGTCAATCCAGAACCCATCAACGGTGACGCTGTGCGCGGGCGCCTCTTCCACGTAATGCTCGTCAGAGCCCATCCGGAACGTGGTGCCCGGCACCTGCATCATTCCCGCATACGCATCCACGGGCGCGCCTCAGTGCCCAGCGGCGATGGCGGCTTCAAGCTTCGCCTGCACCTGATCGATGGTGAAGCTGGGGGCCTTCATCCGTGGCGGGTACTCGAGAAACGTGCCGAGGAACTCCGCGACCATGTGCTGCACCGGCACTGCGACGAACGCCCGGTCGATGAACCAATCCCAGTAGGTATTCGATGTGGTGTCGGCACGCTCGAACGGATCGGTGCGCAGGTTGAAGAGCTTCGGAGCGCGAAGCGGGATGAATGGCTCAAACCACACCTGCAGCGTGCCCGCCACCCGCTGCTCCATGAACACCAGCTTCCAATTGTCATAGCGCAGCGCGACCATGTCGCCATCGTCGGAGAAGTAGAAGAACTCCGTGCGTGGGCTCTCCTGCACATCACCGGTCAGGTATGGCATCAGGTCATAGCCATCCAGATGCACCCGGAAGGTCGTCCCTCCGGCCTCGTGCCCGGTGAGCAACTTCTGCTTCACATCGGGATCGCCAGCGGCGGACAGCAGGGTCGGAAGCCAATCGAGGTG
Organism: Miltoncostaeaceae bacterium; assembly: GCA_049318525.1. GTDB lineage: Bacteria > Actinomycetota > Thermoleophilia > Miltoncostaeales > Miltoncostaeaceae > SYFI01. The sequence continues at coordinate 22,461 of JBMOGE010000031.1, forward strand.
GCTCACAATTCCGTTCGCCACCCGCCCCGCCTCAATCCTGCCGGGCCAGCGGATGAGCTGAGGAACGCGAAACGCGCCCTCCCAGTTGGTGTTCTTCTCACTGCGGAATGGGGTCGTCGCGCCATCCGGCCATGTGTTTGTGTGGGGGCCGTTGTCGGTCGAGTAGATCACGATCGTGTCGTCGGCGATCCCGAGCTCATCAAGCAGGTCGAGCACGCGGCCAACAGCCCTGTCATGGTCGACCATCGTGTCGTGGTACGTCGACTGCCATGGGCCGGCCTGGCCGATGCTCTCGGGCTTCGGATGCGTGCGGAAGTGCATGTGGGTGGTGTTCACCCAGAGGAAGAACGGGGTGTCTTCTGAGTGCTTTCGCTGGATGAAGTCGACCGCCCCATCGACGATCTCATCGTC
>JBMOGE010000032.1:0-22544 GCA_049318525.1 Miltoncostaeaceae bacterium
CTCACCCTTGGCGATGGCCTCAACCAGGCGGTCGGCCGCTGCGGAGATGCCGTCAATGGCCTCAGGGTCCCCGAGGTCACCGTCGGTGGCGAGAAAGGCGTGGGCCGCCGCGACATCCGCGAGTCCCCGTCGCACCATGATCCAGGCCATGGGCTCGGGGCACCCGAGCGCCAGTTGCAGCCGACGCACGTCGGCGTAGCGCACGCGGGTTGTGCGCCACGGGGGCTCACTGGGGATTATTTTAGGGTCTGCCATCAGCCCATCCGACCGTACCACCGCGAACGGATGCGGCCGTGGGCTACCAGGCGCCCGAGCGGATCATCCCGACGACGAGCCATCCAAACAGTACGAGCCCGGCCACAAAGCCCGGCACACCGATCCACGCAAGCCCGAAGATGTGCGGACCACTCTTCACGAAGGTGCCGATGAGGGCTGAGCCCACGATCACCGCGGACGTCACCAACGCCACCGCCACCCGGTTGGCCGCGGCCAGCCCCTTATCGCTGGCCGCCCGGAGTTCCTCGAGGTTGATGGCGATATGCACCTCGCCATCCTTGAACTCGTCCAGAAGCTCGGACACCTGAAACGGATAGTCGAGGAGCGCGCTGGCGTACTTGCCCAGATCCCCGCTCACCCGGGACGCGATGCGATCGGGGCTGAACCGCTCGAGGTACAACCGTCGCGCGTAGGGCCGGGCGGTCTCGAACACGTTGAAGTCGGGTGAGATCTCCAGGGCCACTCCAGCCAGTGTGGCGAGCGCCTTGTCCAGCAGGATCCAGCGCGCGGGGAGCGTGATCTCAAGCTCGTAGATGAGGCCGAAGATGTCGTGCAGCACTCCGCGCACGTCAATCTCGTCCATCGAGGCACCGACGTACTGCGCCATGACGAGAGTGAGTCGCTCCGAGAACTCTGCCTCGACCTCACGCGGGTACTTGATTCCCAGCGACTTCAGGTCGCGTGGAATACGTTCCATGTTCTGTTCGAGGATGTCGCCGAACAGGCGCACGGCGGACTCCCGATCGCCCTTCGACAGCACGCCCACCATGCCGAAGTCGATCAGCCCGATGTGGTCGGGGCCGATCACCATGATGTTGGCGGGGTGCGGATCGGCATGAAACAGACCGTCCGCGAAGATCATCTGCATCCAGCTCTCGGCGATACGGGCGGCCAGCAGACGCCGGTCCTCGGTGGTCATCGTCTCGAGGTCCACGTGCGCCAGCGGACGTCCGGCGACCCGATCCATGGTGAGCACCCGCTCCCTCGTGCGGCTCCAGTGCACCTTTGGAACGTCGACGTGCTCATTCGCGGCGAAGTGGCCACGAACAGCCTCGCAACTGCGGGCCTCATTGCGGTAGTCAAGCTCGTGGCGAACGGTGCGCGCGAACTCATCCACCAAGCTGGTGAGGTCGATGAACGACAGCCGCTTGACGCGATCCTTCGCCAACGCCGCGAGTTTGTAGAGCAGCTCGATGTCGGCCGACAGCGTGGCGGCGGCCCCGGGGCGCTGCACCTTCACCACCACCTCGTGGCCGCCCGGGAGGCCCGCCACGTGCACCTGCCCCACCGATGCCGAACCGATGGGCTCCTCGTCGAACCACTCGAATGCCTGCTCGATCGTGAGGCCGAGGTCCTCTTCGACCACCCCGCGGATCGCGTCGAATGGCTCCGGGCGGGCGCTGTCCTGCAGGCGGCGCAGTTCGTCGATGATGTCCTGCGGCACAAGGTCCGGGCGTGTGGACAGCAGCTGCCCGAACTTCACGAATGTCGGCCCGAGCTCCTCAAACATTTCCCGCAGTCGAACGGCGCGGGTGGAGCGGTCATCCGACGCATCGCCCGAGCCGCCGCGGCGAAACACATATCCGAAGCCGTGCTTGCTGGCGATCTGCGCGATGTCGCGCAGCCGCGAGATGCTGCCGCGCTTTTCGTCCCTGCTCATGGCGTCACGGTACCAGTGGCCCTGCCGCCAGCCGCGGTGCTACTCGGCGCCGGGAGTGTTGCTGCCCGACTCCTCGAGAAGGCGGATGCGGTGCTCAAGGTCGCTGATGCGCTGATCCACCTCGGCCAGGTCATCGCGCTGGGCGATGCCGAATTCACGCAATACGCCCTGCACCCCACCCTCGATCTTGCCGACAAAGCCCGATGCGCCGCCGCTGGCGTCGCGTGCGCGCTCCATCAGGCGGTCCACCGTAATGCGCCCCTCGTCCTCGCCCAGCTGACCACGCCGCACCAGGTCGGACACGATGGCCTCGGCACGTTCGCGGGTGAGCGCCGCGGCACCGACCGCAACGAATATCGCCTGCTCAACCGCTTCGCGCACACCGATCATGGTTTCCTCCTGCGACGGACCTGGCCATGGCGACGCTGCCGCTCAGGCGGCGGCGTCGGGGCGGGACGGGACGTACCCGACTCGCCGCCGTCTCCCGCGGGTGCGGTCGGCGGCACGTCTGATGATGGCGCATCCCCGGCCGGCGCGTCGGGCGCTTCAGGCACGTCGGGCACGTCGGGCACGTCGGGCACGTCGTCATTGGGGTCTTCCCCGGACGACTCCTGCATGAGCGATGGCATGGCATCGTCGGCCATCAGCGCGGCCTCTGCGCGCTCAAGGGCCACCATGTCCACGCCGTCCTGCGCGTACCTGGTCTCTCGCGACGTGCGCTTGTGCGCCTTTGCGGCCCGTTTGCGCCCCTCCGGCTGTCGCTCCTTCCAGATGGCCGCGAGCGGGGCCGCAATGAGCACCGATGAGATTCCGCCCGCCAGCAGGCCGATGAGCAGTGCGAACGCGAAGTCGCGCAGCGTGCTGCCACCGAAAATAAACAGCAGCCCTACGGGCACGATGGCCGTGAGGCCCGTGATCACAGAACGGGTCAGGGTCTCGTGCACAGACCGGTTGACCACGTCCTTGTAGCGCGCGTTCCGCATGAGCGGCCCGTTTTCGCGGATGCGGTCGAAGACCACAACCACGTCGTACAGCGAGTAACCGAGGATGGTCAGCAGCGCGGCCACCGTCGCACTCGTCACCTCCCTGCCGGTGATCGAGTAGATGGCAAGCGACAGAAACACGTCATGCACCACCGAGAGCAACGCCGGGAGCGCCAGGCGGTACTCAAATCTGATCGTCAGATACACGATGATGAGCAGGAACGAGAGCGCAATGGCCCAGGCCGCCCGTTTCACCACCTCTCGACCGAAGGTGGGGCCGACCGTCTCCACCACGTAGGCACGCTCGTCGATACCCCCGAGTTTCTGGTCGAGGTCGCGCTTCAGCTGGTTGAGCTGCGCCGGCTGCAGCGTGGGGGTCTGAATCTGGAACCCCGTGCGACCCGTCGCGGTGTCGGTGGTCACCTGCACCTTGGCCTCCGGGTAGCCGTCGGCCGCAACAACCGATCGCACCTGACCCTCAGTGGGCGTTCCCTTGACGAAGGCGACTTCAATGCGCGTGCCGCTGTTGAAGTCGAGGCCCAGGTTGAGCCCCTTGATGCCGATAAATACGGCACCGAATGCAATCGGGATGAACGAAATGGCCAGCCACGTACGCCACTTGCCAACGAAGTCGAACTTCCACCTCGGCTCGCGGGCGGTGAGACCCATGACCTTCTCGTTCTGGAACAGCTTGGTGCCGGCCAGCATCTCAATGACGACGCGGGTCACCAGCACGGCAGTGAACAGCGAGAGCAGCACGCCGATCATCAGCACGAACGCAAAGCCCTTCGGCCCGGCGGTGCCGAACAGGAAGAGGATTGCCGCCGTCATGAACGTGACGACGTTCGCGTCGATAATCGCGCTGACGCCCTTCGTATAGCCGGTGAGGATCGCCGATTTGGCGGTCCGCCCGGCGCGGGCTTCCTCGCGTATTCGTTCGAATATGACCACGTTGGCGTCAGACGCCACGCCGATGGTGAGGATGGCGCCGGCAATGCCCGGCAGGGTGAGCGTGATCGGCACGAGCTCAGCCACTGCCAGGTAGAACAGCGCGTAGATGATGAGCGCGGCGGCGGCAATGACGCCAAGAAGTCGGTACCAGACGATGAGGAAGATCATCACCACGATGAGCCCGGCCAGACCGGCGATGAGCCCCTGACTCAGCGACTCGGCACCCAGGGTGGCCGAGACCTGCTTCTGGCTGATGACATCCAGGCGAATGGGGATGGCACCCGAGTTCAGCTGATCGGACAGCGTGCGCGCGGTCTCGCTGGTGAAGTTGCCCGAGATCTGCGCGCCACCGCTGCCGCTGATGCCATTGGGGTACTGGCGGTAGTCGATCGTCGGCGTCGAGATGATGGTGCCGTCGAGCACGATGGCGAAGCTCTGCAGCCCCTTGCGCAGCGATCCGCGTTGCGCGAGGTCACGCGTGACATCCTGGAACTTCTGGGCCCCGGCGTCGGTGAAACTCATGGTGACGATGGGCTCCTGACTGCCCCCGCCACCGCTGTTGTCAAAGCTCTGGGCGGCAGACGTGATGTCGCTGCCGCTCAGCCCGGGCTTGTCCTGCATCAGCACGTACACCGTGCGTGACGGGCTGTCCGCCTTGGTCGGATCGAGCTTCTGCTGGTCGGAGTAGATCACCAGACCCGCAGGCACCGTCTCCACCTGACTCTTCGGGGGCACCTTGCCGCCGTAGGGCTGCAACAGGCTCGCCCGTTCCACGGCAGGCCCCGCCACCAGCGCGTGGGGCGGGTTCTTCTTGAACAGGTAATACGACGCAGCACCCTCGATCGGGGGCCTCGGCGTAGTGCTCTGCGCCTTCTGCACCATCTTCCACAGACTCGGGTCGCTGGCCACGAAGTTGGCTTCGTAGTCGGTGAACACCAACTGCGCCGGCTTGATGAGGTCTTCCACCACCTGATCCGGATTCTTCGCGCCAGGCAGCGAGACCACGATCTGGTCGCTGCCCTGCGTCTGGATCTCGGGCTCCGACACACCAAACGAGTCCACTCGATTGCGAATGACCTCGACGGAGCGCGCGATGGCCTCGGGCGTCACCTGCGAATCGCGCGTCGGCTGGCCCTGCAGCACCACCTCGACGCCGCCCTGCAGGTCGAGGCCGAGCACCACGGGCTTTACGGCCACGACCACGGCGGATGCCGCGATCAGCCCGATGACGACCGCGAGAAAGAGGACGGAGCGGCGACGCAGATTCATCGGCGCACGCCCGGGAACGGAATGGAGATGGTGACTGCCCTAGTCGGCGGCGGGCTGGTCCGCAGCCGGCTCGGCGGTGATCTTGCGGGCGATGGCGGACTGCGCGATGCGGATATCCACATCCTCGGCAACCTGAATGAGCACGGTGCCGCCGTCCTCCATCTCCGACACGATTCCGTAGATGCCCGACGTTGTGACGACCTCATCACCGGGCTCGAGCGTGCGTGACAACTGCTCCATCTCGCGACGGCGCTTTTGCTGCGGCCGCACTGCGACGAAGTAGATCAGGGCGACAAAGACGATTATGTAAACAGGAAGAAGAAGTCCCGACATGCGGAATTCGGCCTCAGTTCTTGGATTCCGGACCGGCGGAGGGTAGCAGCGGGGGTAGGGGAGGTGCAGCGCCCCGGGGCACCCGCGGGCGCTGGTACCGTGGCGCCCCGTGAGGCACCCCGCAACACCGGCAGCGCACGCATGAGCAGTCTGTCCATCGCGATGGTCAGCGAATACGTCTACCCCACCCTCGGTGGGGTGAGCGAACACGTGCACTTTCTCTCCCGTGAACTCGCCGCACGCGGCCACGACGTCACGATTGTCACCGGCAATCTGGGTGATGCGGGCGAGGTTGCCGAGATGGACCGCGCCGCGTTCCGTGAGAGCGGGTACCGCACGCGGCGCGTCGGCCGGTCGATCCCCGTGGTGTCCAACGGGTCCATTGCCCGGCTTACCGTGGGCATGGGACTCAAGCCGCAGATGGCGGATGCCGTGCGCGGTGTTGACGTGGTGCATTCCCAGGCGCTGGCCTCCCCCACCCTGCCGCTGCTGTGCCTGCGGGTGTCCACCGCGCCCGTCACCGTGGGGACGTTCCACACATACTTCGACGGCGGCCATTGGGCCTACCGCTCACTGGGCCGCTACGTACGTGCCGCGCTCGACCGGCTCGACCGGCGCATCGCGGTCTCCGACGCCTGCATCCAGGCCCTTTCCCCCTACTTCCCCGGCGAGTGGGACGTGGTTCCCAACGGCATCGACTGCAAGCTGTACCGACCGCTCACCGGCCCCGACGAACGTGAACCGGGCCCGCCCCGGATCCTGTTTGTGGGCCGCTTCGACCCCCGCAACGCCCTGGGTGACCTGCTCGAAGCCGTCGCCATCCTCAAGCGTGAGGGGCGCGAGTTCGTGGTGCAGGTGATCGGCGATGGTCCGACCCGTCCGATGTACGAGAAGAAGGCGAAGAACCTCGGTATCTGGGACCGCATCGAGTGGCTTGGCCTGCTCAACGAAGAGCGCCCCCACTACTACCGGCAAGCCGACGTAATGGCCGCCCCGTGCGTCCTTGCATCGTTTGGTGTCGTGCTGCTTGAGGCACTCGCATCGGGCACGCCGGTGGTTGCGGCCGACAACATCGGATTCCGGCAGGTGATCCGCGGCGACGTGCCGGGGCGTTTCGTGCCACCGCACGATGGGGCCGAACTCGCGGTGGGCATCGGTGAATTGCTGGATGACCCGTCGCGGTCGGCGAAGATCGCCGTGCAGGGCCGTGCCGCCGTGGAGCGCGAGTTCGACTGGCCACGGGTGACCGACCGCATCGAGGAGCTTTACCGCGAGGTGCTCATCTCGAAGCGACGGTCAATTCTCCCCATGAAGGGTACCTCCGCCTGACCCCAGCGGATCACGCCCCCGCGGCGTCCCCAGATCCAAACAGCGACGCCTGGGCCTCGGCCCCCCGGGGAATCTCGATGCCAAGGTGCACGTAGGCGCGCGGCGTGGCGATGCGCCCACGCGGCGTTCGTGCGAGCAGCCCCTGCTGAAGCAGGAAGGGCTCATAGACATCTTCGATGGTGTCCGGCGACTCTCCCACGGCATCGGCGAGGGTGCCGAGGCCGGTCGGGCGCCCCGAGAAGGTCACCGCGAGATGCGTGAGGATCTTGCGGTCCAGATCGTCGAGGCCTGCGGCGTCCACCTCGAGGATGACCAGCGCCTGTTCGGCGATGTCGCGATCCACCGTGCCCATACCCTTCACCTGCGCCACATCGCGCACCCGGCGCAGCAGACGGTTGGCGATACGCGGCGTGCCACGTGAGCGACTGGCCAGGGCAAGTGCCCCATCCTCGGTGATCTGCACGTCCAGGAGGCCGGCTGACCGCATGACGATCTGGGCCAGATCGGATGGCCCGTAGTAGTCGAGGCGCTGCACCACCCCGAAGCGGTCGCGAAGCGGCGTGGTGAGCAGCCCTGATCGAGTGGTGGCACCCACAAGGGTGAACCGGGGCAGGTCGAGCCGCAGCGTGCGTGCCTGAGGGCCCTGCCCCAGCACCATGTCCAGCTGGAAGTCCTCCATCGCGGGATAGAGCACCTCTTCCACGGAGCGGTTGAGGCGGTGGATCTCGTCCACGAACAACACATCGCCCGGGCCGAGCGCGGTGAGAATGGCCGCGAGGTCGCCCTTGCGCTCAAGCACAGGGCCGCTGGTAATGGTGATCTCCACGCCCATCTCGGCGGCGAGGATGAGGGCGAGCGACGTCTTGCCGAGCCCCGGCGGGCCGGCCAGCAGCACATGGTCGAGCGGCTCACTGCGCAGGCGGGCCGCCTGCAGGAAGATGGACAGCTGATCGCACACCGACTTCTGCCCCACAAAGGTGTCAAGCGACTTGGGTCGCAGCGAGGTGTCGAGCTCCACCTCCTCGCGAAGGGGGTCGGGGTCGGACAGGCGCTCCTCGGTCATGCGCGAGCGCGACCGAGCGCTGCGAGCCCGTGGCGGATGAGGCTCTCCTCGTCCAGGCCGTCATCGGCCGATGACAGTGCGTGATCCACCTCTGCCTCGGTGAACCCGAGGGCGAGCAGGCCATCGCGGGCACCGCCGCGGTGACCGCTGCCCGGTGCAGGTGCAATGGCCCCCGTGCCCCCCACCTTGTCGCGCAGTTCCAGAATGACCCGTTCGGCGGTCTTCTTGCCCACCCCGGATGCCTGGGTGAGAAATGCCACCTCGCCCCCGCGTATGGCGTTGGCAAGAAGCTGGGGAGTGGTGAGCCCGGTAATGGTCAGTGCCATGCGCGGGCCGATCCCGCTCACCCCGACGAGTTGCATGAACAGCACGCGCTCGGCGTCGTCGCCGAATCCGTACAGGTCAAGGGCGTCCTCGCGAACGGCGAGGTGTGTCTTTAGCGTCACCTCGCCGCCAATGGGCGGCAAGAGGCCCCGGGTGTACTCGGACACGCGCACGAGAAACCCCATCCCGCCCATGCCGATAACCACGCCGTCGGCGTCCTGCTCAGCCAACTGGCCGGTGACGAAGCGAATCATGGCCGCAGGCTATCGCCCGCCACGGATGCCGATGGCAGCCTGCAACGGCCCCGCGGAGGCGTGGCAGATGGCCGCGGCCAGTGCATCGGCGGCATGATCGGTGTCGGTCTCCGCTTTCGTGAGGCGCGTCACCATCGCCCGCACCTGATCCTTGTCGGCGCGGCCATTGCCGGTGACCGACTGCTTGATCTGATTGGGCGTGTATTCGGTCACAGCGACCCCAGCGCTCGCGCAGGCCACCAGAAGGGCTCCGCGGGCCGCGGCCATGCCCATGGCCGCTGTGCTCACTGGATGCACGAAGAATGATTCAAGCGCCGCTTCATCCACGGGGTGCTCCGCGAGTACTGCCGCAAGCCCCTCATTCAGCGTGAGCAGCCGCTGTTCCACGGGCTGCCCGGCGGGAGTGCGGATGGTCCCCCAGGCGAGAGCCTCAATGCGGCTGCCCACTCCCCGCACCACGCCGTATCCCGTGTTGGCGAGCCCGGGGTCAATGCCGAGGACCAGCATCTAGGAGGCCACGGCCTCCATCACCTCTTCGGAGATATCGAAGTTGGCGTACACGTCCTGGACGTCGTCGTTGTCCTCCAGGTCGTCAAGCAGGCGCAGCAACTGACGCGCCTCCTTCTCGCCGGTCTCCACGGTGGTCTTGGGGAGCATCGTGATGTCCGCCGACGCCAGCGTGATTCCTGCGCCCTGGAGCCCGTCGCGCACCTGCGCGAGCTCGACCGGGTCGGTGACCACCTGCCAGTGCGAGCCATCCGGGGAGATGTCCTGTGCCCCGGCCTCAAGGGCCGCATCCATGAGGGCCTCTTCGTCGATGCCCTCGCCATCAACGACGATGACGCCCTTGCGTTCAAACTGCCACGCGACGCTGCCGGGCGTGCCCAGCTCGGATCCGCACTTGGTGAAGGCGTGGCGCACGTCGCTTGCAGTGCGGTTGCGGTTATCGGTGAGGGCAACGCAAAGGATTGCCACGCCACCGGGCCCGTAGCCCTCGTACGTGACCGTCTCGTAGTCCACGGAACCATCGGCGCCGCCGATGCCCTTTTGGATGGCGCGTTCGATGTTGTCCTTGGGCATCGAGAGGGCGCGTGCCTTTTCGATCGCCCCGGCGAGCGTGGCATTCGAATTCGCGTCGCCACCGCCCTCACGTGCCGCGACCATGATCGCCCGGGTGAGCTTGGAGAAGAGCTGCCCGCGCTTGGCGTCGGCAGCGCCCTTCTTCCGCTTGATGGTGGCCCACTTACTGTGACCCGACACGGATGCCCCCCTTGAGATCTTCGTCCGCCGGGGCCGTGGCCCCGCGGATGCCGTCCACGAACAGTCTGTGCAATCGCCGGTCGCCCGTCAACTCCGGATGGAACGCGCACACGATCCGTGTGCGATCTCGCGCCGCCACGATGTGGCCAGCGTGCTCAGCGAGCACCTCCACCGACGGACCGACCTGCTCGATCCATGGCGCACGGATGAAGATACCGCGCATGGGCGGATCACCGAGCACCGGCACGTGTACGTCGGCCTCAAATGAGGCCAGCTGACGACCGAAGGCATTGCGCCGCACCACGATGTCCATGCCGCCGATCAGCGCCTGCTCACCGTCGCCGTCGATGCGGCTGGCAAGCATGATGAGCCCCGCACACGTGCCAAACACGGGCAGCCCGCCGGCGATGCGCTCGTGCAGGGCGCCGAGCAACCCGGAGCGGCCGGCAACCAGACCGAATGTGGTGCTCTCGCCACCGGGGATGACCAGCCCATCAAGGCCGTCGAGCTCGTCGGGCAACCGCACCCGGGTCGTGCGGGCCCCCACGTCGGCGAGCGCGGCCTCGTGCTCGGACACCGCGCCCTGCACGGCCAGGACCCCGATCCGGGGCCGCGTCAGATCGGCTGCGCTCACCAGCCCCGGGTCTGCAGCAGGCCGCCCTCGGCGGCGATCTGGGCGATCTCGAGACCCGGCATGGCCTCGCGCAGACCGCGCGACACGCGGGCGACGACCTCTGGGTCATCCCAGTGTGTGGTGGCCTCCACGATCGCACGGGCACGGGCGGGCGGATCCTCGCTCATAAAGATTCCGCTACCCACAAAGACGCCCTCCGCACCCAGATACATCATCAGTGCCGCATCTGCGGGAGTCGCGATGCCACCGGCCGAGAAGTTGACGACCGGCAGACGGCCGTGCTCGCCCACCCACTCAATGAGGTCGAGCGGTGCCGCCATCTCCTTGGCGATGGCAAACCGCTCGTCGGGGGTGGCGCTGGCCACGCGGCGGATGCCCTGCGTGATGGTCTTCATGTGGCGCACGGCCTCGACAACGTTGCCGGTGCCTGCCTCGCCCTTGGTACGCATCATCGCGGCGCCCTCGGAGATGCGGCGAAGCGCCTCCCCCAGGTTGGTGGCACCGCATACGAACGGAATGGTGAATCGGCGCTTGTCGACGTGGCTGGCCTCGTCGGCGGGCGTCAGGACCTCCGACTCGTCGATGTAGTCGACCTCGAGTGCCTGGAGCACCTGCGCCTCGACGTGGTGACCGATGCGGCACTTGGCCATGACCGGAATGCTCACGGCCTCCTGAATGCCGATGATCATCTCGGGGTCCGACATGCGTGCCACGCCGCCAACCCTGCGGATCTCAGACGGGATGCGCTCAAGGGCCATCACCGCGCAGGCACCGGCCTCCTCCGCGATTTTCGCCTGCTCGGCGTCCACCACGTCCATGATGACGCCGCCCTTCAACATCTGGGCAAGGCCCGCCTTGACCGCGTCAGTACCCGTCGCGCCATTGGCGCGGGCGTTGTCGCTCACCTTCATCTCTCCTCGTCAGACATCGGCGGGAGTGTAGAACGGCCGGGGGCAATGCATGTCACCGCACGGGGGGAATGCCTCCCCCGACGCGAATTATCGCGGTTGAAGCGGGGCCTCCGCTACGCAGCGGAGAGCATGCGACGTGCGACCGGCTGCGACGCCAGCGACTGCGCGAGTGCCTGGGCAACGGCGACGAATGCCGTGAGACTGGGCTCCCCACCATGCTCCTCAGCGGGAATCACCCGCACGTGCGGCGCACGTGCAGCAGCGGACAGACTGGAATCGACCAGCGCCACAGCCGGGGCATTGGCTGCGCGGGCGGCGGCCACGGCGTACTCGGCCACACGGGTGTCCTTGCCCACCGCAACCGCGATGAGCGCACCGCCGCGTGCGAGCGCACCCAGACGCATGCGGATCCGGGGCTCGACTGAATCGACTACCAGCGTCTCGCGTCCGGCGCGGGAGAGTCGCTCCTCCAGCAACGCGAGCACGGGTCGCGCGGTGGCGTCCCCGGCAAGAATGATGGGGTGCCGGCCGGCGAGTGCGCTTGCCAGCGGAGTGACGCCATCGGGCCCGAGACGCGCTGCGGCATCCTCGAGGGCGAGGCGGTCGGCATCGAGCACCTGCACGCGACCCTGGGGCATGCCGCCGACGGCGCGCACGCCAAGGCCGGGACGATGCGCCTGGCGGATGGTTCGCTGCATCTCCGGATATCCGGCGTATCCGAGTGCCTGCGCAAAGCGCACCACGGTCGCGGGGCTGCAGTGCGCCGCGTGGGCCACCTCATGCGCCGACACCAGCGGGAGTTCCGCCAGGTGATCGATCAGGTAGCGCGCAAGCGACTTCTGCGCAGGGCTGAAGCGCTCGTAGTCGCGGCGGAGGACCTCTGCGAGTTCATTTGTGTCAGGCGGCACGACCGATTGTTTCGACGCAGCACGCCCCGACCCTTCCGCAAATCCACACGAACGTGACCCCACGCGTGGACATCGGCCCCGCACGTGGGCACGATGGGGGTCGTGAACCGCACCGCCGTCACCCTCCTCGCACTCGCCACACTGCCCGCAGGGGCGAGCGCCGCCACGCAGTGGCTCCCGCCATCGCCCCTCGCCGGACAGGTCAGGGGCACCGGTGCGCCTGCAGTCGCGGGCAATGACGATGGTCGCGCGGTCGCCGCATGGGCCACTCCGGCAGGTGTCGTGACAACGCTGCGTACCCCGGGCGGCCCGTGGTACCAGCCGGTGCGCGTACCGGGAAGTGGCCGCGGTGCCACGCAGGTGGCCGTTGCAATGACCACGGGCGGGCAGGCGGCGGTCACATGGATTGAGGGGGGCCGTGTGCGTGTGAGCCTGCGTCCGGCCCGTCGTCGCTTTCTTCCTGCCACCGCGCTGTCGCCTCGGGGCCGCATTGCCACCACGCCAGTTGTGGCGCTTGGCGGGGCATGTGCCCCGCTGGTCGCATGGTCGGGCGAAGCCGGAACAGGCGGTGCCAGTGCGATCGAGTCGGCCTGCGCGTCTGCAGCGGGGCGCTTCGCGGCCACCCGGACGGTCTCGCAGGCGGACGAGCTCGCGTTCACCCCGGCCATTGCCGCCAGCCCGGGCAGATCGGTCGTCGTGTGGCGTCGCGACGAGGGCGATCAGCACCGCGTGCGTGCGGCCGTGCGCCAGCGCGACGGATCGTTCGGAGTTCCGGCCGATGTGTCTCAGGCCAGTTCTTCGGTCTTTGTTGACCCAGCGGTAGCCATCGACCCATTCGGTGACGCTCTCGCCGCGTGGACCATCATGCGGGGCGCGGACGTCGTCACCCAGGCCGCGTCGCTTCCGTCGGGCGGTGTGTGGTCCAAGCCGGATGACATCTCGCGACCTGGCACGCAGGCCCGGGGGGCGCAGGTGGCCACGGACACTCAGGGCAATGCGGTGGCCACGTGGGTGCGTTCGGGCGTCGTGCAGGCGGCCACCCGGGTTGCCGGCCAGCCCTGGGGTCCACCCCGTGATCTGTCAGACGGCTCCGTGATCGCGGGAACACCCCGCCTGTCGGTGAGCGGAGGGGGCGCGGCGCTCGTCGCCTGGCCCGCGACCACCGGCACCTCGCACGTGGCCCAGGCCGCGCTCCGTGCCGCCACCGCCGACTTCGGCGCACCGGCAACCATCTCCGATCCGCGCTTTCCGGCAATCGCCCCTGAGGGCGTGATCGGGGATGACGGCATCGCCCCCGTTGTGTGGCAGTGGACCGATCCAGCACTCGATCCGTCCATCGCAAAGGCTGGCGTGTCGTCGGCCACGGGTCTGGCCGGGTCCGACCAGCCGGGTGCGGCGATTCTGGTGGACCTCCGGGCACGCCCCGCCACGGTCAGCCCGGGCCAGCGCTTCAGGGTCACCTTCGGGCTCTCAAACCCCTCCCGCGTGCGGCTGGCCATCACACCATCGGCAGGTGGCCGCGAGGTGGGAGCGCTCGCGCTGAGCGGTGCAGACGGGGCCAATGCCATCACCTTCGAAGGCGGCCTCGGCGGGGCGGCCCTCGGTCGCGGTCGGTGGCGCCTCACCGCCACGCCGCGCGGTGGCACCAGTCGCTCACTCATTCTGGTGGTCCGCTAGTCCTGCATTCCCGTACGGCGTGATCTGCGAGGATGCCCGCCGTGCAGACCGCCGCGCCGATCTCCCGGGACCTCACCATCGATGGCGTCGGCCTGTCGGCCGTCGGCATTGTGGGGCTCGTGGCTTCCATCGTGGTGCTGGGCGGAAGTGCGACCCGGGTCGTCGTCCCGTGGATCGTCGTGCTGGTGGTCCTGAGCCTGGCGCAGGTCGTCATCGGCGGTGGGTGGCTGCGAAACACCATCGACACCGCGCCCGACGCGCCACGCGACCTGATGATCGAATCATCCTCCGAGCAGCTGCGCCGGGCGGGCCTCCCCACCATCATCGCCCTGGCACTGCTGCTGCTGGCGCTGTTTGCGATCGCCCCCTTTGCACCGATCGTCGCCGGGCTCGCAATGGGTGCCGGTGCCACCGACCTGCGATCACGCTCGTGGATCACCGGCGATGAGGAGTCGCGGGGCGTGACCATCCTGCGAGCCACGACGCCCCTCCCGTTCGCAACGTCGCGCGCGCAGATGTGGGTGCGCGCGAACCCCGACCAGCCCTCCTGAGCTAGCCCGCTTCACCGTCAAACGGATCAGCCGGCGCACCGTCGGCGGTCAGTTCCTCAATGCTCGCGCTGATGGCATCCAGGCGCGTTGCACACCACGCCTCCAGTGCGGCACCTCGCCGAAACAGCACCAGGGCGTCCTCCAGCCCCACCTCGCCGGCCTCAAGTGCATTGACGCAGCGCTCGAGTTCGGTCATGGCGTCCTCAAACGTGGTGCCCTCGGGCACATCGTCCTCAAGCATGATGCTCACCCCTTCCAGCGGGCCACCGTTGTCGCTCATCGGTCCTCCTGGTCGGCCCGCACCCGAGCGGGCACCGTTGTATCGGCGAATGTGAGCGTGACGTCGCCCGCCAGCACGGCGGCCGCAGCCGTGGTGACCGCGCTCCCGGACATGTCGCGCACCAGCGCAAACCCCTCGGCGAGCGGGCGCGCCGGGTCGCGTCCGGCGCGTCGCGCACGGAGCACCGAAAGGCGTGACGTCGCAGACGCCGTGGCCGCCACGCCGGCGCGGCGGCGTCGTGCGGCAAGGCCGGAGAGGTCGCGGGCCGGGCCCTCGGCCGCGTCGCGGATCTCACGGCGCAGGCGCGTTCCCAGCCCGCCCACACGGTCGCGGGGACGGCGCACCACCGCCTCATGAGGTCGCAACAGACCGGGGCGTGCGCCCACAAGGTCCAGTTCGCGGCGCGCCCGCGACGCCACACGCCGCGTGGCACCGGCCAGACGCCGCCGCAGGGCGGCGAGATCCTCCCCCAGTGCATCCCGATCGGGCACAACCAGGTCGGCGGCGGCGGTGGGCGTGGCGCCCTGGGCATCTGCCGCCAGGCATGCGAGGGTCACATCGGGCTGGTGGCCGATCCCCGCGACCACTGGGGTGCCGCATGCCCGAATGGCCCGGGCCATGGCCTCATCGCTGAACGGCAGCAGGTCCTGAAGCGATCCCCCGCCCCGGGCGATAATGATCACATCCACCCGCGGATCGCCGTCGAGTAGTGCCAGTCCCCTGATGACTTCACCCGTGCACGCTGGCCCCTGCATGGCCGCCTGAACAACGATCACGGGCACCGGGAGCCGCGCTTCAATGCGCCGCAGCACGTCGGCGCGTGCTGCCCCCGCACGGGCCGTAATCAGGCCAACGCCCCTCGGGACAAATGGCAGTGGGCGCTTGTGGGCAACGTCGAACAGGCCCTCCGCGGCAAGTCGGCGCCGCCGCTCCTCAATGGTGCGGAGGATCTCCCCCTCGCCTGCAGGCTCGATGCGGTGCAGGCGCACGATCAGGCGCCCATCCCGACGGGAGAATTCGGGTCGCGCCACCGCCTCGATCACGTCGCCATCGGCCAGGGCGTACCCCGCACCCACATCATTGGCCCACGCGAAGCAGTCGATTCGCGCGTCCATGCCATCGCGCGGATCCTCAAGCCGGAACCAGAACATACGGTCGCCGCGCCCGGATCTGAGGTTGACCACCTCGCCGCGCATGCGAACCGTCTTGGTGTGCGCACCGATCACGCGCTCAAGGGCCGACACGACGTCGTCGACCTCAAACACCCGGGCGCTCTCAGAGTCGGTGGTCACCGGTCGATCATCGCACCGCCCCCCGACGGCATCGAGCTACAAAGGGGGTGGGATTGACACCAGCACCGCCACGGCGGCGAGCACGGCGGCGGCGAGCACAATCTCTGCCCGCACGCTGGCCCGGAGCGCCGACATCGCACCGGTGGCGTCGCCGCCCAGACCCAGTGCGGCTCGCTCCAGGCGTGGGTGGAGCGAGAAACGATTCCACGCCGCGAGAGCCAGCATGCCCGCGAACACACCGAGTTTCACGAGCAGGACGACCCCGTACGACGTTGTCCAGAGCGCACTGAGCGACGGCAACTCCGCAAGCGACCGGTAGACGCCGGTGACCACGAGCACAACGACCGCCGCCACCGCCATCGCCGAGAACCGCACGACCACCGACGCACCCAGATGCACCGCGTCGTGGTCATCGAGGCGGCGGATGATCGGCACGGCGAGCACAGCCAGCATCACCAGCCCTCCGAGCCAGGCTGCTGTCGCCCACCCATGGAGCGCATCGAGTGCGGTCCCGAGGGTGGCATCCGTACCGGTTCCCGCATGCCCCGCCCACGCGAGGACCACCGCCGCGAGAGCGCCCGGGGCGCTCATCAACACGGCCCGTGCCGTCGATGGCGCCATGGCCAACTCGCCCCGACGGGCCACCGTGGCGGCCACACCGGCGATGACCACCAGCACCGCCAACACCATCCACGCGGTTCCCCAGCGCGTCTCGCGCAATAGCGTCCCCACCTGCCCGCCACTGATGCCGAGCGACGACACCTGTGCGATGAGGCCGAGCACGAGGCCAACACCCCACGTGACCGCGAGCGCCCACCACGTGCGCCACCACACCCGCACCGGCCCGGCGGCAACCCGGGCCGTGCGCTCCATCACCCCCGCGGCGTCATCCTCGCCCGGTGCCCAGATGCCTCCCGAATGCCATGCCGCGCCCAGCACCCATCGGCGCGTGAGCGCCATGCCCATCGTGCCGAGCACGCCGCACAGCACCAGCAGCCGGGCCAGCACCCCGAGGGGTCCGATTCCGTCCGCACCGCGCGGGGTGACCGCATGCGCAACCGGATACTCCGACCCCACGACAAACGAGGCCGTGCCCGCGATCGGGTGACCATCAAGGGCCAGCACCGACCAGCCGGCCCGGTAGGTGCCATCACCGTCGGGAGGGATGGTCACAAGGATTGCCTCCGGGTCGTCTGGGGCCACCCGCACCCCGGCAGACGACGCGCCGTGGGGACCATTGGCCGCGCCCCATGCGAGCGCACTCTCAAGGGGCGTGCCAACCGCGATGCGGAGCACCGGTGGCACGGCCCCACGCGGCGCTGCGGCAACGGCGCCGGCGCACATCATCAGGACGAGAAGCGCAGTGGCGAACGCGCGCGGCATCAGCCGCCGAACAAGAGGGCGATCAGGATGATGTTCATCGCGATGATCAGGGTCGAGATGGCGATCGCCACCACCGTGGTGCCCACCCGGTTCACCAGCGGCCCCATCACGGCCGTGTCGCGCGTCACGTGGATGAGCGGGATGAGCGCGAACGGGATGCCGAAGGCGAGCACCACCTGCGACAGGACGAGGGCCACAACCGGATCGACGCCAATCGCAATGATGATGATTGCGGGAGCCATGGTGATCAGGCGGCGAAGCGCAACCGGAATGCGACGGCGCAAGAAGCCATCCATCACCACCTGGCCGGCCAGCGTGCCGACGCTCGACGACGAGAGGCCCGAGGCAAGCAGCGCAATACCGAAGAGAATCTCGGCATGGCTGCCAAGCGTTGTGCCCAGCGCGTCGTACACCGCCCCGAGGTCATCCCCCACGTCGGTCATGCCGGACTTGTTGAAGACGGTTGCAGCGATGACCAGCATGGACAGGTTCACAAGGCCCGCGATGGTCATGGCGATGATCACATCCACCATCTCGAACCGGAAGAGCCTGCGCTTCGATTCGGGATCGGTCACCGGGATCCGACGCTGAGTAAGAGCAGAGTGCAGATAGATGACGTGGGGCATGACCGTGGCCCCGATGATTCCCACCGCCAGCAGCAGGCTGCCCGTACCGTCGAACGCCGGCACGAGCCCGGACGCCACGTCTGCACCCGAAGGGGCAGCGAGAATCACCTGGGCGCCGAAGGCCAGCACGATGACCCCCACGAACCCGGCGATGACCGCCTCAAACCTGCGTACGCCACGCGACTGCAAGCCAAGGATGACAAATGCCGCCACGGCGGTGAGCAACGCCGATGGCAGCAGGGGCAGCCCGAACAGGAGGTGCAGTCCGAGCGCGGCGCCGATGAACTCGGCCACGTCAGTGGCCATTGCCACGAGTTCCGCCTGGATCCAGAGACCAATCACCACGGGGCGGCGGTAGCGAGCCCGGCAGGCCTCCGCCAGGTTCATCCCTGATGCAATACCCAACTTGGCGCTGAGCGACTGGATGAGCATGGACATGAGCGTGGCCAGCAGCACCACCCATACCAAGAGGAATCCGTAGCGGGCGCCGCCGGCCATGTTGGTGGCGAAGTTCCCCGGATCCACATAGGCAACCGCGGCAACGAACGCAGGACCGAGAAATGGTGTGAGACGTCGGACACCCCGGCGGTGCCCCGACAGGGACTCCTCCGCCGCACGGAGCACCAGCGCGTCGCCGGGGAGCGCGTCCGCCGGGCCGGGAGCCACACCATCCCCCGCTGTACCGGAAGTGTGCGCTCGCTTCGCCCGGTCGTCAGCCATCGGGGTAAATGGTAGCCGCCTGCCCCATCGCGTCAGGGTGTACGCGCCACGCGCACCAAGGCCGACGGCGACGCGTCAAGGCCCGAGATGATCACTGACCGCCCACTCCGGGTGAGCATCACGGCAGTACGGCCGTCCGCATCGAAGCCGAACACGACGGGGGCACGTCCCACGATCACCCGACTCCCAGGTGGTGCGCCGAGAGGTGGCCCTGAGACCACCGAATATGCGATTCGCCGGCCGACGCGTTCATAAATGAGCGTGGTCACCGCGCGATCCGACACGGTGTCGTCCCGGCGACCCACAGCGCGCCAACCAAGGCGATCCATCAGATCAGGGAACGCCACGCCGGCGACCGTTACCGCCGGCGCCCCGGATGGGCTCACCCGAGGGGCACCCGATTGCGCCCCGCGCGCCTGCGCCGCCACGACGGCACGGGCCACGTCGTCGGAGCCATGCGTGGCCACCCCAAAGGCGACTGCCAAGACGATGGCAATCACGATTACCCCGAGGCCCCACCATGTCCCACGTCCGGGTGGATCCTCGCCCGCATCACTGACGGTTGGCCCATGCCCCGCGGGTGGGAAGGGGTTTACCATCGGGGCGTGCCTGAGGGATCGAATTCCATGCCCCGTCGAGGGCCATTTCGCCGGTTGTGGGCTGCGCTTACCACTGCGCGTGGATTCCGCCGGCTCGCCGCCGTCAACATGGTGCTGCTCTGGTTCATCCTCCCGAGCGGAGCATTCGTCCGGCTGACTGGATCCGGACTGGGATGCACGAAGTGGCCGCTGTGCACCGACGGGCGCATCATCCCCGCCAGCAACCACCACGCGTGGATCGAGTACTCCAACCGCATCGCGTCGGCCATCATCATTCTCATCGCAATCGTCGCGGCCATCGCGGCGTTCAAGGCGGTCGGATCAATCCGGGCGACCAAGATCGGGGCCGTCGTCGCTGCCGTCGGCAGCGTGGGGCAGATCCCGCTGGGCGCCATCACAGTCATCTTCGACCTCCACCCGCTTCTGGTGGCATCGCACTTCGTGCTGTCGCTCATCGCGTTGTCGGGTGGCGTGGTCGCCTTCCTGGGCGCGGATGATGTGGTGCACCGCATCAAGCGTGCGTGGTCGCGGCGCCCCACGCTTCTGGCCGTGCTGTGGTCGGCGGCGCTCAGCACCGCCATCGTCACCGGCGTGCTCGTGACATCAGCTGGGCCGCATTCGGGCGACCCCAAGGTCATCAAGCGCTTCGGCATGCTGGACGACGCCGCATACGTGCACGTACGTGCCGTCTTCGCCCTTCTGCTGGTGGCGATTCTCGTGGGCTGGCTGATGCGCGGACGCACTGATGATCGCGGACTCATTGTTCCTGCACTCTGGTTCATCCCGGCATTCGTCGCGCAGGTCATCCTCGGGGAGGTGCAGTGGTACACGCAACTGCCGTGGGCCACTGTGTGGATGCATGTGGCCGTCGCGGGCATCGTCTGGACGCTGGGGACCGTCATCGCGTGGCGACTCGCGCGTCCCATCGTGCGCCACGACCCCTAACGACGGCGCCCGGTCGCCGTCTCCTGGCACGCGACGCACCGCTCGGCACCGGGCACGATCATGAGTCGGGCCTCGGGGATCTGCTCGCTGCAGTCGGTGCACGTGCCGTATTCGCCGCGCTCCGCCGCCTCGGCTGCCCGGATCAGGCGCTCCTCCTCAACTTTCAGACGAAGCGCCGCCTGCAGCTGCCGCTCACGGGCATCTGCATCGGTCGCCGCCTCGGCCGGATGATGGTGCGCATCACTCGCACCTGCGCCATCGGCAGCGAGATCACGGGCCTCGACCCGCTCGTGGGCCTCACGGGCGAGTCGGGCAAGTCGGGCGGCCTGATCCTCTTTCGGCATGTCAAAACCATAGCGAGGCCCGAAGGGGACAACGTGGGTGTGACGCTGCGGCTACGCTCGCATACGTGAGCGATCAAGCAGTTGAGACACGGGATCTCGTCCGGGAGTACAAGGGCGGCATCAAAGCGGTTGACGGAGTGTCCCTCACCGTCGAATCCGGCGGCATCTTCGGCTTTCTCGGCCCCAACGGCGCGGGCAAGAGCACCATGGTGCGCATGCTCACCACGCTGCTGCGGCCCACGTCGGGTACCGCGATTGTGGCTGGGCACGACGTGATGAAGGAGCCCGGCGTCGTGCGGCGTCGCATCGGCGTTGCGCTGCAGGATGCGGCCATCGACCCATACATGACCGGCCGCGAACTTCTGAGGCTGCAGGGTGTGCTGCACGGGATGAAGCGTGCCGAGTGCCGGGCCCGTGCCGACGTGCTGCTCGGCAGGGTCGATCTGGAGGACGCCGCCGACCGCCGTGTGGGCACCTATTCGGGGGGAATGCGGCGTCGCCTCGACCTCGCCCTCTCGCTGGTGCACGAGCCCGTGGTGCTGTTTCTCGATGAGCCCACCACCGGCCTTGATCCGGTGTCCCGCGTGACCCTGTGGGATGAGGTACGCCGGCTCAACGTGGAGCACGGCACCACCGTCTTCCTCACCACCCAGTACCTCGAGGAGGCCGACCAGCTGGCCGACCGCGTGGCCATTATCGATGGCGGGCAGATCGTGGCCGATGGCACGCCCAAGGCGCTCAAGGCTGGCATCGGTCACCCCTTGCTCTCAGTGGTGGCTGCCGAGGGATCCACCCCGGACGACGTTGCACGGGTGCTCGCCGGATTTGGAGAGATGGTGCCGGGCGCCCGCGAGGGCGGTGCTGCGGTGCGCCTTCCGGGAGGATCGACCGCCATGGCCGACGCCGTGCGTGCGCTCGATGACGCCGGCGTGCGCTTCGCGGAGATCGATCTGGCCGAGCCCACGCTTGACGACGTATTCCTTGCCAGCACGGGTCGTCACCTTGCGGGATCGGACGACGCCACCGCATGACGGCGGCCCTCCCCGTCATCAGGCAGACCGCTGCGCTCGCCTGGCGCTCAATCGTCACCACGATGCGGCTGCCGCAGGCGTGGTTTCCCGCGCTCTTCTTTCCGTTGGTGCTCATGGCCATCTTCACGGCCTCGTTCGGCGGCGCGCCGGGAACCATCCCGGGCTTCCCCCCTGTGCGGAGCTTCCTCGACTTTGCGGTGTCCGGCGCCATCATCCAGGGCGTATTGATTGGTGGCACGACCGCCGGCGCGGCGTTCGCCACCGACATCGAGGGTGGCTTCTTCGACCGCCTCGTGGCCTCCCCCACCTCGCGCACATCCATCCTCACCGGCCGGCTGGGTGCATCTATCGCCCTTGGTGTGGGACAGGCGCTGCTGTTCATCGCGGTCGCAGCCATCTTCGGGGCGAGGGTCGATGGCGGGCTGATCGGCATCATCGTGGTGGTGGTCATCGCATCGCTCTTCGCGGCTGCTGTGGGGGGCCTCGGGGTCTTTCTCGCGCTTCGCACCGGGTCCGGCGAAGCCGTGCAGGGAATGTTCCCGCTCTTCTTCGCGCTGCTCTTCTTCTCGTCGGCATTCTTTCCACTCGACACCATGGTGGGCTGGTACCACGACGTGGCCGCGCTGAACCCCATCACCTATCTGGTGGAGTCAATGCGGCTTGAGATCATCGGGGGCGCCACGGTGTGGACAGCACTGGCCGGCATCGGGATCGCTCTCGGCCTTGCACTCATCACCGTTGGCGCCTCCGCACTTGCCCTTCGCCGACGACTGCGGGTGGCCGCATGATGAAGGGTCTCGCCGTGAGCCTTGGGCTTGCCGGGCGCAACCTGCTGCTGGTGCGCCGGGTGCCGTCGGTGTTCATCCCGTCGCTCATCATGCCGCTGTTCATCCTCGTGGCGACGGCTGGTGCATTCCACGGCATCGGAGCGCTACCCGAGT
>JBMOGE010000033.1:0-22220 GCA_049318525.1 Miltoncostaeaceae bacterium
TGATCGCGGCGATGCCGACTCGGACCACTCGATTCCGCGGACACGGGCAATTCCCTGCGCGTTGACCATGTTGACCGGCTCCACCATGTTTCCCGACAGCGCACCCACCAGAACCGCTGTGGTGATGAGGCGGGTGTCGTGCTCGGCCAGATCGCCCTCGCACAACACCTCGATGCGCTCGTCGATGCCCCCCGCGATACCCGCAGCCAGGCGACCGAGATGCCCTGCCAGCGGCAGGAAGGGCCCAAGTGTCGCCATGGTCTCCGGGCTGACGGCCGGAATATTCACGGCGCTGGTGACAACTCCGCCGGTGAGCGCCGCCACCACTTGCTCTGCCACGGCCGTACCGGCGCGGTCCTGCGCCTCTGCAGTCGAGGCCCCGAGGTGCGGAGTGACGATGATGCCGTCGACCCCGAAGAACGGGCTTTCGGTGGTGGGCTCCTCGGGGAATACGTCGATTGCAGCGCCACCCACCTTGCCGCTCAGCACGCCGGCGATAAGCGCCGCCTCGTCGATGAGATCGCCGCGGGCGTCGTTGATGATCCGGACGCCCGGCTTCATCGCCTCGATCGCCTCGGCATTGATGAACCCGCGCGTCTCAGGTGTGGACGCCACGTGGATCGAGATGAAGTCACTCGCGCCGTAGATCTCCTCGAGGGTCTCAACCTTCTCGACCCCCATCTCGCGGTAACGGGCCTCGGCCACAAACGGGTCGTACGCAACCACCCGCATGCAAAGCCCCAGCGCACGCTCGGCCACCATCTGACCGATATTCCCGAATCCGATCACCCCGAGGGTCTTGCCGGTCACCTCAATGCCACCAAACTTGGCGCGCTCCCACTTGCCGGCAACCAGGCTCATGTGGGCCTGTGGGATGTTGCGGGCCTGGGCGAGAAGCAGCGCGATGGCATGCTCGGCCGCCGATACCGCGTTCGATCCGGCGGCGTTGACGACGATGATGCCCCGGCCGGTGGCCGCCTCGACGTCCACGTTGTCCACGCCTGTCCCCGCACGACCCACGACCCGAAGATTCTCCGCGCGCTCAATGAGCTCGGCGGTCACCTTGGTGGCGCTGCGCACCACCAGTGCGTCGTAGGGCGCGATGCGGTCGGCGAGATCCTCCTTCGACCACTCGAGCTCGACGTCGACGTCGCCGATCTGCCGCAGCACCTCGATGCCTCCCTCGGCGATCTTCTCTGTGACGAGGATGCGGGGACGGTCGCTCATGTTCTGGGTCGCCTCCTGGGCGTGTCTGGGCAGGCGGAGATGCGATTGGGCCTCCGCGCGGCATGCGCGCGGAGGCCACCGCGGGGATCAGAACTCGGTGTCGATCCAGTCCATCATGCCGCGCAGCTTCTTACCGGTGTGCTCGATCGGGTGATCGGCCTGGCGCTGCTCGATCTCATTGAAGTTCGGGCGGCCTGCCTTGTTCTCGGCCAGCCACTCCTTGGCGAACTCGCCGCTCTGGATCTCCTTGAGGATCTGCCGCATTTCGGCGCGGGTGTCCTCGGTGATGATGCGCGTGCCCCTCGTGAGGTCGCCGTACTCGGCGGTGTTCGAGATGGAGTACCGCATGCCGGCGATGCCCTTCTCGTACATGAGGTCGACGATGAGCTTGACCTCATGCAGGCACTCGAAGTACGCGAGTTCGGCCGGGTATCCCGCCTCGGTGAGTGTGTCGAACCCGGCACGCACCAGCTCGGTGAGCCCGCCGCACAGCACGACCTGCTCGCCGAAGAGATCCGACTCGGTCTCGTCGCGGAAGGTGGTGGGGATGACGCCGGCGCGGGTGCAGCCGATGCCCTTGGCATACGCACGGGCAAGGCCCTGTGCATTGCCGGTTGCGTCCACGTGGACGGACATGAGCCCGGGCACGCCCTTGCCCTCGGTGAACTGGCGGCGCACGAGGTGACCGGGGCCCTTGGGGGCCACCATGGCCACATCCACGCCCTCCGGGGGCGCGATCTGGTCGAAGTGGATCGAGAAGCCGTGGGCAAAGAGGAGCATGTTGCCGGGCTCGATGCCGTCCTTGATCTCGGCGGCGTAGACATCGCCCATGATCTCGTCGGGGACGAGGATCATGATGAGATCGGCCTTCGTCGCGGCCTCGAGCGGCGCGAGGACCACAAGCCCGTCGGCGGTCGCCTTGGCGACGCTCTTCGAGTCGGGGCGAAGCCCAACCACCACATTCACGCCCGACTCCTTCAGGTTCAGCGCGTGGGCATGGCCCTGGCTGCCGTAGCCGATGATGGCCACGGTCTTCCCGTCGAGCAGGCCGAGATCGGCGTCGGCGTCGTAAATCATCTGGATCGCATCAGTCGTCATGTAGGGCTTTCTTCGCCTAGGTGGTCGTGTTGCCGCGGCCAAGGGCCACGACGCCGGTACGGACCATCTCGACCAGACCGTTGTGCCGCAGGAGCTCCTCGAGGTTCTCGAGCTCGGCGGTGGTGCCGGTGGCCTGGATGATCAGGGAGTCGCGCGTGACGTCGACAATCTTCCCTTCGAAGATGTCAACGATTGCAAGTACCTCCGCCCGCGGGCACTCGCTGGTGCTGACCTTGAACAGGCCAAGCTCGGAAGCGACCATGTTCTCGGGATCGAGATCGCGCACCTTGATGACGTTGATCAACTTGTCGAGCTGTTTGGTGATCTGCTCGACGGGGAAGCGCGAGGCGTCCACGGTGATCGTCATGCGCGACCGGTCGTCGCGCTCGGTGGGACTCACCGCGAGGGAGTCGATGTTGTAGCCACGTCGGGTGAACATGCCGGCAACGCGCGAGAGCACGCCGGGCTTGTTCTCGACAAGGACGGAGAGTGTGTGCTGGTTCACGGCGCGGGAGCATACCCCACCCCGGCCCAAGGCCGGAGTGAGACGACTCCTATTCCCCGAGGACCGCCGCGCGAACGAGCGCCTGGACCGCCTGTGGCTCGGCACGCCCGCCTGTGCGCTTCATCGCCTGGCCAACGAAGAAGCCCATGACCTTGTCCTTTCCATCGCGCAACTGCTGCGCCTGATCCGGATTGGCATTGACGATCTCGGCGATGATTGCCGAGAGGTCACCGGCGTCCATCTGCCCGAGACCGCGGGCCTCAACGACCGTGGCTGGATCGTCGCCGGTCTCGATGACGCCTGCGAGCACCTCCTTGGCCGCCGGCACCGACACCGTGCCCTCGGCCAGCAAGCCGACCAGCGCGGCGACATGAGCGGGCGTGACGTTCGACTGCCAGGGCTCCTGTCCCAACTCGCGCAACTGCGCGCGCAGCTCCCCGCGAATCCAGTTCGCGCAGGACTTCGGGTCGGCGAGCCCTGCGGCCTCCATGAAGTAGGCGACCAGTTCCGGGCTGCCGGTGATCACCTCGGCGTCCTCCTGCGTGAGACCCATCTCATCGACGAGGCGGCGGCGCAGCGGGATCGGCAACTCCGGCTGCTCTGTGCGCAACTGCTCCACCCATGCCGGGTCCGGCGCCACGGGCACCAGATCGGGCTCGGGGAAGTACCGGTAGTCGTGCGACTCCTCTTTTGAGCGCAGCGACGTGATGTGGCCGGTGTCGGGCTCGTAGTGAACCGTCTCCTGCTGCACGTGGCCCCCGGACGCGATGATCTCGCGCTGCCGGGCGATCTCGGCTTCGACGCCCCGCTCGAGGAACCGAAAGGAGTTCATGTTCTTGAGTTCGGTCTTGACGCCCAGCGTCTGGCTGCCCACGGGGCGCACCGACACGTTGGCGTCGGCACGCATCGACCCCTCCTCCATCGAGCAGTCGCTCACCCCGAGAAACAGGAGCGTCTGGCGAAGCTGGCGCAGGAAGATGGCGGTGTCGGCCGCGGATCGGAGGTCGGGCTCGGTGACGATCTCCACCAACGGGGTGCCGCCCCGGTTGAAGTCCACAACCGAGCCATCGGCCCCGGCACGACGGCCGCCGCCGTGCGTGAGCTTGGCGGCATCCTCCTCGAGGTGCGCCCGCGTGATGCCCACCGTCAGCTCGCTGCCGTCCTCCCGGATGGCCGTGAACTCGCCCCGGCCGCAGATGGGAATGTCGAACTGGGAGATCTGGTACGCCTTGGGCAGATCCGGATAGAAGTAGTTCTTGCGGTGGAAGATCGAGCGGGGGGCGATCTCACAGCCGAGCGCGAGGCCGATGATAAGCGCCCTGCGGACCGCCTCCCCATTGACCACCGGCAGCACGCCGGGATGCGCGAGGCATACCGGGCACGTATGCGTGTTGGGCGCATCACCAAACGACGGCGCGCAGCCGCAGAACATCTTGGTGCGCGTGGACAGCTGCACGTGAATCTCCACGCCGATGACCGGCTCAAGATCGCTCATGTGACGAGCCCCGGGGGGCGGGTGTCGAACGCGATGACCTGCTCCAGTGCATGTGCGGCGTCGAGAAGACGGTTCTCGCTGAAGGCCGGACCCGCCAGCTGCAGCCCAACGGGCAGACCATCAGAGAGCCCACACGGGATCGAGATCGCCGGAAGCCCGGCAAGGCTCGCCGGGATCGTGCAGACGTCGGCCAGGTACATCGCATATGGGTCGGCCGTGCGGTCGCCGATCGGAAAGGCCACAGTGGGTGATGTGGGTGAGGCGAGCACGTCCACGCCTTCAAATGCCTGCGCGAACTCGCGGACGATGAGCGTGCGCACCCGCTGGGCCCGTCCGTAGTACTGGTCGTAGTAGCCGGACGCCAGCGCGAATGTGCCCAGCATGATGCGTCGTTTCACCTCGGGGCCGAACAGCCGCCCGCGGGTGACTTCGTACTGGTCGAGAAGGTTGTCGGCCTCGGCCGACGGGCCATACCGGATGCCGTCGAACCGGGAGAGGTTGGCCGAGCACTCCGCTGGCGCCAGCACGTAGTAGGTGGCGAGGCCGCTGAGCGCCGTGGGAAGGCTCACCGGGACGATGGTGGCTCCGAGCGCCTCGGCCTTCACCAGCGCGGCTTCCACAGCGGCCTTCACGCCGGGGTCGATGCCCTCGCCCATCAACTCCTCCACCACGCCGATGCGCAGGCCCGCGAGATCAGTGGCCATCGGCACATCAATGGGGGCGGGCCACTCCAATGACGTGGAGTCCATCGGGTCGTGGCCGACCATGTGCTTCAGCAGCACAGCGGCGTCAGCGACGGTGCGGGCGAATGGGCCCACCTGGTCGAGTGACGACGCGAAGGCAATGAGGCCGTACCGTGAGATGGCCCCGTACGTGGGCTTCATGCCGACGATGCCGCACAGGGCGGCTGGCTGCCGGATGGAGCCGCCGGTGTCGGAACCGAGTGACCAGGGCACCTCGCGGGCGGATACCGCGGCAGCGGACCCGCCAGACGAGCCACCAGGAACCCGGTCGTGATCCCACGGGTTGAGCGTGTTCTTGTAGGCGGAGTTCTCGGTGGATGACCCCATTGCAAACTCATCCATGTTGGTCTTGCCCACCACCACGGCACCGGCCTGCTCAAGGCGGGCGACACACGTTGCCGTGTACACGGGCCGAAACCCCTCGAGCATCTTCGACCCCGACGTCGTAACGATGTCCCGGGTCGACAGTGCGTCCTTCACGCCAAGGGGGATACCGCCGAGCGGCGGCCGCTCGGGGAGCGCGTCGATCTCGCGGGCGCGCGCCCGTGCGCCCTCGGCATCAACGGCGAGGAATGCCTCCACGTCGTCGCGGGCGATGGCGTCGAGGTGCGCGTCCACCAAATCGAGTGACGACACGCGGCCGGCGGCCAATTCGGCGATCTGCTCGGTGGCACTGAGGTCGCGGAGCCCCATCAGTCCATCCTCGGCACTTCGAACGATCCATCCACCACGGCGCGCGCCTCGCGGAGGGCGTCCTCCTGCGACAACCCCGGCCGTGGCTCGTCGGCGCGCAGCACGTTCTCGAGCTGGATCACGTGGGTGGTGGGCGGAACGCCGTCGAGGTCCATCGCCCGGATGGCGTCGATGTGCTCGAGAATGCCCGAGAGCTCCTCGCGCATCACTTGCTCCTCGGCATCATCGAGGCGCAGGCGGGCCAGTCGGGCTACGTGGCGGACGGTGGTGTCGTCGATCATCGGCGGCGGACTGTAGCCGAGCCGTCGCGGCGGGGGTGGTACCGTCGGATCGTGGCCGACGAGCGCGAACTTATTGAGCGAATTGCTGGCCGCGTGGGCGTGCGCGGTGAGGTGGTGACCGGTGTCGGTGACGACGCAGCGGTACTGGCCAATGGCATGGTGATGGCACTCGACATGCTCGTCGACGGTGTGCACTTCCAAAGGTCCACCCACTCCCCCGCTGACATCGGGCACAAAGCGTTGGCGGTGAACCTGTCCGACATTGCGGCGATGGCGGCGGATCCCGTGGCCGTGCTGATTGGACTTGGGGTGCCGCCCGACATCACCGCCGACGACGTTGACCAGATGTACGGGGCCATGGAGGAGATGGCCGCGCAGTACGGGTTCACGGTGGCCGGGGGCGACATCACCGATGCGCCTGTGCTCACGTTGGCGGTGACGGTGACCGGGCGCATGCGCCACGGCGTACGCCCGGTGCTCAGAAGCGGCGCGCGATTGGGCGATCGTCTGGTGGTCACCGGAGCCCTCGGGGGTTCGGCCGCGGGGCTGTTGATTCTCGATGATCCGCTCCTTGGAACTGGGCTCGCCGAGCGCGACGCGCTCGTTGACTGCCACCGGCGACCCACGCCCCTGCTCTCACGTGGCCACCATCTCGCCGATTGCGGGGCGGGTGCGCTCATGGACATCTCCGACGGACTGCTCCTCGACGCAAGCCGTATGGCGCGTGCGAGTGGCCTTTGCGCAGAGATCGATCTGGATGCCGTTCCAAGGGCGCCGGGGGTGGATCACGTGGCGGCCGCCCTCGGTCTGGAGCCCGACCTTCTCGCCAGCACTGGCGGCGAGGACTACGCCCTGCTCGCTGCGATTGCGCCGGGAGTGGCGCTGCCCCGGGACACCGTGGTCGTGGGCCGCATGATTGAGGGCACCCCGGGTGTGATCGCCCTGCGGGGCGGTTGTGACGTCACCCCTGTGCACCTGGGATGGGAACACGGGCACCGTTCGGGGTTGTGACCCTGCGCCGCGGCGATACCCTCGCCGCCGTGGATGACCGAGCCGAATTTGAACGACTGGTTGACGAGGCGGTCGAGGGTATTCCCGAGCCGTTCGCAGCGGCGCTCGCCGACGTCGCCCTTCTCGTTGAGTCGCACGCCCCGGGTCGATCGCTCTACGGGCTGTACGAGGGATACCCCATCACGGTGGGGAGCATGCCGTCACTCGGAATGCCGCCCAGGATCACCATCTACATGCACCCGATGATCGAGCACTTCCCCCACCCCGAGACGTTGCGCCACCAGGTGCGTATCACCGTGCTGCACGAGCTGGGCCACCATCTCGGACTGGATGAGGACCGGCTCGGGGAGCTCGGCTACGCCTGATCACCAACCGGGCGGCGCGGGCAGTGAGCCCGTGCGCGCCGGCTGGTGATCAGCGGCAATCAGGAGCGCGCGGGAGCGTTCTCCAGGCCGGTGATGTTGATCGAGCCCTCACCGCCGTAGCGCTTGTTGAGGTTGATGATGATCGCCGTCATACCCTCAACGATGATGGCATTGGCCAGTGGACCGGCATCAAGGCCGCGGCACCCGGGGATGTCCTGGGTGAGTGCGACGACGGCCTCACGGGCCTCCTTGCTCTTGCCGCACACCAACACATCGCCCTCAATGCGGTGACGCGCCTGCAGCCCGGCAGCGGGCAGGTTGTTGTACGCCACGACGACCTTGGCATCGGGCGCCAACTCCTGGATCTGGTGCGCGCACGACGGTGCAGGGAGGTCGAGCACGGCCATCGCGCCGCTCTTCCCAAACTTGAGCGCGTTGACCACGGTGACCAGCACCTTGCCGGCGAGTGGCTCGGCCAGCGCAGGAATGGTCTGCTCGATTCCCTCCCATGGGATGGAGAGCACAGCCATGTCGCCAGCAGCCGCAGCGGCACCATTCTCCATGGGCACAAAGTTGCCGTCGGGGTATGCCTCGCGCAGACCCTCGGCGGCCTGATCGGCGCGCTCCTGGCTGCGTGATCCCACGATGATCTCGTGGCCCGCTGCGGCGAAGGTGATGGCGAGACCGCGACCGAGGTCGCCGGTGCCGCCGAAGATCGCAATCTTCACGTGATGATTCCCTTTGTCGGTTCGTCTCCCATCCGCCGTTCGGCGGATTGGAGGGTGTTGGCCAGTAGGAAAGCGATTGTCATGGGTCCCACGCCCCCGGGAACGGGAGTGATGGCACCCGCCACCTGCGAAACCTCGTCGTAGGCGACGTCGCCGCACAGGCGATCGTCGAGGCGATTCATCCCCACATCGATGACTATGGCGCCGGGCTTTACCCAGTCTGCCTTCACCATTTCGGCGCGGCC
Source organism: Miltoncostaeaceae bacterium (assembly GCA_049318525.1). Taxonomy (GTDB): domain Bacteria; phylum Actinomycetota; class Thermoleophilia; order Miltoncostaeales; family Miltoncostaeaceae; genus SYFI01. The sequence goes on from JBMOGE010000033.1 coordinate 8,392, forward strand.
CACGGCAACCACCAGCACGTCGGCCTGACGGCAGACGGCGGGCAGGTCGCGCGTACGCGAATGCGCGATGGTCACGGTGGCGTTGCGCTCCAGCAGCATGAGCGCCTGCGGCTTGCCCACGATGACGCTGCGCCCCACCACCACAGCATTTGCCCCCTCCAGATCAACCCCGGCGTCGTCGAGCAGCCACATGACGCCGCTCGGAGTACATGGGCGAAGACACGGCTCACCCCGCACGAGGTGGCCGATGTTGACCGGAGAGAATCCGTCGACGTCCTTCGCCGGCGAGATACGGGCGGCGATCGCCGGCTCGGTAAGGGGGCCAGGCACCGGCAACTGCACAAGCATGCCGTCGACCCCGTCGTCGGCGTCGAGACGGTCGAGCAGGGCGTCGATCTCTGCCTGCGTCGTACCCACCGGAAGCTTGATGCGCTCCACGGTCATGCCGACTTCCTCGGCCTGCTGCGCCTTATTGCGCTGGTAGATCTCGCTGGCGGGATCGTCGCCCACCTGGATACCCACGAGCCCGGGCTTGCGTCCGTGGCGCGCTTCAAACGCAGCGCAGCCCTCGGCGACCCGCTCCCGCACACGTCGGGCCCCATCGCGACCATCAATCACTCGCGCGGCCATCAGCCGAGCCTCCTCATGGGGGCCATGTCCGCCATCAGCAAACGCTCCTTGTCGTCGAACCGCACCTGGATAAGTCGGCCTCGCTGCTGCACCCCGATAATGACGCCCTCCCCAAACGACTCGTGCACCACGGCGTCCCCGACATCGAACGTCGGCACCGCGAACGACTCGCTGTCGCCGAAGGGCGAGTCGAGCACGACCGGCTCCGGACGGCCGGTGGCCTCCGCAGGAATCTCATCGATGAATCGTGAGGGAATTGAGTACATGCGATTGCCCCGCAGCGTGCGGGCATCGGCGTGCGAGAGAATGAGTCGCTCGCGTGCGCGAGTGAGCGCCACGTAACACAGGCGACGCTCCTCCTCGAGGCTGTCAGGGTCGTCAATCGACCGCATGTGCGGGAAGAGCCCCTCTTCGAGCCCGGTGACGATAACGACGTCGTACTCAAGCCCCTTGGCGTTGTGCACGGTCATGAGGGTGACCCGGCCGCCATCCTCATCGGCTTCGTCCACCGCCGATACCAACGCCACCTCTTCGAGAAACCCCCCGAGCGTCGGCTCCTCTGCACGTGCCGCGTACTCCACCGCCACGCCAACGAGTTCCTGCAGGTTGTCGAGCCGCCCAATGCCCGACTCGGCCGGACCATCGGCGAGGAGCGCCTCACGAATGCCCGACTCCTCAATTGCGGTCTCCATCACCCGCGCGGGCGGTGATCCGCTCGCATCCATCGCCCGCAGCCGCTCGAACAGGGCCCCGAGCGTGCCGAGGGCCTCCCGCTGGGATGCATTGAGCCCCTGCACGAGGTCGGCCTCGCGCGCCACTGAGTCCATCGGCACCGCGCGGCCCTCTGCGGCCTGGGCCACGCGGGCCAGCGCCGCAGGGCCGAGGCCGCGCTTTGGGCTGCCCGCAGCGCGGGTGAACGCCTCGCGGTCGGCAGGGTTCGCCACCACCCGCAGATAGGCCATGAGGTCCTTCACCTCGACCCGCTCGTAGAACCGTGGCCCCCCGAGCACCTGATAATTGATGCCTGAGCGCACCAGTTGGTCCTCGATTACCCGGCTCTGCGCATGCGTGCGGTAGAAGACGGCGACCTCATCAAGCGGCCTGCCCTCGGCAATGGCCCGCCCAACCTCCCGCACCACCATGCGGGCTTCCTCGTACTCGTCGGCGGACGACGCGATGATGACGTCCTCGCCGCTCTCACGGTCGGTCCACAACACCTTGGGGTGGCGACCACGGTTGCGCTCAACCACAGCATTGGCTGCGGCAAGGATCGTGGCGCTCGACCGGTAGTTCTGCTCAAGAGGAATGGTGACCGCATCGGGATAGTCGGCCTTGAACTCAAGGATGTTCCGGATGTCAGCGCCGCGCCACGAGTAGATGCCCTGGTCATCGTCGCCCACAACCATCACATTGCGCTCGGGCTCGGCGAGAATGCGCACCAGCCAGTACTGGGCGTGGTTGGTGTCCTGATACTCGTCCACCAGCACATGGCGAAACCGACGCTGCCACCGCTCCCGCACCACCGGGTCGCGCCGCAATAGCTGCACAGTGACCATGAGCAGGTCGTCGAAGTCCATGGCCTGGTTGGCGATAAGGCGGTCCTGATACCGCTTGTACAGGCGCGAGATCACCTCGACGCCGTAGTCGCCGTTGGCATCGTCCTCCACCTCAGACGGGCCCTTGAGCTCGTTCTTGGCGGATGAGATGACGCCAAGCACCGCGCGCGGCGTGGTGCGCTTCGGGTCGAGCCCCTCTTCTGCGATAACCGCCCGCATGAGGCGCTGCTGGTCACCGTCGTCGTAAATGGTGAACGACCGCTCGTAACCGGCCGCCGCGTGCTCGATGCGAAGAATGCGGGCACAGGCCGAGTGGAATGTGGATGCCCACAGCCCACGTGCCTCGGGCCCCACCAGCTCGAGAATGCGCTCGCGCATCTCGCCAGCCGCCTTGTTGGTGAAGGTGATCGCCAGGATCTGACCAACCGGAACACCGCGCTCGCGCACCAGATGTGCGATGCGATGGGTGATGACCCGGGTCTTGCCCGAGCCCGCGCCGGCCAGCACCAACATGGCCCCGTCACCGTGAGTGACGGCCTCGCGCTGGGGTGGATTGAGGCTCGAGAGGAGGTCGGTACTCACCGGGCGAATCTAGCGCCGCGAGCGGACGGCGGGACGGTGTGCGGAGCGCGCGCTACGCCGCGTCGGATGAGGCCGCACGGGCCTCGCGGATGCGGTCGCGCACGCCATCGCGGCAGTCTGCCTCGTCGCTCTTCGGCGGAGGCTCAACCCCGGCGCGAAGGGCCGCGAGTTCGGCCTCGAGCTCCTCAACTCGCCCGATGAGGCAGTCAAGGGCCTCTGCGACCGGGTCGGGAAGTCGTGTGTGATCGAGATCGGGGTGGTGCAGGGTCTGAGGATCAACGCGCTGACCATCGACGATGACCGGCTTTCCCGGATTGCCGACCACGGTGGAGTTCGCGGGCACGTCCTTCACCACAATTGAACCTGCACCGATCTTGGCGCCCTCCCCCACCTCAAGCGGCCCCAGCACCGATGCACCGGCGCCCACCGTGACGCCATCGCGCACTGTGGGATGACGCTTGCCACCGTGCTTGCCCGTGCCCCCGAGGGTGACGCCCTGGTAGATCGTGACGTCCTCGCCGATCTCGGTCGTCTCGCCGATCACCACACCCATACCGTGGTCGATGAAGAATCCGGGCCCGATGGTTGCACCCGGGTGGATCTCGATCCCAGTGAGAAATCTGGAGAACTGGCTGACCATGCGCGCGGGCAGATGCCACTTGCGCTGCTCCATGCCGTGCGCGGCCCTGTGCAGCCAGATTGCGTGAAGGCCGGGGTAGGTGAGGACCATCTCGGCATCTGACCTGGCGGCTGGGTCACGCTCTCGGGCAGCGTCGAGATCGCGGCGCAGGGATGACGTGAAACGCGAGACGGGTCCGGTAGCCATGTGGCGAGTATATTCCCGCCCCTGCTGAGGCAGACCTCTTATGGCAAGCATCCGCGTCCGACTGACATTTCCTGAGACCCTCGTGCGCGAGCCCGTCGTGCACCGGCTCTCCACTGAGCACGACGTCGTGTGCAACATCCGGCGTGCCGATGTTCGTGACCGCACCGGATGGGTGATTCTTGAGATCGCCGGTGAGCCCGACGCCGTCGCCGAGGCCAGGGCATGGTTGGAGGACACCGGTGTGAGGGTGGACGACCTGGAGCCGTACCTTCTCTAGCGTGACCTCAGGCGGGGCGTCCTGCCAGGTGGGCCCCTCCCCCACGTCCCGGGCTGCCCGCCTGGACAACATCCGTGTGCACGACGCAGCAGAGGTCGCCGGCCTGCTGGCGGCACTGCCGGTGGCTGCACCCTGGGACGTGTCGCTGGATCCCACTGATCCAGCCCTCCCGCTATTGCGCGACGCGGGATTCGAGCCCTACGCCACCACGTTTACGGTGAGCCGCGCCATCGACGGTATGCCGGCCGCACCGGGTGCCGACGGGGTGCGGCTCCTCACGTACTCAAATGACATGGCCGAGCGCTACGAAGACGCTGAGTGGGACGCCCTCGACGGCCTTGCCACGTTCAAGGCCATGGGGCGCCCCACGGGATATGCCCAGGGCGCGGGACAGGGCGACTTCACCGTGGCACTTCGCGGCGACCGCATCATCGGCTTCTGCTTCACCCAGGTCCCCGAGGGGATCGTGTGGTGGATGGCGGTGGTGCCCGACGAGCGGCGCAAGGGCGTGGGACGCATGCTGCTCGGGTCGGCCGCGCGTGCGGTCCGACTCGCGGGGGGTACCCACCTTCTCGCCGACCCCGAGGACACTCCCGACGCCCGTGCGTTCACTGCCGCCCTGGGCTTTCGCCACCGCGGCACACGCGAACTGCTGATCAAGAAGGCGTGACGCCCTCCGGGATCTAGGCCTCGGTGAACAGCGCCGTGGAGAGGTACCGCTCCCCCGTGTCGCAGATGATCGTGACGATCACCTTGCCGGCATTCTCGGGGCGCTTTGCCAGTTGCAGCGCGGCCCACGCGTTGGCCCCAGCCGAGATGCCCGTGAGTACGCCCTCGTCCCTTGCCAGATTGCGCGAGGTCTCGAAGGCATCCTCCGCCGTCACCTGAATGATCTCGTCGTACACCGACGTGTCGAGGATGCCCGGCACGAACCCGGCGCCGATGCCCTGAATGCGGTGCGGTGCGGGATCGCCTCCGGAGAGCACGGGTGAGTCGGTGGGCTCCACCGCCACAATCTGGACGCCGGGCTTGCGCTCCTTCAGCACGCGCCCCACGCCGGTGATGCTGCCGCCCGTTCCCACCCCGGCGACAAAGATGTCGACGGCTCCATCGGTGTCGGCCCAGATCTCCTCGGCCGTCGTGCTGGCGTGGATGTCGGGGTTGGCGGCGTTCTCGAACTGCTGGGGCACAAACGCGCCGGGCGTCTCAGCCGCGATCTCCTGCGCTCGCGCAATGGCGCCACGCATGCCCTCTGTACCCGGAGTGAGCACCAACTGAGCGCCGTAGGCCTTGAGCAGTGCCCGGCGCTCCATGCTCATGGTCTCGGGCATCGTGAGGATGCACTTGTACCCGCGTGCCGCGCACACGAATGCGAGCGCGATGCCGGTGTTGCCCGATGTGGGCTCCACGATGACGCTCTCGCCCGGTATCAGCAGGCCCTCGCGCTCCGCCACCTCCACCATTGCGAGGCCGATGCGATCCTTCACACTGCCCGCCGGATTGGCAGACTCGAGCTTGCCCAGAATGGTTGCGCCTGTGCCCTCCGAGAGACGGGAGAGTCGCACCAACGGGGTGTTTCCGACGAGGTCGGTCATGGATTCAATAATGGGCATGCACTCAGGCTACCAGCGCTGATCCCCGTAAAGCGCACGGGAATCCCGGTGTTCCATCGGCCGCACGCGTTTCAGCGCGTCCGCCCCCATGCGCCACAATCCCGGAAGATCCAATGGGTTTCACTGGGCGGAGGCGCGATGCTCTTCAGACAGATCATCAACGAGGACCTGGGGTGTGCCTCGTACATCGTGGGAGATCCCGAGAGCGGCGTTGCCGCTGTCATCGACCCTCAGTGGGACATCAGCCCGTATCTCGAGGCTGCGGCCTCGCGGGGTATGCGGATCGGCCACATTCTGGAAACGCACACGCATGCCGACCACGTGTCGGGCCGTGGACGCCTTCACGAGGCAACCGGTGCCCAAATGCACGTGAGTCCCCTCGCCGGTGCGGCCTTCCCCCACGAGGCATTCCCCGATGGGGCCATCGTCGACCTCGGTCAGGTGCGGCTTGAGGCAATGCACCTCCCTGGCCACCGGCCCGAGCACACCGGCATGCTGGTGGTCGATGCCAGCAGGGGCGACGATCCGTGGGCGGTGCTCACCGGAGACTCCCTCTTTGTGGGCGACGTCGGACGCCCCGACCTGGCCGTTGATGCCGAGGAGGGGGCACGCGACCAGTACACGAGCATCGGGCGCCTCATGGCGCTCCCCGACTGGGTCGAGGTCTACCCGGGTCACATCGGCGGATCGCTGTGCGGCAGCACGGCAATCAGTGCAAAGACCTCGAGCACCATCGGATATGAGCGAGCGCACTCCCCGCTCCTGCGAGACATCGACGCGGGCGCATTCACCGCCGAGCTCATTGCCCGCCTTGCCGTAAAGCCACCGGATCTGGACCGCGTGGTGGGGATGAACAATGGCCCACTCATCACCCCGACGGCTCCCGCGCCGGCCCTTGACGGTGCGGAGTTTCTCAGGAGAGCGGAGGGCGGGGGTCTGGTGATCGATGGCCGCAGCTCCGCAGCGTTTGCTGCCGCCCACGTACCCCGCTCGCTCTCGGTGCCGACCGCCGGCAGCGGCTTCGCAACGCGCGCCGCACTGGTCGCTGGCCGCGACGACCAACTGCTGCTGGTTGGCTCCGACGAGGTCCAGGCGCGGGATATGGCGGAGCGCCTCGCCGCAGTTGGCCGACGTGAGGTCATCGGTGTGCTGGCCGGCGGCTTCTCGGCCTATCTCGACGAGGGGCTCCCCACCTCCGCAATCCAGCGCGTACGGGCAGTAGATCTCCCCGACCTTCTGTCCGATCAGCCCGACATTCTCGTGGTGGACGTGCGCGACCACTCCGAGTACATGGCCTTTCACATCCCCGGGTCGGTCAACCGGCCGTACTGGGCATTCCGGGATGGGCCCGGCGACATCCCGACGGGCCGAAGCCTCGCCGTTATCTGTGCGGCGGGCAAGCGTGCCGGCCTGGCGGCGAGCGCGCTTGCGAGAGAGGGCCGGGGGCCAATCATCCACGTGGACAATGGCGGCGTGCAGACCCTTGAGGGCATGGGTATCGCCATGGAGCGCGCCGGCAACTGACCCGGGGAGTCAGGCCTGGCGGGCAGCCTCTACCAACGCCGCGATAACCCCGCTGTCGGCGTCGGCTTCCGGGTGCCACTGCACGCCCAGCACGAACCGGTGCCCCGGCGCCTCAAGCGCCTCGGCCACGTCGTCACCCACCGACCGACCGGTCACGATCAGCCCTTCGCCTATGCGATCCACCGCCTGGTGGTGATGTGACGGAACCCGGTGCGTGGTCTCGCCCGCCGCCTGCGCTGCAAGCGAGCCGGCCTCGAGATTGACGAGATGATCGTTGCCCTCAAACGTGCCGGTGGTACGACGGTGATCGTCGCTGCCATGTGACTCGGGCAGATGCTGGAGGAGCGTGCCGCCATACGCCACGTTCAGCACCTGGATGCCACGACAGATACCGAGGAAGGGAATGTCCCGATCAATGGCCCTGCGCACCAGCGCAGCCTCGAACCGGTCACGCTCGTGGTCGGTTTCCTCGGCCTCGACGTGGGGATCGGCTCCGTACAGCGAGGACCCGAGGTCGTTGCCACCCGTGAGCATGAGTCCGTCGATCAGGTCGAGCAGCAGGTCGGGACCCAGGGGGTCCGGAGGCAGCACCACCGCAACCCCACCAGCACGTTGCACCTGCCGGATGTAATCGGCCGCCACAACGGCCGCCTGCTGCTGCCATGGCCCCCACTGCGCGTGAACCACAGCGCAGGCAATACCGATAACCGGAGCGACACCCATATCGGTTATATATGGAACATGGGTGCGTCGGCGCGGCGTGCCTCGCGCTCCACGATGTCGGCCACCGATACTGACCGGAAGGCGCTGGCCAGGCGGGATGCGCCTTCGGCCCATACCTCACTCACCGGGCAGCCGGTGCCATCGCTCGCGCCGCCGATTGGCCCGTCAACAGCCTCGATGATGTCGAGCACAGTGACGTCAGCTGGGTCGCGCCGCAGCGTGTAGCCGCCCTTGACCCCACGCTGGCTCTGCAGCACCCCGGCGCGCCGGAGCGCAGAGAACACCTGCTCCACCTGATGCGGTGGGATTCCCCGGCACTCCGACACCTCAAGAACGGGTATCGGTGCGCTGCCGCCACGGGCGGCAATCTCTGCGAGGGCCAGAACGGCCACCCGACTGCGGTCACTCACGCTGATCACTCACATACCCCCGAACTCCAATGGTATTTGGGAGTTTAGCGGAGGCCCGGGCGCGTGCCCCTAGGCGAGGTCGAGCAGTGCATTCTCGATTCCATTGCGACGGATCTCGGGAATGCGCACCGATGAGTCGGCCTCGTGAGCGCGGGTGTAGACCACCTCGAGGATGTCGATCCACGGGTCGAGGTCCGGGACCATGAACTGATACCTCACCCCATTGGCGAACAGGTACATGCGGGGCCGCTTGGCACCGCGGGGCATCACGCCTGGCGAGAGCGGAAACCGCTCGATGGCCTCGATGTCCTCGCGTGCGATCTCGCGGCGCTTGGCTCGCAGCAAGTGATCAAGCGGCGTGGGCACGAACACCAGGCGCTGCTCGGTGAGATACAGCGTACCGTGGCGGCCGAGCCAACCGTTGTTCAGGTCGGCACCGGTCTTCCAGAGGATCTTCTCATCGGGACGCGGACGCTCTGCGTGTGCGACGCGCGGAAGCCGGTCCTGGGATGACGCCATCTGCCCCTCCTGAACGGACGCAAGCGCCCTCGGAATACGAACGGTGCAATCGTACAAGCCGCGACGGATGCCGGGCTACTAATCGCCGGCGAAGATCTCCATCAGGTCGGACTCACGGCCCGGCTCAGCGATGGCCACGACCTGATCGCCCGCCGCCAGCAGCGTGTCCGGATGCGCCACCCGCCCCACTCGGTTGCGAAGCACACTGATGACGAGGCTGCCGTCGGGGATCGAGAGTTCTCCCACGGTTGCACCGTCGGCGCGGCTGCCCTCCACGACACCGATCTCGAGAATGTCGAGATTCTCGCGCCGCAGCGAGAACAGGTGCACGAGCGAGTGCTGCGGCACCTCGTGCTCAATGAGCGCCAGAATTGACTCGGTGGCACACACCGTGGGCGCAATGCCCAGCAGGTCGAAGTGCTCCTGGTTTCGCGGATCATTCACGCGGGCCACCACGTTGGCCACCCCGAAGTGGTCACGGGAAAGTTGCCCGATGATGATGTTGTCCTCGTCGTCACCGGTGACCGCGATGCATACATCGGCCCGCGCGGTCCCGGCTGCCTCCAACACAAACAGCTCGGTGCCGTCGCCGTAGCGGGCCATGTGCTCGAACTCGGCCTCGAGGGTGGCGAACCGGGTGGGGCGGTGCTCGACGATGCTCACCTCGTGGCCCATCCGGAGCATCGCACGCGCCACGTTGGCGCCGGCCTTTCCACCGCCCACGATCACCGCGTACATCAGGCGTCCTCCGCCGACTCAGCGACGAAGGCCCGAAGGGCACCTTCCATCATCTCGATGGCCGTGCGGGTTGGGCAGATCGTCGTGAGCCCCTGCTCGGCGTAGAACTTGGCGCGCGACGGGTCGAGTACACGCGCGATCACGAATGGCACCTGGTAGCGGTCACGGGCCACCTGCGCGATGACGATGTTGGTGTTGTCGCCATTGGTGGCGGCCACGAATGCGTCGGCCCGCTCGATCTCCGCCCGCTCGAGCACGGTGGTCTCGAGCGCAGGACCTTGAATGAAGTTTCCGGGGAAGTCGTCACCCAAACGCCCGAGCGCCTCGGCGTTCTGGTCGATGACGTTGACGTCATGTCCATCGTCGATGAGGCTCTGCGCGATTGACGCGCCAACTCTTCCGCAACCAGCGACCACCACGAACACCCGCGCTCCTCCCGGACGACCGCGGTGACGTTAGCCGAGGAGCGGCTGCATTACCTGTGGCCCTTGAACCACAGCACCAAGCGCCCGCCCCCGGCGATGATGAACGCCACCCCCACGAGCCACGCGATAACGCCCGCGCCGGTTGCCGCAGCGCGCACAATCTGCGCGATGCCGATGGCGAGCACGGCCCCCGAGAGAACCGCAGCCGCACTGAATCGGGATCCCATTGCCGGGAGCGACAGAGTGGGGGCCCGGTTTCCCGGACCCCCACAGCGCCGTTCCTAGACCAGGAAGGGGATGAGCAGGAGCGCCACGATGTTGGCGATCTTGATCATCGGGTTGATGGCCGGACCAGCGGTGTCCTTGTACGGGTCACCGACCGTGTCACCGGTCACCGCCGCCAGGTGGGCGTTGGAGCCCTTCCCACCGAACTCACCATCCTCGATGAGCTTCTTGGCGTTGTCCCACGCCCCACCGCCCGAGGTCATCGAGATGGCAACGAAGATGCCGGTCACGATGGCGCCGAGAAGGAGGCCTCCGAGCATGATGCGCCCGTGCTCAACGCCAAAGATGAAGGCGATGATGACGGGAACGATGATCGGGATGAGACCCGGGATCAGCATCTGCTTCTGCGCAGATGCCGTCACGATTTTGACGCAACCGGCGTAGTCGGGCTTCTCAGTCCCGTCCATGATCCCCGGCTTCTCGCGGAACTGCCTGCGCACTTCCTCAACCACCTGCGCGCCCGCCTTGCCCACAGCCTCCATGGAGAATGCGGCGAAGATGAACGGCATGAGGCCACCGATGAGCAGACCGACCACCACGAATGGATCCTGGAGGTCGAAGCTCAGGGTGAGTGCTGCGTCGCCTGCGCGACCCAGTGCGGCCTTGAGCTCCTCGACGTACGAGACGAAGAGGATGACTGCAGCAAGACCGGCCGAACCAATGGCGTAGCCCTTGGTGACAGCCTTGGTGGTGTTACCCACCGCGTCAAGCGGGTCGGTGACTGCGCGGACCGAATCCGGCATACCTGCCATCTCGGCGATGCCACCCGCGTTGTCCGTGATCGGGCCGTACGCATCGAGCGCGACCACGATTCCGGCAAGCGAGAGCATTGCCATGACGGCGACACCGATGCCGTAGTACCCGGCCAGTTCATACGAAGACACGATGCCACCCGCGATAACGATGACGGGGAGCGCCGTGGACTTCAGGCTGACTGCCAGACCCGCGATGATGTTGGTCGCGTGCCCAGTCTCGGATGCCTTGGCGATGCTGCGAACCGGCGGCCAGATGGTGCCGGTGTAGTACTCGGTGATGGCCACAAGAAGAATGGTGACAACAAGACCGATGAGCGCAGCCCAGTAGTAGTTGGCCCAGGAGCCCGGGATGACCCCATTTGCACCGCTGGGGATCACGCCCTCCATGAGCCACTTCGTAATCGGGATGAAGATAAGTGCCGACAGAACAGCTGCCACACCGAGGCCCGTGTAGAGCGCAGCGGTGATGGAGTTGTGCTTGCCGAGGCGCACAAACCAGGTGCCCACGATCGAAGTGAGAATCGATGCCGCACCCAGAATGAGCGGGAACATGATCGCGTTCATTGAGGTGCCTGCAAAGAACAGCGAGCCAAGGAGCATCACTGCGACGGTGGTCACGGCGTAGGTCTCAAAGAGATCCGCTGCCATACCCGCGCAGTCACCCACGTTGTCACCGACGTTGTCGGCGATCACGGCCGGGTTGCGGGGGTCATCCTCAGGGATGCCCGCCTCGACCTTGCCCACGAGGTCGGCGCCGACATCGGCGCCCTTGGTGAAGATACCGCCGCCCAGACGGGCGAACACGCTGATGAGCGAACCACCAAACGCGAGACCCACGAGCGGGCCCACGGCGTCCTTGTCACCACCCAGGATGAGGAAGTAGGCCGACACGGACAGAAGCCCGAGACCCACAACCAGCATGCCGGTGACGGTGCCACCCTTGAATGAGACGCTCAGGGCGGGCTTGAGACCGCCGCGGGCTGCCTCGGCGGTACGCACGTTGGTGCGCACCGAGACATTCATGCCGATAAAGCCGGCCGCAGCAGATGCCACGGCACCGATAAGGAACCCGATCGCGGCCTTCCAGCCGAGCAACGACGAATCAGCCGCGTTGCCGAGGAAACCGATCAGAAGAAATAGGACCGCGGCAACGATGCCGATGATCGCGTACTGCCTATTGAGGTACGCCTTCGCGCCCTCTTGGATTGCTACGGCGATCTCACGCATCTTCTCGTTGCCCGCAGGCTGACGAAGAATGTATGCGGCAAGACCGAGGCCGTATGCGATGGCGACAAGCCCACATACGAGCGCAACCCATGCACTGTTGTCCGCCAGAAAGCCGGCCAAGAACGTCCTCCAGGTCTGGGGATACGAACGCGGCCGGCTGACACCACCCCAGAAGGGGCGGACGCCTTGGTCCGCGGGTGTGCCCGGAGAAGTCGGAATGACTCCCCGGTGCGACGCGGTTTTCTATCAGAGGCCCCGGCGGAAATGCCTCGTCATGCAGCAGTTCCGGGGAATCTGCTGCCCCGGTGGACCGCTAGTGGCCGATGACCGCGTGCTCCAGAGCCGTGGAGCACAGGTCATCCTGCTGTCCCGGAATGCGGGGAATGACCGCGAAAAGGAGATCGCGAAGGCGCTCGTTGTTGCGCTGAAAGGTCTCCACGATCTCCTTCACCGTGACTGGCTCGATGCCCGGCATGTCCTCAAGACCCACGTCGTAGTCGGTGATGAGCGACACGTTGGCGTAACACAGCTCCATCTCGCGGGCCAGATGCCCCTCGGGATAGGCGGTCATGTTCACAACGTCCCAGCCCATGGACGAATACCACTTGCTCTCGGCCCGGGTGGAGAAGCGCGGCCCCTGCACCACGACGACAGTGCCGCCATCGTGCACGTCGATGCCCAGGTCATGGCACCCGGCCACCAGAAGCCCGCGAAGCACCGGGCAATACGGGTCGGCACTGCTCACATGCGTGCTCATGGGACCGTCGTAGAAGGTGTCCTTGCGCGCGTTGGTGCGGTCGACGAACTGATCGCACACCACAAAGCTTCCGATTCCCACCTCGGCCTGCAAGCTGCCCGACGCGCACGGCCCCAGGATGTGTGTGACGCCAAGCTCCTTCATCGCCCACACGTTGGCCCTGTAGTTGATGGCATGCGGGGGCCGGTCATGGCTGCGGCCATGGCGCGGCAGGAAGGCCACACTTCGCCCTCCCACCTCGCCGATTACCACCGGCGCGCTGGGATCTCCGTACGGGGTCTCCACCACCACCTCTTCGGTGTGGTCGAGAAATGAGTAGAAGCCCGACCCCCCGAAGACGCCGATCTCGGCGCGCTGCCCAGCCACCGCTAGCTACCTGGCGTCCAGAGCGACCCGCCGCCGCCCTGCTCCGGGCTGCCCGGGGTCCACAGGGCGTCGTCACCGGCAGGCGCAGCCGGTGCCGGTGCGGACCGGGGCGTGCCTGCGGCGTCGCCCTCGCCGGCTTCACCCTTCGCGGCCTTGGCGGCCTCAATGAGTTCTGCGAATGCCATCTGCAACTGCGCGAGGGGCTCGGTGAACGGCTTGGCCGCTTCGGGCCCCATCACTGCATTGGTGACCGCCAGAAGGGCGCGCAGCGCCTCGATGGCGAGCCCCGCCTGGGGCATGTCGAAGTCCTGCTCCGCGCGCGGGCCGAGGCCCATGCGGATGGCGGCCATGTCGGTGAACGTGGCCATGGTCTGCATCACCACGTCCTGCACAGGGGTGGTCATGAGGCGACGGAGCATCTCCGCCCCGGCCATCTCCTCCTGCGTGAGCTCACGCTCTTCCCCACCTTCGGGGTTTTCAGGGCCTTCCGGAGTCGACTGGTCGTCGCTCATATGCTCTTCACCGTCCCAACGAGTTCAAGGGCTTCTTCCGCGGACTGTCGAGTTCGTTCGACGGCCCGGGCATGGGTGACTGCGGGGTCCTCGCCCTGCTGAAA
>JBMOGE010000034.1:0-22121 GCA_049318525.1 Miltoncostaeaceae bacterium
GTTCACCAGGTATGTCCAGGATGAGGTGAAGAAGTACGGCAGCAGCATCAGTGCGAAGCTCGCCGCCGAGGTCGTGACGCGCGCGGGGCGTGCGGGGGAAGACGCAGGTCACCTCGCAAACGAGGCCACCAAGTTGGCGATGGCCGCGGGCGACGCACCCGTGAGCCAAGACGACATCGATGCCCTCGTGGTGGTTGATCCGCAGGCCAAGGCCTATCTCCTCGGCGATCTGATCGTGCACGCCGATGCCCGCGGCGCGTACGCGATGCTTGCTGACCTCGCAGGCGGAAGTGAGACCACCGAGCCCATCGTCATTCAGCGCATGCTGGCGCGGCACTTCAGGGGCATCGCCGTGGCCCAGGGGCCGGGCGCCACGCAATCGGACGTTGAGCGCATCGCCGGCCTCAAGGGCTATCCGGCGCAGAAGGCTGTGGAGCAGGCCCGGCAACTCGGACCCGGGGCGGGGGAGTGGTGCGTGGCCCGGCTCGCCGATCTGGAACTGGATCTGCGGGTGTCGTCGCTGAAGGATCTCGGCGAGGCATCCGGCGACGGCGCGCGGATGGTGCTGGAACTCGGTGTACGCGACCTGCTGGGTGCCTGCAGGGGGTGAACCGGGGAGCCCCGGCGCCATCTCGGCACCGGGGCTCGACCCTGTATCTCTAGACGGCTCTGGTCACCAGACGTGCGACGCGCGCCTTGCGGCGAGCGGCGGTGTTCTTGTGAAGTGCACCGCGAGCGGCTGCACGATCGATGGTCTTCACCATCTCTGCGGCCTGCTCCGGAGTGATGCTCTCACCCTCCGTGACGGCAGTCGTGAGGCGCTTCATTCCCGAACGAACGGTCGAGCGATAGCGGATGTTGGTGTCCCGCTGCTTGAGCGATCTCCGGTTGCGCTTCTTCTGCTGCTTGATGTTTGCCACGCGTGGGTCTCCCGATTCCTGTAGGTCGGCCGGGTATCGTAGCAACGGATGACCTGGGCGACAGAACGAGCGTGACGGACACGACCGAAGGAACCGACGGGCGCCCCAAGGGTGGCCTTGGCCGGTCGACGGCCGTGTTCTCATTCTGGACTGCCGTCAGCCGCGTCGCGGGGCTTGTGCGCGAGGTTGTGGCGGCTGCCCTGTTCGGTACTCAGGGCGCCATCAATGCGTTCGTTATCGCATTTCAGGTGCCCAACCTGCTGCGCAGCCTGGTGGCCGACTCGGCGATCTCGGCCGCGTTCGTGCCCATCTACACGCAGCTGCAGGAGCAGGGGCGCAAGCAGGATGCCCGTCGCCTGGTGGGCGCGCTCTCCAGCGTCATCGTGCTGGGGCTCAGTGCCATTTCCCTGGTGGCCATCCTCACCGCGCCATGGGTGATGCCGCTGCTCGCACCGGGGCTCGACTCCTCGCTGCAGCACTACCTCATCGGTTTGTCACAGGTGATGTTCCCCATCGTGCCGCTGCTGGGGCTCACAGGGATTGTGGCCGCCGTGCTGCAGGCCGAGGGGCGCTTCACACCGACGGCATTCGTTCCCGTGCTGTGGAACGCGGTGATTCTGCTGTGCCTCGTGGGCATCAGTCCGTTCGTGGCATCCGACGAGCGCATCTGGGTGTACGCCATCGGGATCCTGCTGGGCACGGTGGCCCAGCTGCTCTACCTGCTGCCGTACATGCGGGGCTTCGGGCCATTCCCCATCAGCATGGGGTTCGGCAACCACATGGTGCGCCGGGTGCTCATTCTCATGCTGCCGGTCACGGTGGGGCTCGGGCTCATCAATATCAACGCACTGGTGGACGCGGTCTTCGCGACGTTGGTCAGCGAGCAGGCCGTACGGGCAATTGACGCCGCGTTCCGCCTGTACATCCTGCCGCAGGGAATCTTCAGCGTTGCCATCTCCACCGTGCTCTTTCCCACCATCTCCCGCATGGCCGCCAAGAAGGACATGCCGGGCCTGCGGACGTCGGTCGACTCGGGGCTCAGGCAGATCTTCTTCCTGCTTCTGCCTGCCACGGCATTTCTCATGGTGCTGTCCATGCCCGTGGTGCGACTGGTGTACGAGCGCGGTGCGTTTAACGACTACTCCACGCTGATCACCTCCGAGGCGCTCTTCTTCTTCACCATCGGCCTGGTGTTCAACGGAGCCAGCCTGCTGCTCATCCGAGCATTCTTCAGCATGCAGCAGCCGTGGCTGCCAACGTTCATCGCGGGCGGCGGGGTGCTGCTCAACCTCGTGCTCGATGCCATCTTCTTCAAGCCCTTCGGTATTGGTGGCATCCCACTCGCCACCAGCATCACCTCGTTCGTCACCTTCGTCCTGTTGCTGCACTTCCTCAGCAAGCGGACTGGGGGCATGAACCTGCGCCATGTGGCCGACGGCTTCTTCAAGGCCCTGATCGCCGCGGGGATCGCTGCGGTTCTGGCGCGTGCCACCTGGTACGTGCTGGACGGCTGGCTCGGGGCATCGTTCGCCGCGCAGGTGGTGAGCGTGGGAATGGCCGGGGTCGCCTGTATCGCGGCATTCCTCGCGGCCGCGCAGGCGCTGGGGATGCCCGAGATCGCGGCGGGCCGACGGCTGCTGAGCGCCCGACGCGGCGTGCGATAGGGTCGCCCGCGTGGATCAATCGCACATCCGGAACTTCTCGATCATCGCCCATATCGACCATGGCAAGTCGACATTGGCCGACCGCATCCTGCAGATCACCGGGGCGGTGAGCGAACGCGACATGCGGGCGCAGGTGCTCGACTCGATGGATCTGGAGCGCGAGCGGGGCATCACCATCAAGGCGCAGGCCGTGCGGGTGATGTACACCGCCGACGACGGCGAGACGTACCAGATCAACCTCATCGACACGCCGGGACACGTGGACTTCTCGTACGAGGTCTCGCGCAGCCTGGCGGCGTGTGAGGGCGCGCTGTTGGTGGTGGACGCCAGCCAGGGCATCGAGGCCCAGACGCTCGCCAATGCGTATCTGGCCATCGAAGGGGATCTTGAACTGGTCCCGGTGCTCAACAAGATCGACCTGCCGGCCGCCGACCCCGACCTGCACGCGGGCGCGCTGGCCGACCTGATCGGCGACGACCCCGAGAACGTGCTGCGCATCTCGGCCAAGACCGGCCAGGGGGTGAAGGAGGTGCTCGAGGCCATCGTCACCCGCATGCCGCCGCCGCGCGGTAACCCCGACGCCCCCACCCGTGCCCTGGTGTTTGACTCGGTGTACGACCAGTACCGCGGCGTCGTCGCCTTCGTGCGCGTGATGGACGGGCAGCTCACGGGTGGCACCAAACTGCGCGCCATCGCCACGGCAAGTGACTTCGACGCCGAGGAGGTTGGCGTGATGTCGCCGGTGATGACGCCCATTGCCCGCCTCTCGGCAGGGGAGACCGGGTACATCGTTACGGGGCTGAAGAGCCTGCACGAGCTCCGCGTGGGCGACACCATCACCGTGGCCGCCGCGCCCGCCACCGAGGCCCTTGCGGGGTACCGCGAGGTGAAGCCGATGGTCTTCTGCGGTCTGTTCCCGGTGGACAGCGATGACTATCCGGGGCTCCGCGATGCGCTCGAGAAGCTGTCGCTCAACGATGCCTCGCTCGTGTGGGAGCCCGAGACCTCGCAGGCGCTTGGCTTCGGATTTCGCTGCGGGTTCCTTGGCCTGCTGCATATGGACATCATCCGGGAGCGCCTGGAGCGCGAGTACGACCTCAACCTGATCACGACCACACCCAACGTGCAGTACGAGGTCACCACGACAACGGGCGAGATCGTGGCCGTGCGATCGCCGGTGGACCTGCCGAGCCCCAATCACATCGAGCAGATCGAGGAGCCGTACGTGCGCTGCACGGTTCTGGTGCCGCAGGACCACGTGGGCGCCGTGATGGGTCTGTGCCAGGACCGGCGCGGCAACTTCGTGACCATGACCCCCATCGAGAACCGCCAGCAGGTGGTGTACGACATGCCACTGGCCGAGATCGTGCTCGACTTCTACGACCAGCTGAAGTCGCGCACACGTGGCTACGCCTCGCTGGACTACGAGATGATCGAGGGGCGGGTGGGTCAACTGGTGAAGCTCGACATCCTGCTGGCCGGTGAGCCGGTTGACGCCCTGTCAATGATCGTGCACCGCGACAGTGCGTTCGCCCGTGGCAAGGGGCTCGTGGAGCGCCTGAAGGCCACGATCCCGCGCCAGATGTTTGAGGTGCCGGTGCAGGCCGCCATCGGCGGCAAGATCATTGCCCGCGAGACGGTGAAGGCCAAGCGCAAGGACGTGCTTGCCAAGTGCTACGGCGGCGACATCAGCCGAAAGCGCAAGCTGCTCGAGAAGCAGAAGGAGGGGAAGAAGCGCATGAAGCATGTGGGGAATGTGGAGGTACCGCAGGAGGCCTTCCTCGCCGTGCTGCAGCTCGACGAGAACTCCCAGTAGTGATGCGGAGCGATCCCGACGGGGTCGCGCACCTGTACGTGCACCTGCCGTTCTGCGCGTCGCGCTGTGGGTATTGCGCGTTCGTGGTGGAAGTGGGGCAGGAGCACCAGCGCGACGCCTACCTC
This sequence comes from Miltoncostaeaceae bacterium, assembly GCA_049318525.1. Classification (GTDB taxonomy): domain Bacteria; phylum Actinomycetota; class Thermoleophilia; order Miltoncostaeales; family Miltoncostaeaceae; genus SYFI01. The sequence continues at coordinate 4,526 of JBMOGE010000034.1, forward strand.
GATGCGCTGCTCATGGAGTTGGAGCGCGAGCGAGCGGTGCTCGGGCCGCTCGACACGGTGTACCTGGGCGGTGGCACGCCATCGCTGATGGGCGCCGAGCGCCTGGCGCGGCTGCTCGCCGCCATCGGCCCCCTGCTCGCACCGGGTGCCGAGGTGAGCATGGAGGCCAACCCCGAGACCGTGGATGAGGCGCTGCTGGATGCCATCGTGAACGGCGGCGTCACGCGTCTCTCGCTGGGGGTGCAGTCATCACGCCCCCACTTGCTGGGAGTACTCGACCGCCGTGCCACGCCCGACGACGCGGCGCGGGCCGTGGCCCTCGCGCGCGCGGCGGGTATCGGCGCACTGTCGGTGGATCTCATCCTCGCCGTGCCCGGGCAGTCGCCCGACGACCTCGCCGCCGATCTGGAGTGGATCAGCGATGCCGCGCCCGATCACGTGTCGTGGTACGAGCTGGAGTTCAAGGAGGGGAGCGCCATTGCGCGCGGCAACATGGCGCCGCCAGATGAGGACATGGCCACCGACCTCTACCTCGCGGCGGTTGATGGTCTGGAAGCCGTCGGCTACCGCTGGTACGAACTGGCGAACTTCGCCCGCCCTGGAGCCGAATGCCGGCACAGCCTCGCCTACTGGGCGGCAAGCGACTACCTGGGGATTGGCGTGGGAGCGGTGAGCACCATCGCACCGCGACGGTGGCGTAATGCCCCGGGGATCGATCGCTACATGGCCGCACTGGCGGCGGGAGACGCGCCTGTGCGAACCCACGAGGAGCTCGACGCCGATACGCGCCGCAGGGAGCGCTGGATGCTGGGTACGCGGGTGGATGCCGATCTTGATGTGGCGTGGGCCGGCCCTCCTGATCGCCCTGCGGCGCTGGTGATGCTCGAGGCTGAGGGGCTCATCGAGACCGGCCCCGGGACCGTGCGCCTTACGCGCCGTGGACGCCTGCTCCAGAATGCAGTTGTGCAGAAACTCATGGACTTCGCATGACCGATACCACTGGCGCCATCCAGCCACCGCTGACCTCTCGCCAGGAGGAGGTCCTGCGGGCGGTGGTCGACAGCCACATCGCCAGCGGCCAGCCGGTGGGCAGCAAGCACATTGCCGGGCATGGTGATCTTGAGTGGGCGTCGTCCACCATCCGTTACGAGCTCCACCGGCTGGAGGATCTGGGCTACCTCAAGCACCCGCACACCTCGGCCGGCCGGGTGCCCACCGACGTGGGCTACCGCTACTACGTGGATCAACTGCTTCCGAAGGGATCGCTGCCGGCGCCGCGTGCCGCTGTTGATGCCGCCATCGCCCAGGACCTTGTGCACGTGGAGGTGGATCAGACGATGCGACGGCTCAGCGAGGCCATCTCGGAGGTCACCGACCTCATGAGTGTGGTCACCGGGCCTCCCGTTGCATCCGCCACCGTGCGCCACATCGAGGTGCTCGTACTGCAGCCCAATCTGGTGACCGTGGTCGTCATCACCTCGACCGGCGATGTGAGCAAGCGCCTGTTCGCCTTCGACCACCCGGTGGATCCGGGGCTGGCCGATTGGGCCGCGGCATTTCTCAACGATCGTGCCCAGGGCCTCCCTATTGGTGCCCGCACCATCGCGAGCAGGCTCGCCGATCCCTCGCTCGGGGTATCAGAGATGGGATTCCTGCGGGCCATTGCCCCGGCGCTTCTGGAGATGGAAGAGGAGCGGGCGGTATACGTCTCAGGGCAGTCGCGGGTGCTCACCGAGCAGCGCCGCGGTGAGATCGATGAGATCGATGGTCTCATGCGTGCGCTTGAAGAGCGCTACGTGCTCCTGGCGGTGCTGCGAAACGCAATTGATGGCACGGGGCGCACCTATTTGCGCATCGGATCGGAACTCCCGACAGGGTTCTCGGGTGTGTCCATCGTCGCGGCGGGCTACGGTCCCGCACGGGGTGATCTGGGCACGGTGTCTCTCATCGGTCCGGTCCGCATGGACTACGCCCTTGCGATAACGACTGTGCGCGAGGCATCTCGTGCGCTGTCGTCCTATGTGGAGGACGTGTACGGGTGACTGACGATCCGCGCTTCGAGATCCTTGAGGTCTGGCGACGACCCATCGGCGAGGAGGGTCGCGCGGCGGTACGCGTGCTCGCACGCATCGAGGCGGGCGCCTATGGACCCGAGGAGTACGCCGTTGGCGTGAGCACCGATCCCGACTCCGTGTTCGACCCGGTGTCGGAGGAGACCGACGTGTTCTCGGGGCTCACGTTTGCCGAGGCACACTGGGTGGCCGCCGTTATCGCCAGCAACGAGGGGCAGCCCGAGCAGGCCGAGGATCTGCTGTTCGACCTGCGCGTGCCGGTTGACCTGGAGTGGCGCGACATCGATCTTTCGTCGGTCGTGGTGGAGCCGGGCGGGGTGCGCTCGACGCCGCTCGTGCCCTGGGAGCCCGACGACGCGCCGTCGGCCACCCGTTGGGCCATTGCCACCTACACGCTCGACTGCGGTCATCAGGCGGTGGAGATGCTGCGGCAGGATCCCGACTCGGCTCCCTTCTGGGTGGAGCAGGGGGCCGTCGATCACCTGGCCGCCCGCGACGCCCGGAGCCTTGCCCGCCTGCTGCTGGAATCGGGCACGCTCGAGGAGGCCCAGGCACTCGTGGAATCGGCGCAGGCCAATCTGGCGACGCATCCCGAAGAGCACTCAGACGACGATTCCGAAGGGTCGCACGGGCACTAGGTTGCCAACGACGCGTGACTACTACGAGATCCTCGGGGTGCCCCGGGATGCCTCCGATCGGGATCTGAAGTCGGCATTCCGCCGGCTTGCCCGCGAGTTGCACCCGGATGTGAACCACGACGACCCCACGACCGAGGCGCGGTTCAAAGAGGTGGCCGAGGCGTACGAGGTGCTCTCCGACCCCGACCAGCGTGCCCGGTACGACCGATTCGGGCATCAGGGCGTGCGTGGTGCGAGCGGTGGGGGCGGCGGCGCACAGGACTTCGGATCGTTTCAGGACATCTTCGGCGCCTTCTTCGGCGGCGACGCATTCGGTGGCGGCGCAGCGGGCGCGCAGGCCGGTGACGACATCCTGGTGGGCACGTCGGTGTCGTTTGTCGAATCGGCCACCGGTGTGGAGCAGGAGGTCTCAGTGGAGCGCGTGCAGGAGTGCGCGGTGTGCGACGGGTCAGGCGCGAAGCCCGGCAGTAACCCCACCACCTGCACCACCTGTGAGGGCAATGGACAGGTACGCCAGGTACTGAACGGACCCCTCGGCCAGTTCGCCCGTGCGCGTGCCTGCCCGGCGTGCGGCGGATCGGGCCTGCACATCACCGACCCCTGTGGCGATTGCCGCGGCCGCGGGCGTGTGCGCGCACGGTCCAAGGTGTCGGTGCGTATTCCTGCGGGTATCGCGGCCGGCCAGCGCATTCGCATGTCGGGGCGTGGCGGTGCGGGCGAGCGGGGCGCGCCAGCGGGCGACCTTTATGTCGAGGTGAAGGTGCTGTCTGACGACCGCTTTATCCGTGACGATCTCGACATCATCTGCGAGGCGCAGATCAGCGCCACCGATGCCATGGTCGGTACCACGGTGACCGTGCCGACCATCGAGGGCGAGCGCGAGGTGGATCTGCGCGCGGGCGTGCAGCCCGGCGAGCAGATCCGGCTGAAGGACAAGGGATTTCCGCAGGTGCAGGGCCGCGGCCACGGCGACCAGGTGGTCGTCGTGGACGTGCGCATTCCGCGCATCACATCCGACGAGGGCCGGGAGGCGCTTCGCCCGCTGGCCGAGCACCTTGCCGAGTCGGGTGACGATGGTGACGACGAGGGGTTCTTCGGCCGCCTCCGGCATGCCTTCCGCTGATCGTCTGGTGCGGCTGACGGCCCGGGTGGCCGAAGCCGACACGGACCTGGCCATCGCCGAGGGCTGCGCGCTCACGGGCGGTGGATGCCGCCAGGGCGAGCCGGTCGATGGCGTCGTGGTGATCGACCTGTGGGTTCCCGGGGTCACCAATCCCGGGGCTGATGCCCTGCGCGCGGCGCTGGCCTACGCCGGCATCACCGCCGAGGTGCATGAGCAGGTTGAGTCAGATGCCTGGCGCAGTGCGCTGCGCGACTTTCACCAACCGGTGGTGGCAGGGCGCATTCGGGTGCGCCCGCCATGGGTGCCTGCGGCGCCGGGCATGCTGGATGTGGTGATCGACCCCGGAATGGCCTTTGGCACCGGACAGCACCCCACCACGCGCACGACCCTCGAGCTGCTTGCCGAGGTGCCACTGGGCGCGGCGCTCGATGCCGGCTGTGGCACCGGTGTGCTGTCCATCGCCGCCGCCCGGCTGGGGTTTGGTCCGATCGTCGCCATTGACCATGACCCCCACGCCGTACGGGCCGCCCGTGCCGGGGCACGGGCGAACATGGTGGATCTCACGGTGCACGAGATGCGCATCGGGACTGATCCGCTGCCGTACGCGCCCATCGTGCTGGCAAACCTCACGCTCGAGGTGCTGCGCATTCTCGCCGGGGCCCTTGCGGGGCAGGCCCCCGATCATCTCGTGGCGAGTGGCCTGCGTGTGTACGAGGTCGATGAGGCCGTGGCGGCATTCGCCCCTCTGGGGCTGCAGGAGGTGCGGCGGCTCGAGGAGGATGGATGGGCCTCGGTGAGGATGCGCCGGTGAGGCACGTCTTCCGGTATCTGGTTGACGGGGATCCGGCAGAGGGCGAGCTCATCACGCTGTGTGACGACGATTCGCACCATCTGTCGCGGGTGGTGCGCCGGCAGGTGGGCGACCCGGTCGAGGTGATTGCCCCGGCCGGTGATCTGTGGCCGTGCGAGGTGGTTGCCGTCGGCCGCCCGGCCACGGTGCGTGTCGTCGGCCCTGCCCGGCCGGCTCCGGCGGCGTGTGACGTGACCCTCTGGGTTGGTCTGACCGAGCCTGGCCGGCTTGACCTGGTGGCCGAGAAGGCGGCCGAGTTGGGTGTGAGGCGTCTGGGTGTGGTGGTGACGGGGCGTGCCAAGCGCGTACCGGATGCCGACGCATGGGATCGCCGCGCCGCGCGCATGCAGCGCCTCGCCGTTTCGGCAGCGCGACAGTCGGGCCGTGGGATGCGTCCCATTCAGATGGGATTGGTACCGTTGGCGCACGTGATCGAGACCACACCTTCGGGCCAGGGGATCATCCTGGACCCCCGCGCAAGCACGTCGCTTGACGATGCGCTTGGCACCCGCGCTGTCGGGCACGCAGTGACCCTGCTGGTGGGGCCCGACACTGGGTTCTCTGATGGCGAGGCCGATGAGGCCGTCGCGGGCGGATTCACCGCTGTACAGATGGGTGCCGGCATGCTGCGCGCCGAGACCGCTGCGATCACCGCCGCCGCACTGACCCTGGGTGCGCTCGGCGGACTCGGGTGACCCGACGCAGGAGCGGATATGCCGGATGATTGCCTGTTCTGCCGCATCGTGGCCGGGGAGATCCCTGCCGAGGTGGTGCGTCGCGGCGATGGCCTGCTGGCGTTTCGCGACATCTCGCCAAAGGCCCCCGTGCACGTGCTGGTGATTCCGGAGCGCCACGTGCAGTCGCTTGCCGGGGTCACGGGGCTCACACAGGCCGAGCGATCGGACATGCTCGCGTTCATCGCGGATGTGGCAACGCAGGAGGGGCTCGACGAGTCGGGCTATCGCGTTACCACCAACCACGGCCCGGATGGCCAGCAGAGCGTTTTCCACCTGCACTGGCATGTGCTGGGCGGCACCAAACTCTCGGACTCAATGTGACAGGAGCACGATGACCGAACGCGCCATCGAGGTGGCCGACCGCGTGGCAGTTGAGCTCGCCGGTGAGCACGATGCCGTGCTGCGCGCGCTTGAGGAGCGCCTGCGGCTCGACATCAACCTGCGGGGCAACCGCGTGGTGCTGACCGGAGAGGACGTGCGTGTGGAGCGCGGCGTGGCGGTGATTGATGAACTGGCGCGCCTGGTGGATTCGGGCCGTACGCTCGCCCCCACCATGATCGAGGCCGTGGCCTCCTCCATCGAGCAGTCCGGGCGGCCCGATGCCCTGCTGGGCGACGTGGTGTGGCGACACCGTCAGCGCAGCATCACGCCCACCACGGCGGGCCAGAAGGTGTACGTGGATGCCATCCGCCGAAACACCATCACCTTCGGTATCGGCCCGGCGGGCACCGGCAAGACCTACCTGGCCGTGGCGCTGGCCACCGCCGCGCTGTCGCGCCGCGAGGTGGGGCGCATCATCCTCACCCGTCCGGCCGTGGAGGCTGGGGAGAAGCTGGGGTTCCTGCCCGGGGACGTCGCCGCAAAGGTGGATCCGTACCTGCGTCCGCTCTTTGACGCCATGCACGACATGCTGGACGCGGACCGCGCGCAGGAGTACCTCGAGCGCGGGCAGATCGAGGTGGCGCCGCTCGCATTCATGCGGGGACGCACGCTCAACGACTCGTTCATCATCCTCGACGAGGCCCAGAACACCACGGTGGAGCAGATGAAGATGTTCCTCACGCGCCTGGGCTTCGGGTCGAAGGTGGTGGTGACCGGGGACATCACGCAGGTGGATCTTCCCCGTGACCGCCGGTCCGGCCTGGCGGACATCGAGAAGGTGCTCGGCGGTATCCCCGGGATCGAAGTCGTCCACTTCTCGCACGAGGACGTGGTGCGCCACAAACTGGTGCAGCACATCGTGGAGGCCTACCGGGTGCATGAGGAGAGCGACAATCCGTGGGGCGGCACACGCTGATCGAGATCGAGGCATCAGTCGCAGAGGGCCTCGCGCCCGTTGATCTTGACCAGCTCGCCGATCACGTGCGGTTTGCATGCGCGCGGGTGGGTGTGGAGCGTGCGACGGTTGGGCTGATGGTGATCGGGCCCGACGAGATGGCACGCATTAACGGTGAGCACCGCGACAAGCCCACGCCCACCGACGTACTGTCATTTCCGGTGGATGGCCCTGAGGCCCTCGACTGGCCAGATGATGGCCCGCCGCCTGAGCTCGGCGACATCATCATCTGCCCAGCTGCTGCTGAGGAGCCCCTCACCACACTTGCGATTCATGGCCTGCTGCACCTGATGGGCTACGACCACGAGGCGGACGACGGCGAGATGCTGGCACTGCAGGACGAGATCGTGGACGCGGCGGAGGCCCGTTGAGCAACGACGACCAGCGCCCGGTTCAGCGGCTGCTGCGCCGCCCACGTGCCGGGGCGCTTCCGCGTCAGGGGTCGCTGCGGTGGTCATTTACGTGGGCCTTCGAGGGCATCGTGTTTGTGCTGCGCACCCAGCGCAATATGCAGTTGCACGTGGCCGCGGGCATCGGGGTATTCATTCTCGCCCTGGCGCTCGGCGTGAGTCGCCTCGAGTTGCTGGCCCTTGTGGGCGCCGTGGGTCTGGTGCTTGTGGCCGAGATGTTCAACACGGCGATCGAGGCGGCGGTGGACGCCGTGGTCACCAGTTACCACCCCCTCGTGAAGGTGGCGAAAGATGTGGCAGCTGGTGCCGTGCTCATCGCCGCAGCGTGTGCGACGGCGATCGCCTATCTGGTGCTCTACGGGCGGCTCACCGAGCCGGGGCGCAACCTGCTTCGCGGGGTGCGTCAGGCACCCACTCACGTGGTGCTCATCGCGCTGGCAGTGACCGCGCTGGCGGCCATCGCCATCAAGGCCTACGTGGGCCGGGGCACGCCGCTGCGGGGCGGGTTCCCGTCAGGTCACTCAGCGGTGGCATTTGCAGGATGGATGGCGATCACTCTTGTGGTGGCACCATGGACGCACGCAGCACTCATCTCCACCCTGGCCTTCATGATGGCGCTGCTCGTGGCGCAGTCACGGGTGGAGGCGGGGATCCACTCAGTCGTCGAGACCGTGGCCGGCGCAATGCTGGGTGCTGGCGTGACGCTGATCCTTTTCCAGATCTGGGGATGACATGACACCGCTTCATTCAGGGCTGGTTGCACTTGCAGGCCGCCCCAACGTGGGGAAGAGCACGCTGGCCAATGCGCTGGCGGGTGCCCACGTGGCGGCCGTGAGCGACCGACCCCAGACCACCCGCCGTCGCGTGCTGGCCGTGGCGCGGGGAGAGGGGTGGCAGGCCGTGCTGCTCGACCTCCCGGGGTTCCAGCGACCGGCTGATCGCCTGACGGAGCGCATGCAGGACACGGTGGACCGGACGGTGGGCGACACCGATGCAGCGCTGTTTCTGCTCAACGCGGCAGAAGAGGTGGGCAAGGGCGACCGGTTTATCGCTCACCGCCTCAAGGCCAGTGGCCTGCCCGTGGTGATCGTGGTCAATCAGGTGGATCGCGTCGAGGCCGACGTGGTGGCACGGGTCATCCTGCAGGCATCCGAGTTGCTGCCCGACTTCGTGGCATTGCACCCGGTGAGCGCGCTCACGGGCGAGGGACTGGACGCGCTGCGCGAAGAGTTTCCGGCGCTCCTTCCCGAGGGGCCGTCGTACTTCCCCGATGGCGTGAGCACCGACCAGACGCAAGAAGAGATGGCGGCCGAGATGATCCGTGAGGCCGCCATCCAGCGCATGCGTGACGAGATACCCCACGCGCTCGCAGTGCACGTTGAGGACATCAGCGACGCGAAGGAGGGCGTGCGCATTGAGGCCTACATCTACGTGGAGGCCGAGAGTCAGAAGGGGATCGTGGTGGGGAAGGGCGGCACGATGATCCGCGACATCGGTACCCAGGCACGAATGGTGCTGGCCGACTTCTTCAAGCAGCCCGTGCACCTCAACCTGCAGGTGAAGGTGAGGCCCAGATGGCGGCGCGACGACGCCATGCTGGACCGCCTCGGGCTGTAGCCGCGTGGCATCGGGGAGTTGCCCCGATCTCCCTATACTTCCGCGCCATGTCACGACCCCGGGACGAGACGGCACGATGAGGGCCCGCGAACTCGCAAAGAGCCTCGACTTCACGCTCGTACGGGCGGGGGTCACTGCCGACGACGTGGCCATTCACTGCGCCACGGCGTCGCGTTTACACGTGGCCAGCGTGGTGGTGCCCCCGTCGATGGTGGCGATGACGGCCGACGCACTGCGCGGCGGTGACGTGAAGGTGGGCACCGTGGTGAGCTACCCGTTCGGGTTCGACGACACGTCCGTGAAGGCCGCGGCGGTACGCGCTGCAGTGGCCGCCGGCGCACGCGAGGTGGACGTGGTGATGGATGTCTCGGCGCTGCTGGCGGGGCGCTTCGGAACAGCCCGCGCCGACCTCGGCGCCGCGGTGGATGCTGCGCGGGGCAGTACCAGCGCCCGCGTGATGGTGCGTGCGGTCCTTGAGGCCCCACTGCTGGGCGAACGCCTTCTTCGGCGCGCCTGCGGCGTGGTTGCCCTGGTGGGCGCGGACTTCGCGGTGACCGCCACCGGGGTTGGGGGCGAGGCCCGCACCCAGGACGTGGAGATCATGCGCGAGTCGCTGCCAGCCGGTGTGGGCGTCATCGCGGCCGGTGCGGTGCGTGACCTGGCATCCGCCATTGCCCTTCTGGATGCAGGAGCGCAGCGGGTTTCGACGAACGCCGCCCCTGTGATGGTGGACACCCTTATGGGCGTGGCTGCGTGAGCGCCGCGCCGGGCGATGCCGCGAGCCGTATCGCCTTCGGCGACGACGGGCTCGTGCCCGCTGTTGTGCAGGACGCCGATACCGGTCGCGTGCTCACACTGGCGTGGATGAACGCCGAGTCGCTGGGCCGCACGCTGGAGACCGGCCAGACCTGGTTCTGGAGCCGCTCGCGCCAGGAGTTGTGGCACAAGGGCGCCACCAGCGGTAACACGCAGGTGGTGACCGGCGTGTCCACCGACTGCGACGACGACGCCATCGTGGTGTCGGTGCGCCCCGCTGGCCCTGCATGCCACACCGGTAAGACCAGCTGCTTCCACGTGCCCCTCGGCGGCACAGTGGGTGCCGACAATGCGCCCTACGCCATGCTTCCCGACCTCGAGGCCATCGTGCGTGCCCGCGCGGCCGAGGCCGACCCCGAGTCGTCGTACACGGCGTCGCTCATTCACCGTGGCATTGACACCATGTGCAAGAAGATCGGCGAGGAGGCCACCGAGGTGGCCATCGCGGCGAAGGGCAAGGAGCGCGACCAGCTCATCTATGAGAGCGCCGATCTGCTGTACCACCTTGTCGTGCTGTGGCAGTCGCTCGACGTGCGCCTGGCGGACGTGGCCGAGGAACTGGCATCGCGGAGGCGGGAGCAGGGGTGACCACCCTTCGCATCGACGTGCCCGCGCGCACCCCCGGGGCGGGCATCGCGGTGACCCCTTCGCTGGACGAGGTACGGGCGCTCTCCTCGCAGTACCGTCAGGTGCAGGTGGTTCACACGTACCTCGCCGACTGCGAGACGCCGGTGGGCGCCATGCTGAAGTTGCGTGACGGGGGCCCGTGCTTCCTGCTCGAGTCTGCCGAGGAAGGGCAGCGCATTGGCCGGTACTCGATGCTCGGCATCGACCCCCAGGCCATTATCCGCGCCGAAGGCGGGCGTCTGGTGATGCGTCGGGACGACGGCACCGAGACCGAGCTCGACGCCTCCGATCCCTTTGGTGCAGTGCAGTCCGTGGTGCTCGATGCGGCGGTCGCCCCGCCTGCCGACGAGATGGCGTTCTGGGGCGGTGCCGTGGGCTTCTTCGGCTACGACCTCGTGCGCACCGTGGAGCACCTGCCCGACGTCCCCCACGACGATCTGGGGATTCCCGACATGGTGATGATGGTGACTGGCCCCGTGGTGCTGTTTGACCACCTCCGGCGGTCCATCACCATCATGGCCCCGTGTCCGGTGCAGACGGGTGTTGATCCGCATTCGGCCTACGCGGCCACCATCGGTGTGATTGAGGCGATCAAGGCACGCCTGGCGGGCCCGGTGCCGGTGCCGACACCCCATGTCCCCGCCGAGATCGGGATGGTCGAGAGCAACATCGGCCACGACCGGTTCTGCGCCGGGGTGGAGGCCGTACGCGAGTACGTGTACGCCGGCGATGCATTTCAGGTGGTCCCCTCACAGCGGTTCTCAGTGCAGACCGACCTCGAGCCCTTCGCCATCTACCGCGGCCTGCGCACGGTCAATCCGTCGCCGTACATGTTTTTCATCGACACCGGTGATGTGCAGTTGGCCGGATCGTCGCCCGAGATGCTGGTGAAGGTGACCGAGGGCGTGGTTGAGACCCGTCCCATCGCCGGTACCCGCCAACGCGGTGCCGATCGCGCGGAGGATCTGGCGCTGGCCGCGGAGCTGTTGGCCGATCCCAAGGAACGTGCCGAGCACGTAATGCTGGTGGACCTCGGCCGCAACGACCTGGGTCGCGTGTGTGAGCCGGGCAGCGTGCGGGTGAAGGATCTGATGGTGGTCGAGTACTACAGCCACGTGATGCACATCGAGAGCAGCGTGGTGGGGCATCTCGCCGAGGGGCGCCGGGCCGTGGACGCGCTGCGCTCAACGTTCCCGGCGGGCACGCTGAGTGGTGCCCCCAAGGTGCGGGCAATGGAGATCATCGACGAGCTGGAACCCACCAAGCGTGGGCCGTACGGCGGTGCGGTCGGTTACCTGGGGTTCAACGGGGACCTCGACACCTGCATCACCATCCGCACGATCGTGTGTCGTAATGGCGGGTGCCACGTGCAGGCTGGCGCCGGCGTGGTGGCCGACAGCAACGCCGAGTCGGAGTTCGAGGAGACCCAGCGCAAGGCCGCGGGCATGTTTCGGGCCATCGAGGTGGCAGCGCAGCAGGAGGACTGGTGAGCAGCCCCCACGTCGTCATCGTCGATAACTACGACTCGTTCACCTACAACCTCTTCCAGTATCTGGCCGAGCTGGGCGCACGGGTGGATGTGCACCGCCACGACCGCATCACGGTGGATGGCATACGCGAGCTCACGCCCACGCACGTGGTCATCTCACCCGGGCCCAAGACACCCGACGAGGCCGGCATCTCGTTGGACGTCATCCGCGAGATGGCCGGGGAGGTGCCCATCTTGGGTGTGTGCCTGGGCCATCAGGCCATCGGCCAGGCGTTTGGTGGTGACGTGGTGCGGGGGTCTGCGCCGGTACACGGCAAGACGAGTGAGATCAGCCACGACGGCCGTACCGTGTTCGCCGGGCTGCCCCAGCCGATGACCGCCACCCGCTACCACTCGCTGGTGGTCGACCCGACCACGCTTCCCGACGTTCTTGAGGTGTCGGCATGGTGCGATGGCGACGTCATCATGGGGCTGCGCCACCGCGAACTTCCCGTGGAGGGCGTGCAGTTTCACCCCGAGTCAATCCTCACCGATGCGGGTCGTACCCTGCTCGGCAACTTTCTGGACACACGAATCTAGTGCCTGACCCAATCCTCACCGATGCCATCGAACGCCTGCTCTCCCGCGAGGACATCGGCCGGGCCGGCGCGCAGGCTGCCGTTGGCGTGATCATGGATGGCTCGGTGGAGGATGCCCAGGTCGCCGGCTTTCTCATCGCGTTGCGTGCGAAGGGGGAGACTGCTGAGGAGCTGGCGGGCATCGCCGACGCCGTGCGCATGCGGGCCGAGGCCGTCACGGTCGATCCGTCGCTCACCCTGGTGGACACCTGCGGCACAGGGGGCGGACCATCCACGGTCAACATCTCCACCGGTGCCGCATTTCTCGCCGCCGGGGCCGGTGCCCACGTCGCGAAGCACGGCAACCGTGCGGTGACGTCGTCATGCGGCAGCGCCGATGTGCTGGAGGCAATGGGAGCCCGGGTGGACCTCGCCCCCGAGGCAGTTGCCGAGTGCATCGAGACGGTCGGAGTGGGGTTTATGTTCGCGCCGGGTCACCACCCGGCATTTCGGCATGTTGGCCCTGCGCGCAAGGCGCTGGGCGTGCGCACGGCCTTCAATCTGCTCGGCCCGCTCGCGAATCCCGCAGGGGCACGCCGTCAGGTGATCGGGGTGAACGGCCGCGACTACATCCAGCGCGTTGGGCAGGCGATCCGCGGGCTGGGCACCGAGCGCGCCATCGTGGTGTGTGGCCGCGACGGACTTGACGAGATCAGCACCATGGATGCCACCGACGCAGTGCTCATCGAGGAGGACCGCCTCGATGCGTTTGTGATCGACCCGGCGTCGCTCGGTATCCGGCCGCCGTCGCCTGGCGATCTGGCCGGCGGGGGCCCCGATGACAATGCGCGCATTCTGGTGCGTGCGATCGGCGGAGCCGCCGGGCCAGTGCGCGACATCCTTGTGGTCAACGCAGCCGCCGCGCTGTGGATGGCGGGCATCGCATCGTCGCTGCAGGACGGCATGGAGCGCGCCGAAGAGGCCGCCACCTCCGGCGCGGCGAAGGATGTGCTCGAGCGCTTCATCAATACGACCGGGCGCCTGGCGCCCGCGGCATAGAGAGGTACGAACCCCCGACATGTCCACGTTTCTCGAACAGGTCATCGAGCGCACGCGCACTGATGTCGATGCGCGCGCCAAAGCCGTTCCCATCGAGGTGCTCGAAGCGCGCATCGAACCCCGTCGCAGCCGACCGTTTTCCGAGGCGCTCATCGCCGAGGGAATCTCACTGATCGCCGAGATGAAGCGCGCGAGTCCGTCCAAGGGGCCCATACGGCCCGACGCCACAGTGAGCGAGATCGTGCGGGCCTACGAGGCCGCCGGCGCGTCAGCGTGCTCGGTGCTCACCGAGGGCGCATGGTTTGGTGGCTCGCTGGACGACCTCATCGAGGCGCGCGCCGCGTGTGACCTTCCTCTGCTGCGTAAGGATTTCATCGTCACGAAGTACCAGATCGTGGAAGCCCGGGCTGCGGGGGCCGATGCCGTGCTGCTCATCGTCGCCGCCCTAAGCCCTGATCGCCTGGTCGAACTTCAGGAGATCGCCGCCGCCGCCGGGCTTGATTGCCTTGTCGAGGTGCACGACGAGGACGAGATGGAGATCGCCATCGAGGCCGGTGCCGAGATCATCGGCGTGAACAACCGCAATCTGCATACGCTCGAGGTGGATCCGGAGACAGCGCTGCGGCTGCTGCCGGATGCGCCGGCCGGAACAATTGTGGTGGCCGAGAGCGGCATCACGTCGCGCGCGGACGTCGAGCGCCTTGAGGTGGCGGGTGTTGATGCAATCCTCGTGGGCGAGATGCTGATGCGAAGCGATGACACCGGTGCGTCTGTGCGTGCGCTCCTCGGGTCGGCGAGGTCGTCGGACTGACCCGCCACCTTGCAGCCGCAGCGCTGCTCCTTGCCGTTGCAGCCGCCACGGCGGGCGCGGTGCCGATTCCGGGCACCGTTGAGGTACGCGATGAGTTGGGCACGCTCATCGACACCAAGTCGGGGGCCGACGCCATCCGCGACGCCCTCGGTGCGGTACAGGCGCTGCGCGGATCAGACGCCCGCCCGTGGGCACTCGTCATCGGTGCCGGCACGTATGGGGATGCCGCAATCACCCAGCGCAATCTCACCGTCGCAGCCGATCCTCTGGGCAGCGCCGTGATCGCGGGCTACGGCGGCACCGACGACACCGGCGGCGGATGCATTGACATCACGCGCGGGCCAGTGACCCTCGACGGAATCGTGTGCCGGGGCGCGGCGCGTACGGGCATCAATGTCACGCCTCCCAACGCCGAGGGCGGCATCGTGCTGCGCGGTATCGCAGTGGACGGCGCTGGTGTGGACGGCATCGCGGTGACCGGGGGCACCGGCATCGTGATTGCAGATGCAGTGGTCACGGCGACCAAGCGCGATGGCATCCGCCTGACGTCGCTGACCGCAGCCGGCCCCTACGCCATCACCGGCGGTTCGGTCTCAGGGGCGGGACAGGATGGCCTACGCCTGGCCGACGATGTGACAAGACTCGATGTGACCGGTTTCCGCGCCACTGGCAACGCGCTGGATGGCATCGCCAGCGAGGATTCCGGTACGTCGGATATCTCACTGGTGGGGGTCACCGCGTCATCCAATGCCCGTAATGGTGTGCTCATGAGCGGCGGTGGGCTGCGTATTGGGGTTCGCGACAGCGTGGTGTCGGGGAATACCGGCGCAGGCGTGCGGTTGGGCGACGGCAGCGGATTCGGCCTCGCGGGGATGACGCTTGACGGCAGCAACGGCGGGGGAGACCTGCTGTTTACCGCCGACTCCCGTACCGGCGGTGCATACGTCGGCCTCAATGCGGGTGGGGGCTTCTCGCTCATCGGCGAGCCCTCGGCCGTGCGGGTATCCGGCGTGCCCGCTGCGCGCATGGGAATCGTGGCGCCGACGGCTGGCGGCCGCGCCCGAAGCGGTGCGGTGCTCTCCATTGGCGCCACCGCGGTTGTGGCATCACGCCGTGCCGTGGTGCGGTTTGACCGCGGCGCCGCCGTGTGGCGTGGCGCCGGCAAGTGGACCAAGGTGCCGTCGAGCCGCCGTATCAGGGGCGGAATGCAGGCCATTCTCGGTACCTCGCTGCTCGGTACCGCACGCGCCACCTACGCACCGTTCGGCTGATGGTCGAGGCCGACGACAGCGGTTCAGACCGCCGGCGCCTGATCGGGCTCATTGCGGGCGGGGTCGCGGCGCTGCTCATCATCGCGTTGCTCGTGGTGGGCCTCGCCGCCAGCGGCGGCTCAACGGCGATTGACGATGCACTGGTCTCAGGGCAACGGCCTCCCGCGCCCGACATCACGCTCCCGGTACTCGTGAGCGGTCCGGGGCTCCCGCCGGCCGGGCAACAGGTGTCGCTGTCATCGCTCAAGGGCACCCCCGTGGTGCTCAACCTCTGGGCGTCGTGGTGCGGCCCCTGTCGCGACGAGGCCCCAATCTTCGAGACCGCGTGGGAGCGCTATAGGGGCAAGGGTGCCCTGGTGCTCGGTCTCGACCTTCAGGACCTCAGCGGGAATGCTCTGGAATTCCTTCGCGAGTACGGCATCACCTACCCATCGCTGCGTGACGGCAGCGATGCCAGCAAGCGCGATCTGGAGGCCACGGGAGTGCCGGAGACGTACATCATCGACAAGCAGGGCCGTATCGCGCTCCACATCACCGGGCAGGTCACCGAGCTTCGGCAGATCACCGTGCCCCTTGACCAGGTTCTGGCGGAGAAGTGATGCGTCGCGCGCTGGCGGTGGTGCTGTCAATCGTCGCGCTGGCCGCAGCGGTGACCCCTGCGCTGGGAGTTACCTCGCAGGAGATCTATCGCGAGACGCGGTGCCCCACGTGCAATACGCCCCTCGATATTTCCAACTCTCCTGCCGCACTGGACATCAAGGAGTTCATCGCCGTCCGGGTTGCAAAGGGGCAGTCGGAAGAACAAATCCTCGATGCACTCGTGGCCGAGTTCGGCCGTGAGGTGTTGGCCACTCCGCCGAAGTCGGGCTTTGACCTGGTGGCGTGGATCGTGCCGATCTTGCTCGTGGTCGTGGGGCTCGCAGCCATCCCCTTCGTGACCCGGGCATGGGCCCGCAGACGAGCGGGTGACGCCCCGGCACCAGAGATCTCGCCCGAGGACGCCGCGCGTCTGGAGGACGAGCTCAACGGTCGCCCCGGCTGATCAGCAGCCGGTATCGGTGACGGAACCGTCCGGGCACGTGGTCCCGGCGAAGACAGCCCCCTCCCAGCTCGCATTCACCAGAGATGCCCCTGCGAAGGTCACGCCCGTCAGGTTCGCTCTGATGAGCACCGCATTGTCGAGCATCAGATTGGACATGTCCACACCCGTGAGGTTGGCACCCTGAAAGAATGGACTGACCGGGCCCCCTCCGTCGTTGTGTCCCAGTCCGCCGGGCGCCTGAAACCCGGCGCCAGTCATGGTGGCGTCGGTGAGATCGGCCCCGAGAAACATCGTGGGAATACGCAAGAAGATGAGGTCCTCCGGGGCGAAGGTCCCGCCGCTGAGATCAGCCCCTCGCATTGAGGCGGAGTTGAACCGCGCGCCCTGAAGCCGCGCGCCGCTGAGGTTGGCGCCGTCGAGATCCGCGCATTCGAACATGCCCCCCAGTCCGTTGATCCCGGACAGGTTTGCCCCGGTCAGATCGGCGAGTTGGAACGAGGTGGGAACGCCGTTTGTGCCCATGCCTCCGCCCGGACCGATACGTGCATTGCTCAAGTCCGCGCCTGTCAGGTCGGCCCCCCGTGCCCCCGCGGCGTACGAGGCGCACGAGGCCTGGCCCACACCGGTCTCAACTCGATGGGATGACGATGCGCGCGCACGTCGTACACCGAAACGCGCGCCTTCAAGGCGGCTTCCGCGCAGGTCGGCATGGCGCAGGCGGGCGCCACGAAAATCGGCACGCCGCAGGTCAGCCCCGCGCAGGTCAGCCCCGCGCAGATCCGCATGGCGGAACGAGGCTCCTCGGAGATTGCCGTGGTATTCAGCGGTCCAGGGGTGCGACACCCCGTCGCACGGGGCCCTGGGGCCGAGCACACACGTCCGGGAACCCGCGCCGATGGCGGGGGAGGGTGCTGCACTCAGGCCTGCCGCCGAGGCGGCGAGGATGCAACTGGCGACTGCGGCGATGGTGCGAACGGGCATCAGAACCCCTGGCTGGCGGTGATGCTGAACGTACCACTGGCACCGCGGTGCGCAGGTGTTGGAGGTGCTGTCGACCATGATGTGGGGGTGACCGGCAATCGGGATATCCGCATCGGCACCGCATCGTGGACCGACCCTGAGTTCATCAAGGCGGGCTGGT
>JBMOGE010000035.1:0-21988 GCA_049318525.1 Miltoncostaeaceae bacterium
GATCAAGGGCAAGGTGCACTGTGTGGCAACGAGCTGTGTCACCACCGGGGCTGTTCCGGCAGGGGCCACACGCATTACCCAGCGGGCAACCACACGGCCGTCGGGGCGCGCTGCCACTGGCACGTGCACCATCCGGCGCACCAGTACCAAGCGCACCTACTCATGCACCGTGCGTCTGAGCCGTGGCACCTGGGTCATCACGACCACGGCACGTACGCAGTCAGTAGCAACAGCGCACTTCAGCAAGCGCGTGCAGGTGGCACCGCGGAAGGCAGCCGTTACGGGATAGCCGGTGCTGGGCCGTCGGCACGGGAGAGCAGGGGGCGGGGCCAGGTGGGGCCCGCTTGACCGTACGGCTCCTCGATCAATCCCCCCGGGGAGCGTCTTGACTGGATGGTGGGTGCGGGGTGGGCGCATGCACTGACCACACTCATCTGCCCGCGGGGAACGTTCCGATCAGCCGGGTGTGTTCGGAACCTCTGTCGACACGACGGCTAGGCGGGACTGTTGGCCAGTTGGCCGCACGCCGCGGCAATGTCCGCCCCGCGGGATCGACGCATCGAGGGGTAGAGGCCGGCGCGCTCAAGCTCCTCGGCGAAGCGGCGGCGGCGCTCCTGCGGTGAGCCCCGGTAGGGGCCACCCGTGGCGTTGTACTCAATGAGGTTCACGTGAAAACGGCCATCGCGCAGAAGTTCGGCGAGACGCTTGGCGTCGGCAACCGAGTCGTTGATCTCCTCGAGCAGGAGGTACTCGATAAACACCCGTCGGCCGGTGCGGTCGCCGTAGCGGCGGCAGGCCGAGAGCACATTGGCGATGGGCCAGCGGTTGTTGACGGGCATGAGCTGGCTTCGCGTGGCGTCGTCGGCGGCGTGCAGCGACAGGGCGAGGCGCACCGGCACCTCGAAGTCCATCATCTCGTCGATGCCCGGTACCCAGCCGGCCGTGGAGATGGCGATCTGGCGGGCCGAGATGCCAAGCCCCTCGGGTGAGTGGATCTCGCGCACGGCGTCAAACACCGCAGCGGTGTTCTGCAGTGGCTCGCCCATGCCCATAAACACCACGTTGCTGACGCGGGCATCGGCCTCACGGGCAACATCGTTGGCCAGGTACGCCTGGTCGGAGATCTCGCGGGAGGTCAGGTCGCGGCCCGGGCCCATGGTGCCCGTGGCGCAGAACTTGCATCCCAGGGCGCAGCCCGCCTGACTCGACACGCACAGGGTGCGCCGACCACGGGCATGTTTGATGAGCACGCTCTCGATGGCCAGGCCATCGTGAGTGCGAAGGCGCCACTTGAGGGTGCCGTCGGTGCTCTCGGCAACCGCATCGGGGGTGACGGTCCACAGGGGCACCACCTCGGACAGCTTCACGCGCAGGTCCTTGGGCAGAGTGGTGACGTCGTCCCACGAGCGGATGCCCGTACGCCGGGCATCCTCCACCTGCTTGATGCGGTACGCGGGCTCGCCCCAACCCTTGAGAATTGATGAGATGTCGTCTTTCACGAGGCTGAGGGTATCGCGACGTGCTCCTCATACGGGATGACCCGTGGAAACAGGCGCCGACCGAAGATGATGACCCAGGCGGCCAGCACGCACGATGCGATGCTGAACACCACCAGCGTGGCGGTGAGCCCGATGCTGAGCGACAGGTATCCGAGGCCCACGGCGGGGACCGTTCCGGCGTATGCACACATGTACAGCGACGACAGCAGTTTGCCGCGCTCCTGCAGTGGCACGACGGTGCCGCAGATGACCGTGGCGCCCTGCAGGATCATGCCGTTGACGAAGCCGATGATGCCGGCGGCCACCACCACGAGCAGCGCGCTGCCGCCCACCGCGGCGAGCGCGATAAGCCAGGTGACCACGGCCGAGACCCCAAGCCCGATCATCACCGCCAGGCGGGGCGCGACGTTGCGGGTGACCAGCGGCGTCATGCCACCCACCCCGAGCACGAGAAACCCGCAGAGCCCGGCAATGGCCACATTGCGCTCACCAAGCGTGTCGTACAGATACAGCGGCACGATCGACAGCACCGTGCCCTCCATAAAGCTCATGGTGAATGCAGCGGGCGCCATGAACCCCGCGAATCCACGCATCTGCCCCTTGGGCACCCCCACGCGTATCTCAAACTTGTAGCGCCGCCGGGGCACGGTCTCACTGGCGAGGATGACGCAGCCGATACCCACGGCCAGAAGCACGAGATGCACTTCGAATGGACGGTGAATGGGGTCGCCCCAGTACTGGGCAACCAGGCCCGCCATGCCCGGACCCAGACCGAAGCCCAGACGGAAGAATGCCCCCGCCGCCATGGCGGCCAGTGCCCGCTTGGCCGGGATGGCGTGATCCACCACAAACGCCGTTCCCACACCCAGGAACATGCCGACCGCCAGCCCCTGCAGCACCCGGCCCACAAAGAGCATGGGCACCGACTCGGTAAAGGCGAACAGGAGCGATGCGCACGTGAGCACGAGCATGGCCGGCAGCAGCACGCGCTTTCGGCCCAGGCGATCGGATGCGCTGCCGGCCACCAGCATGGTGGGTACCACCGTGGCCGTGTACGTGGCAAACAGCAGCGTGAGCGTGCCGTTGGACAGGTGGAACTGGCCCGCATAGAGCGGCAGCAGCGGGGTGATGATGCTGGTGCCCATGGTGAACACCAACAGGGCGACCAACGCCAGATAGGCCCCGCGGGTCAATCCCGTGGCCTCGAAGGCTGCTCGCCCGTGCCCGGGATCATCGCCACGATGCGTGCCCCCGGGCCAACGACCCGGGGCATACGCCAGGCCGCCACGAGGCCCAGCAGCAGGATGCCTGCGGCCGCAAACAGGGCGGCACGCATGCCCTGCGCCGCCTGGTCGCGCACGGCAACGGGCAGCAGGCCGGAGTCGGCGGCGACGGAGGCGGGGAGCGACATCGCAAGGACCGTACCGAGAAGGGCGCCGCCGAGGGCACCGCCGGAATACCGGGCGACATTCGGAAGCGCCGCGGCCACGCCGATCCGATCACGCGGCGCCTCGTGGATCGCCGTGGTGGTCACGGGTGACGTGGCAGACGACAACCCGAGCCCGGTGAGGATGAGCCCCGGCAGCATCCACACATACGACTGCGTCATGGCCCCCAGCGCCAGCGCGATTGCGCCGGCCACCGCCGTACCCACAGCGAAGCGCACCACCACGTCGCTTCCCACCATGCTCATAAGGCGGCCGGATGTCGGCGCGCCGATCATGAAGCATGCTGCCACGGGGGTGATGGCCAACGACAGTTCGATGCCCGAGTAGCCGAGCACCGTGGAGAAGTAGAACGGCAGCAGGATGAGCGTGCCGAACATGGCGCCCCCCACGGCGAACCCGGCCAGGTTGGCATTTCTCACCGTCGACAGTTTTAAGAGCGACAGATCGAGCATGGGATCGTCTGTGGTTCGCTCGCGCCAGGTGAACAGCACGAGAAACACGATGCCGAGTACACCGACGATGAGCGTGCGGGGTGCCGTCCATCCCCAGACGGATGCCTGCGAAAGCGCCGTGAGCAGCGGGAACAACCCGAGCGCTGCCAGCGCGGCGCCCAGCATGTCGAATGGGCGGGTCTCAGACGGCGGGCGCTCACGCATCACAAACAGCGCGCCCACAAGCACGATCAGCGCCATCACGGGGGTGAACCAGAACACGCTGCGCCAGCCCCATACGCCCACAAGCACGCCCGCGAGGTTCAGGGCCAGCACCGGGGCGACGGCCATGATGCCCGACAGCACCCCGAGGGCCAGCCCACGCTTCTCGGGCGGAAAGAGGATGGCCGCATAGGCGAATGCCGTGGGCGCCATGGCCGATGCGCCGACTCCCTGCATGATGCGGAACACGACGAGGGCCGGCTCGCTCCAGGCCACAGCGCACAGCACCGAGGCGAGAACCATGATGAGGATTCCCGCCACCCACACTCGCCGGCGCCCGTAAAGATCGCCCGCCCGGCCCGCGATGGGCAGCAGCACCGCCTGGGTCACCAGATAGCCCGTCACCACCCAGCCCGTGCCCGACACGCCTGAGTGGAAATCGTGCGAGATCGACGGGAGGGCGATGTTGACGATGCTGATGTTCAGCACCTGCAGCATCATCCCGCCGGCCACAACGGCCATGGCCATCCACCGCCAGCGGGGACTCTGTCGCAGCCGTGCGCGGGCGGCGAGCAGGGCGGGCGGGCGGGGCATTCGCATGACGGTCGCACCGTATACCCCGCCCGCGATCGCCAGCGGTGCCCGCGACCAACCCGGCTCGCTACGCTCCCGCCCGTGGCAAAGAAGAAGCGCCGACGCGTTATCGACCCGGTCAACCTCGGTGACCGGGACCTCCTGTGGGGCTACGCGCGGCTGTCGCGCCTGTACGGCGTGGTGCTCATCGGCGTGTCATTCGCGCTGCTGGGGTTGTCCATCATCCTCGAGGCCACATCTGAGGATGGCTGGTCGTGGATGTGGCTGGGGGTCACCGTGGGCGTGGGTGGGATCACGGGCCTCATCTTCTTCCCGCTGCTCAGCGTGTGGCTCAAGCGCAGCGGGCTGGCATCTATCCGCCTGCCCGACGCGCAGCGGGCCGACGGGTCACGCCTGCTGGAGGCCGGACCACGCGACTGGCGGCGATGGACCACCATCTCATCCATCGTCATGTTCATGGCGTCGGCCTTCATGCTGCTGTTTCTGGTGGCCGTGCTCGGCCGCGGGGGCACCGCAGAGGGCGTGGTGATCGGGGTGCTCATGGCCTGGGGCGTGGTGACCATTGCCGACGGCGAGAAGATCGCCATGGCCGAGGAGGAACAGGGGCGGGCCTACTGGGCAGCGGGGCAGCGCCCCACCGGCGCGGGCAACCGGCTGGTGTTCACCACCCGCGCGAAGTAGGGCTCAGCTGGTTGGCGTGTTCCGGTGCAGATCGCGGAACAGACGCTCGGGGCGCTCCGCGTACATCTTGGTGAGACCGCACTCGATGCAGGTCTCAGCCCGCAGGGCGCTCACGCGCCCGGAGGCCATTCCCGATCGGCGGCGCTTCAGGGACACAATCCCCGACACGACCGTGTATTCGACGCGACCACCACACTCACTGCAGGCATCTGGCATGTTGCTAGGGTATCCCCTCTATACCGGGAGGGGGTATGCTCCCGTTCCGTGTCGAGTGCCCAGGAGGGCCGTGTGTCAGTAGATGGCGTCAACGAGGTGATCATCATCGGCAGCGGGCCCGCTGGGCTCACCGCCGCCATCTACGCGGCCCGTGCCGGGCTGGAGCCTTTGGTCATTGAGGGCTACGGCGCAGGTGGCCAATTGATGATCACGACCGACGTGGAGAACTACCCGGGATTTCCGGATGGTGTTCAGGGCCCCGACATGATGGCGCTGTTCCGCCAGCAGGCCGAGCGTTTTGGCACGCGGTTCATCACGGCCGATGTATCGCGGGTCGACTTCTCGGAGCGGCCGTTCCGGGTGTGGGTTGATGCTGCTGAGCACGTGGCCCGCTCCATCATCGTGTCCACCGGCGCGTCCGCGCGCTGGTTGGACATTGAGGGAGAGACGCGCCTGCGCGGCAAGGGCGTATCGGCCTGTGCCACCTGTGACGGCTTCTTCTTCCGCGACAAGCCAGTGGTGGTCGTCGGGGGTGGCGACACGGCAATGGAGGAGGCTCTCTTCCTTACCCGCATGTGCGAGAGCGTGACCATCGTGCACCGGCGCGATGAGTTCCGGGCGTCGGCCATCATGGCCCAGCGGGTACTTGAGAACCCCAAGATCACCGTGGTGTGGAACTCCCGCGTGGTTGACGTGGAGGGCGCCAACGTTGTGGAAGGCGTACGCGTGGCCGATGTCGGTACCGGCGACGAACACGTCATCCCGGCCGCCGCCATGTTCGTGGCCATCGGCCACCAGCCCAACACCGATCTGTTCGGGGGAACCCTCGAGGCCGACGGCGAGGGCTACCTCATTACCGACGGCACCCGCACCAACGTCGAGGGCGTGTTCGCATGCGGCGACGTGCAGGACACCGTGTACCGGCAGGCCATTACGGCAGCGGGCAGCGGATGCATGGCGGCAATCGACGCCGAGCGGTGGCTTGAGGCCACAGAGCACCCGGCCGCTGTTGCCAGCTGACAACACCAGAACGCGAACGAGGAGCAGACATGTCTGAGGTCATCGAGATCACCAGCGACACCTTCCAGGGCCTTGTGCTCGAAAGCGAGAAGCCAGTGGTGGTGGACTTCTGGGCCCCGTGGTGCGGCCCCTGCCGCATGATCGGCCCGGTTATCGACGAGATCGCCCGCGACCGCGACGACGTCGTGGTGGGCAAGGTGAACGTGGACGATGCCCCGGATATCGCACAGCGCTACGGGATTCAGGGCATTCCCTTCATCGGCCTGTTCGAGGGTGGCCAGCTCACCAAGAACGCCGTGGGTGCCATGCCGCGCGCGGGTATCGAGCAAGCACTCGGGCTCGCATAAGCCATGTCCTCGTACGACCTGCGATGCCAGTCGTGTGCGCACGACTTCGAGGTGTTCCGCCAGGGGTTCCTGCGTGATGAGGACCGTTCGTGCCCCCAGTGCGGGGCGCGGGCGGAACAGTTGATCACCGCCGGGTTCGTGTCGGCCAAGCCCTCCCGTGGTGGTGGCGCCGGTGCGCCATCAGGCGGGGGCGGCCACGCACACGGCGGTGGCTGCGGCTGCGGCCACAACCACTAGGTCGTACCGTGGCCACCGGCGCATCAGCACCTCCCACCCGTGAGCAGATCATGGTGCGCCTGCGGCGCGCGGAGGGTCAGCTGCGCGGCGTGCAGCGCATGCTCGACGAGGGGTCGGCATGCGATGACGTGCTGGTGCAACTGGCGGCCGTCACCGCGGCACTCGATCAGGTGGGGCTGCACCTGATCGGCGAGCGGCTGCGCGGCTGCACGCAGGCGGATGGGGAGATCTGCGCCGACGAGCTCGAGCGAAGCGTGGCGACGCTCATGCGCCACGCGCGCATCGGGCGCTAAGCCGACCGCCCGGGGCGCACACGCGCCACGATCGCCGCGGCCCGGTGCTGTACCGGCGGGGCCACCACCACCCACTCCACCGCCCCCACCACGAGGCTCGCAATGACGGCCGTGGCGCCCAGCACGCCCACGTGCCCTGTCAGCGGCCCGCTGAACTGCAGCATGAGGGTGCCGAACACCAGCCCGGCGAGACCCACCCAGAATGCATTGGGCAGACGGGTCGCCCCCGCGGCGCCGACAAATGTGCCGCCAAACCACGCGCCGGCAAGTGCGGTGCCCGTTGGCAGGCTGAGTGCAATGACCCCGCACACAGCAAGAGATGTGGCTCCCGATGCCAGCACAAACGGCACGCCCAACCGCTGGATGAGCACCCAGGTGACAAGTGCCGCCACGCAACCGATGGGCACCACTGCGGCATGCGCCATGCCATCCAGGCCCGGCAGCAGCGGGTGGTCACGCTCGGCACCCACGATATTGGCCACGAAGTAGATGCCGGACCCTGCGATGTAGGCCAGCGCTCCCATGCGTCCACCCACGCCATGCCACACCGATGGCCCGATGAGCGACCACAGCAGCCCGGCCAGCAGGGCGGCACCGAGCACCCACCCGGTACCAAGCGTCACGCTGGGCGACAACATGCCGACGAAGGCGCCGGTATAGCCCGCACCAGCGGCGTTGGCATCAAGCCGCTGCCCGGGCAGCGCCATGGCCCCGAGCACGACGGCCACCAGCGACGCCGCCACGATGACGGGGACGCCCATGTCGCGAGCGAGAAAGAGGGTCATCGCGGCCGCTGCCACAGACATGCAGGCATCGATGGCCCGGACCCGCCCGACCTGCGTGGAGGTGAGCGTGGTGATGGCCATGCCGCCCACCAGAAGAACTCCGGCAACAAGGGCTGCTGCCAGCGGGAGGCCCTCGGCGTCCAGCAGAAACGACGCGGCGTAGAGGAGACCCAGGCCCACGGCCATGACCGATGCGAGCAGCAGTACGGCCGGTGACGGCAGCCCCGAACGACCCTGCCACGGCTCCTCGTGGAGGATGCTCGCAGTGGACCGGGTCTCGGGCTGGAAGAGGGGCGAGAGGCCGGGTGGGGTCATCGTGATGGCGTGGCCGGTGCCGGCGCGATACGCGCCACGAACGATCCGAGGCGGCGACCATGCATGAGCCATTCGGCCGCGGCAGTGGCCATGCACGCGATGGTGGCCGTTGCGCCCAGAACCCCGACGTGGCCGGTGAGCGGCCCCCCAAAATGCAGCATCAGCGCGCCGTAGACGATTCCTGCGATACCGATCCAGAAGGCCGTCGGAAGGCGCTCGGGGGCAGCGCTGGCAATGAGCGTGCCACCCACCCAGGCTGATCCGAACACCGATACGCCGGCGGGGAAGGCGATGGCGATGACCCCGCACACGCACAGCGAGGGCAGTGCCGATGCCAGCACAAAGGGCATTGAGGTGCGGTGGATGAGCACCCAGGTGATCAGCGCACCGGCCATCCCGATGGGAAGAATTGCCCAACTTGCAAGACCCCTGCTCTCGGCTGGCAAGAGGGGTGGGGAGTCGGTGCCGGTCCACTGGGCGAGCAGGTACACGATCGACCCCGCGAGAAAGGCGACTGCGCCAATTCGGGCTCCCACCCCGGGCAGCACCGCAGGGCCAACGACGGACATGAGCACCCCCGCGAGCAGGCCTGCAATCAGCACCCACCCCCAGTCCAGCACCGGACCCGGCTGGAGCAGCCCCGTGAACATGCCCGCGTACCCGCACGCCGATGCCATGAAGTCCAGCGGGCCGTCACGCAGGGACAGGACTCCGATGATGGAGCCCGCGATCCCCACTGCAACGAGCACGGGAATCGCCATCTCACGCGTGAGGAACTGGGCGAATACGGCCCCGAACAGCCCGAGGGTCACGTCGATGGCCCGTGGCAGCCGTGATGGGCGCGAGGTGATGAGGCTGAGCAGGAGTCCCAGTAGGCCGAGCGCTCCGATCAGCGCGACGAACGCAAGGTCCACGCCGTGCGCCCGCATCCAAAAACCATCCACGTACAGAAACCCGAGCGCGACGGCCAGTGCACACCCGAGGATGAGCGTGACGGGCGATGGGCGGTACCGGCGATAGCCCTCGCGGAGATCGCGCACCGTGGCCGTCTCGGATGCTTCCAGGTGTGCCGTTGGGCCGGGAACGCTGCTCATGCGGCAATTCTTACGGGAATCTGCGCCAGCGTCGTGATGACGTCATCCGTGGCCTCGGCCTGCGGGGAGCGGTCCAGAAGCAGCGCCTGGAGCCCGGCGCTTCGGGCACCGTCTAGGTCCTCCACGCGACGGTCGCCAACGTGCAGTGCCTCCGCCGGTGCAATGCCGAGGGCGGAGAGGGCCGTAGTGAAGATACCGGGATCGGGCTTTTGATAGCCGACCGCCGCACTCGCAACGATGACCCCAAAGCGGTCGGCCACCCCCAGGCGGGTCAGGTGCTGGGGCAGCGCGCAGTCCCAGTTACTCACCACGCCGAGCACCAGACCCATGTCGTCCAGACGCTCAAGGGTCGGCAGCACGTCGTCGAACAGGTGAAAGCGCAGGGATTCCACCAAGAGATCGGTGGCCAGCGGGATGGGCGGCGCTCCGGGACCGAGCGCATCAACGAGCACTCCGGCGCACTCGGCGCGCAGCGCCGAGAGCCCCTCGGCATCGCGCCCCAGCTGCATACGCAACCGGTAATGGCGTATCTCGAGGGCGAGGGCATCGGCCACCCGCTGCTCGTCCAATGGGTAACCGGCATCGGCCAGCAGGGCGGTGAGCACCGGGGCCGGTGGCTCCATGCGAAGGAGCGTGCCGAACGCGTCGAGCAGGACCGCGCGCACCGTCACCGAAGCCCCACTGAACCAATGGATGACACGGATCGTGAAATGGGAGCGGGGGATGCCACAGGGGACAGGGTACGTCCCGACCACGACGCGCGGGCGGATGCCGCCCCGGTCCTATACTCGGCGGCCGTGTCCGGAACCACTTCCACGCTGCCCTCAGGTGCCAGCGCCCATCATCCCCACGGCGCTCGTGGTCGCACCCGCGTGGCGCTTATTGCGGGTGCTGTGGTGGTCATTGCCTGGATCCCCTCGTTCATCGCGACCGCCTACTCCGTGCAGCCAGCGGGCGAGGTGCTGGCCAACCCCGCCAAGGGCTGGACATTCTTGTGGGATTCGGTGATGGCGTCGCGTAATCCCCGTCTGGGCACGCCCGAAGTCGCAATGCAGGAGGCCACACAGCTTTGGGCCGGGAGCCCGGCCGTGGCCAACGACGTGTCGCTCAAGTCTCTTCCCTCCCCGTGGACCGTTCCCGTTCCCGATGGCGGCGCCCACCCCCGTGCCGGACACGACGTGGTGGCCCCGGCCGATCCGCTGCAGTGGGTGGTGCAGGGTCGCGTGAATGGCGGGCCCGATCAGGTGATCGGACTTCTTGACTACCGCACCGGCCGGGTGGCATGGGATATCCGTCCGCTGGCAACAGCGGGAGCAGCCCGATGATGCCCGTCAACCGCATGCGAAGGCGCCGTAAGGCCCGGGCAAAGCATGGGCGGCTGGGTGCCGGGCGCGTCATCGCATTCGCCCTCGTGGTGATCGTGACCATCCTCGGGGTGGCGGGCGCCACCGCGTACCAGTCGGCGACAGCTGGCCTGCCCGGACTCGATGAAATCAAGCCGGTGGCCCTCGGCCAGAACTCGCGCATCCTCGATCGCAACGGCAAGGTGCTCGGGTACATCACGGGCGTGACCAACCGCACCGAGCTTCCCTACGCACGCATCCCCAAGTCGCTTCGCGATGCCACCGTGGCGATCGAGGACAAGCGCTTCTACCAGCACGACGGAGTGGACTACGTGCGCCTGGTGGGCGCCGCGGTGCGCGATGTGACCGCCGGGGGTCTCAAGCAGGGCGGCAGCACCATCACCATGCAGCTCGCCAAGAATCTGTACGACCCCACTGCCCCGCGTAACTTCTCGCAGAAGATCAAGGAGGCCTATCTGGCCAATGAGATCGAGCAGAAGTACACCAAGGATCAGATCCTCGCGAAGTACCTCAATGGCGTCTTCTACGGCGAGAACTCCATCGGGGTGCAGGCCGCATCACTCACCTACTTCAACACGCCGGTATGGGCCATCTCGCTGGCACAGGCGGCGCTGCTCGCCGGGCTACCGCAGGCACCGTCCGCATACAACCCCTTCCTCAACCCGAAAGATGCCACCGCCCGGCGCAACACCGTGCTGGACGAAATGGCGAGCCAGGGCTACGTGAGCCGGGCGGATGCCGATGCCGCCATGGCCAGCGGTCTGGGACTGAACCGCGGCACGTTCTACGAGCGCAAGAAGGAGGGCTACTTCTTCGACTATGTGCGCCAGCAGCTGCTCGATCAGTTTGGAGAGCAGCGTGTGCAGCAGGGTGGCCTTGCGGTTCGCACCACCATCGACCCCAAGCTGCAACGTGCGGCTGAACAGGCGATCGCCCGCAATCTTGGGCAGCCCGACGACCCCGCCGCCGCCATCGTGATGATTGATGCCCGCACCGGATACATACGCGCCATGGCCACCAGCCAGACGTATGGCAGCGATAGCCAGTTCAACTACGCCACCCAGGCCAAGCGCCAGGCCGGATCGACGTTCAAGACCTTTGTGCTGACGCGCGCGATCGCTGATGGCACCAACCCCTACACCACCATCTATGCCAGTCGGCCCATCAACATCAGTGACCCCAAGTGGGGTCCGGTCAATGTGGCCACGTACTCAAACTCATACGCCGGACCCATCTCTGTGCATGACGCCACGCTGCGCTCCGATAACTCGGTGTACATCCAGATGACCCTCGACGAGGGCCCGGACCGCGTGGTGAACATGGCCAAGCGCATGGGAATCAACGAGGACCTGCCGGTAGTGCCGTCCATCGGTCTGGGATCGGGTGAGGTCACGCCCCTCGACATGGCCACCGCCTATGCCCCGCTCGCCAACGGGGGCTTTCGCGTGAAGCCCATCTCCATCACCGACCTGGGCGCGAACGCGCCGACCAGCGACCTGGCCACCCCGAAGCGCACTCGCGTGTTCTCGGACGGCGTGGCCTACGAGGTCACCCGTATTCTGCGTGACAACGTGCAGAGCGGCACCGGCGGGGCCGCCAATATCGGCATTGCCCAGGCGGGCAAGACCGGCACCACCGACGATTACACGGACGCCTGGTTTGTGGGCTACACGCCTCGGTACGTGTGCGCCGTGTGGGTGGGCTACCCCAATGCCGATGGCGTGCGCCGCTCGATGACCAGCGTGCACGGCATCACCGTTGCCGGCGGAACGTTCCCAGCGCAGATCTGGGCCGACTTCATGCGTGTTGCCACCGCGAAGGACGGCTCACTCGACTGGGCGATGCCCAAGGATCCCGTTGAGTGGTCGGCATTCTCGTCCGACTTCACCGACACCGCATCGCAGTACGCCGTGAGCTCGGCCAAGAGCACCAGCACCGGCCGCACCACCAGCACACCGAAGACAACCTCGACCGGCGGCACGAACACCAAGGTTCAGCCACCGGACACCGTGGTGGTGCCAATTCCCGCCCCGGCCCCTGCACCGGCGCCTGCTCCTGCCCCAGTGCCTGCGCCTGAGCCCGCACCGGTGCCAGCACCCACGACGCCCGCACCGGCGACTCCCTAGGAGACGTCCTCCGGCCCGACCATGTCCTCCGGGCGGGCGGTGAGCAGCAGGATGCCGGCCATTCCCGCAAGGGCCGCCGCCGCGATGGTGATCCATGCCGCGGGCAGCACAGTGATGACCCAATCGCCCCCAAGCGGCGATGCGGGCATGCCGGGGCGTTCGGCCACCACGCCGACGGCGGGCACAAGCGCGGCGCGCGCGGCCCACCCCACGGCCACCACCGCGGCCATCACGATGAATGCGCCGACAATGCGTGCCAGGCGGGTGCCTGTGCGTGGCCTCCACCAGGCGGTGAGGAGCCCCGCTGCCGCCAGCACCGCACCGGCGACGGGAAGGATCCACGTGCCGCCGGTGGCGGCATACCCCGACAACTGGGCGGAGCCCGTGGGGAGGTCGGCCGAGTACCACGGGAGCCCGGGGAGGACGGCAAGCAGCAGGCCACATCCCGCCGTGGCGAGGCCGAGCACGGGCACGCGCATGCTCATGCGCCCGCCCGCGGGCGCACTCTGTGAAACACCACGACGCCGCCCGTGTTCCATACAAGCCGGAAGTCGGTGCGCCTTGCCAGGTTGTCAAGCGCCACCTGGAACCCCCGGGGGTCGAGGCGGTCGTACATATCAGGGCGCGTTCGGTCGACGATCACCCATTCGGCGTCGTCGATAGCCGGGAATACCAGGATCCGGGTGCGGGCCGACAGGTGCCCCCCGGGGTTATTCCCCGCCGACACGATGGCGCCATCCGGGATGAGCGCGGCGGCCTGATCGAGGGCCTCCGACGTCGCGGTGCGCTCGTACTGCGCCAGCCTCGAGGGCGATGCCACCGACACGCCCTGAAACCACGGCAGTGGGCCCTTGATCATGGTGGCCAGTACGCCCGCGATGACCAGCGCCACCGCCATTCCCCCGCCCGCCCGCGCGGCGCGGCCGAGCCAGGGTGGCCGCCCGTGCTCGCGCAGGTGTGAGAGCCCGAGCAGGGCAGCGGCGATGAGGTACGGGCTCGGCACCGCCGCGTAGTGAAACTCCACCGAGTAGTTGGGCCACCACTCGGCGAGCATGTTCATGAGCAGATCAGGAAGCGCGCACACCGCCAGTAGTGGCGCGGCCAACGGCAGCAGAAGTAACGGCAGGAGGAGGATGAGCAGGTACGACAGACGCGACCAGCCGCCGAGCGTGGTGACGAGGTCCACCGGATTCGTCACCGCGCCCACGATGGCCTTTGCGGGGGTGGCACCGAACTTGCCATAGCGCTCGGCAAACGGGGCGGGCAGCCCGGTTCCGGCGGTGGGGATGATGACCAGCACCGCGAAGGCGGTCCATGCCAGGGCGCACACCGCGAGCACGGCGCCTGCGATACGGCGACGATGGCGGATCGCAATCCACAGGCCGAGCATGGCGATGGAGAGGCCCACCTGCTCCTTTGACAGCAGGGCGAGCCCGGCCGTGACACCGAGCACCACATCACGGTGGGTCTCGGCTGCCCAGATGGCGTACATGATGAGCGGCGCGGCAAGGGTCACTGCGTGGAAGTCGGTGAGTACCGCCCACTGCAGGGGCACATACAGCAGGTAGACGGCAGCGGCGGCCACAGCCAGGCGGTCGTCGCGCAGCCACAGGCGCCCCAGCCAGAATGCCGGCAGTGCCCCGAGTGCCACGATCAGCGCCTGCGCCACCAGAAGGGGCACGGGCGACGTGGTGACCCACTGCAGCGGAGTGAACGCCATGAGCAGCGGATCGACATGCGATCCCAGCCGGCTGATCTGCGCACCGGCCGCGTCGGTGGCCTGGAGCGGATGCCCCTGGGCGGTGCTCCAGATCGCCTGCACCATGTTTCCCAGATCAAAGCGCCCGGTCCACCAGGCCTCGTGGCGCTCCACCGCCAGCCACGAGAAGAGCGACGCCCACCCCGCCACCATGAGCCACACCAGAAGCCGTGGCAGATCGCGGGTGATGGCGTTGGAGATCCGTCGGCCAGCGAGCGGGGCGGTGCTCATCGGCGTGACACCCGCCGGCCCCAGGCCGCAGCCAGGGCGACGAATACCAGCTCCACCACGATAAGCGCCAGGCGCGACCCCACCGACAGCGCGATGGCCACGCCGCCCGGCACCTGGCGTGCCAGCACCAGGGCAAACAGGGCGTCACGGATGCCGAGGCCGGACGGCACCACAAACACCAGCATCGAGATGACGAATGCGAGCAGGAACCCGCTGGCAACACCCACCGGGTTACCGATTGCCGGGCCGCCCATCCCGCGCACCAGCGCCCACACGCCGAGCGCCAGCAGCGCCGAGATGACGAGGTACCAGACCACCATGAGGAGAACCCGGCGGAAGGGCATGAGCGCACCGAGCGGCGCGCGCTTCACCCGGGCCAGCAGCCACGTGGATGCGGGGCCGAATACGCGGGGGTGCAGCAAGAGCGACGCCAGCGGCACGCCCAGCACCAGCCAGGCCAGCGGCCCGACGGAACTTCCGCTCCGGATGTCGAGCAGCGCAACAACAGCGAGCATGGCCGCCGCCACGAGTGCGATCACCTGCTCGTATGTGGTTGCGGCGAGGGTGACCATCTTTGGAACCCCATGAGCCTGGGCCATCACCGCACGGCCCATGAGCATCAGGACGTTGCCCGGCACGTACCGCCCGAGCAACGACTTGGCCCATGCAGCGACCGTGGCGGCCACCGGCGGGGCGGGGTGGTGCAGGCCGCCCAGAATCGCCTCGTAGGCGAAGGCCGAGAGCGTCAGCGACACCAGCACCAGACCGCCGCCCAGTACCAGCCAGCCCGCTGAGGGCTGCCAATCGAATGCGGTCACGACGTCCCACGCGTTGTACACCGTCCACCCAAGGGCGACGATGATGAGCAGCCCGGCCACGGTGCCCAGCGCGCGCATGAGGTTGCGGCGATCGCTCACGGGCGGCGGCGCTCAATGGCGTCCAGCAGGGGCTCTGCCACCGCGTGGGGGGTACCTATTTCCTCGTACCGTCGCCGCGCGGCAGTGCCGAGGCGCTCGCGCAGGGCAGGGTCGCCGGCAAGTGTCCGCAGCGCATCGGCCAGCGCATCAGGGTCGCCGGCGGGTACCAGCAGCGCATTCTCCCCATGTGCCAGGGCCTCACGGATTCCGGGCGTGTCGGCGGTCACCACCGGGCGCGCAGCCGCCATGGCCTGGAACACCTTGTTGGGGATGACCCGCGAGGCCTTGTCGCTGCGGCCAAATACGCCCAGCACCACTGCACTCGATGCGATCTCGCCCGCGAGCGCCTCGTAGGGCACCCACGGCACGTGCTGCAGCGCCTGTGGGAGGTCGCGACGCATCTCATGCGCCAGCCAACTGTCGAGCTGACCACTTCCGATGAGGCGGACGGGCGGCACGCCCTCGCCGCGCGCCGCGCTCACGATGACGTCGAGGCCATGCATGGGCGCGAGCTTGCCGTACCAGAGCACGTGCAGAGCTCCGGACGGCTGCGGGGTTGGCGGAAAAGCATCGGGCTCGGCACCCACTGGCGCCACCACCAGGCGGTCCCGTGGCACCCCAAATCGCATGGCCATGAAGTTGGCGTTGGCGCGGGTGTCGCACAGCACGAGGTCGGCCAGGCGCAGCGTGGTGCGGTCGATCCCGGCCAGCACAGCGCCGCCCACGCGGCCCACCCGCGCACGGTCGCCGGCCAGCGTGTCGGTGAGCGAGATCATCATGTCCACCACCAGCAGCGCACGGTGGCGGCGGGCCACCATCCATGCCGGCACCGCGTCGGGCTGTGCCGGGTATCCCGCCACCACCACGTGCGGCGACCCGCCCGGACGCCGCTCCACGGCCAGACCGGCCCAGGCCGCTGCGTAACTGCCACCGGCCTTCAGGAGACTCCCCGGCGACAGGAAGCCCCCGGCCTTGTGGGTGGTGCGCTCCCACACGGCCCTGTGCCGCTCGTCAACAACGGCCCCGAGCGACTTAAGCCCCGTCACCAGCACGCGGGTACGCGGATAGTCGCGCTCGTAGGTGCCCACCCACTCGACTCGCAGCGGGCCGATCACCCCTCGATGATGCGCTCGATGCGCGACGCCGCCTCGTCCTCCTCCGACCGCAGGCGACCGCGCTGGATCAGCTCGCTCACCAGGCCGAGAGTGAACAACTGGACGCCCACCACGATGAGCAGCACCGCGAGGATGAGCAGCGGGCGACCCCCGATGGCCTCGCCGAAGAACTTGAGCACCGTGAGGTAGATGCCGATCAACACGCCGATGAAGAACAGCAGCAGACCGGCGCCACCGAACAGGTGCATGGGCCGGTGACGGAATCGGCCGACGATCGAGATGGTCACCAGATCGAGCATCCCGCGCAGGTACCGCTCAAATCCGTACTTGCTCTTGCCGTGCTGCCGCGCCCGGTGATTGACAGGGATCTCCACGACCGTAAAGCCCTCCGACGCCGCAATGGCGGGGATAAACCGGTACATCTCACCGGGGATCGCCAGCGCCCGCACCACGTCGGCGCGATAGGCCTTGAACCCGCAGTTGAGGTCGTGCAGTTCAAGCCCGGATGCCTTGCGGGCAGTGGCGTTGAAGATCTTCGACGGGATGCGCTTGTTCCACGGGTCGTGGCGCTCCTTTTTCCACCCCGACACCAGGTCGGCACCCTCCGCAAGCGCGGCGAGCATCCGCGGGATCTCGGCGGGGTCGTCCTGCAGGTCGGCATCGAGCGTGATGACGACATCCCCCTGCGCCTCGGTGAAGCCGGCGGTGAGTGCCGGTCCCTTGCCGAAGTTGCTTCGCATCTTGATGACGCGAATCGATTCGTGAAGCGCTGCAAGACCCGCAAGCACCACGTCGCTGCCATCACGTGAGCCGTCGTCGATGAAGATCACCTCATACGGTGTGCCGACGGTGCGCATGACGGGCAGCAGTTCATTCACCAACTGCTCGAGCGAGTCGCGCTCGTCGTACACCGGGATGACGACCGAGATGAGGCGTGGTGCAGTCAACGGGTGGGACCTCCAGTGGTCTCACGGCGGCGGTCGCGACGGCGACCGAGCGATGGAAGCGGGCGGCGGCCACGGCGGGCCTGCCGCTCATGCTCGTTGGGAATGGGCTTATAGGGACCGGCAGCCACCAGGCCGCGGCGCACGCGGCGCATCACCAGACCCCCAAGGCTCCAGGTGATTATCAGGATCGCGGCGGCCAGCACTGGGCCGGCGACCCCGCGCCCGCCAGCCAGGGTCGTCTCGATGAGGTACCAGACCGACCCGACGAAGCCGCGGTCGATGCGACCGGACAACCAGACGCACAAGAGCACGATGGGCGTCATCGCGATAATGGCCAGCGCCACCACCTGCCACGACCGCCGTGCGCGGGTGACCACCAGCGCCGCGTGGGCCGCCGGAAGGGCAATGACCAGTGCGAACGGATTCACGATCCAGAGCACCAGACACACCCCGCCAAGGGCGATGACGCCCGCAGCGGCACGGGACGCCACCTCGGCATCCCGGCGGATTGCCCGCAGGCGCACGGCCAGCCAGGTGAGCACGCCGGCACCCACGGCCAGCAGCATTGCCACAACTGCCGGGGGATCGAATGGCACCGAACCCGCCAGCGGGGGCCATCCACCAGCTGCCGACGCCAGCATGCCTGCGGTGGCCAACAGGTGGGCCACCAGCATTCCGACCACCAGCGGCAACAGGCGCCACCCGAGGGCTGCGATGAAGGGAAGCACGCGCACCCCGGCCCGGCGCAGACGCACTGCCAGATCGAGCGCCGCCACGAAGAGGGGAAGGGCGAGCAGGAGGATGACGATGCGGCTCATCACCGAACGCAATTCCCGGCCGCCGATGATGAGGCCGGCGGATGGCCGCGCCACCGAATCCACCAGGTCGAGTGCGCCGATCAGTGTCTCGGCGGTGCGCCCCGACGATCCAAGGGCGGCCTCGGTGGCCAGGTTGCCACCAGTTGCGGGTCGCTCGGGACGGGAGGCCAGCGACACCGATGGGATGCCCGCGGCGATGTAGGCCGCCTGATCCCCGCTGGTCTGCGGCACACCCATTGCGGCGATCTGGGGGAATGGGCCCGGGGCATCGGCAACGCTGGCGCCCGCTCGGCCGGCGGCCTGCACGGCGGCGGTGCCGAGTGCCAGCGCACGTCGACCGTCCTGGCCGTCGTCCCAGATGTGCAGGGCCACCGGATCGCCGGCCGGATCGTCCAGCGAGATGGCAGCCTCGACCGGAACCTGATTGAACCGCTCGGCGAACCAGCGTGCACCGGCGTTGCCGATGGTGGATCCGCCCGTCGACACCACAAGGACGGGGCGCTCGCGTGCCACCGTGCCAAGCGCCCGTGCCAACTGCACCAGCACGGCTGAGCCGCTCTCGCCCCCGCTCACGCCAGGTGGGGTGTCGCGGGGAGCCGAGATGACGAGGGCATGGCGCGACGAGGCGCCGCTGTGCGCCGGCAGCGAGACGTACACGTTCTGGGTGGTGATACGACCACCGGGTGTGGTGACCGAGAACACCTGCCGCCGCACCGCCGTGGCACCCGGCACGCCCTCGAACTGGGTCACCATCCAGTCTGCGGCACGCTGATCCCCCGCTGTGCCCGGCACCCGCTGCGGGGCGACCCCGTTCAGGTCGGCGGCCAGACCACGTGCCGCGCTGGCGTCGAACGCCGGGGGAAGCGGAGGTTCGGGTGCGCCTCCCGGCGATTCAAGGGTAAGCAGGGCGACGAGCAGGGCGACGAGCGCCACCAGCCACGAGAGCCGATAAAGGCGACCATTCAGCACCGGGGAAGTATCGCACCACGATCCTTCCGCCCCCCTCTGCGCGATGCACGGCGCGTTGCGGTCTCTCTCGGGCACGATGTGGGAATGGAGACACCACCGCTCATCCTCGTATCCAATCGTGGCCCGGTTGGCTTTGTGGACGACGGCGCGGGTGGCACCACCATGGTGCGCTCGGGCGGTGGACTCGTGACCGCACTCTCAGGGCTGGTCAACGTGGCGCCCGCCGTGTGGATCTCTGCCGCCATCGAGAGCGGAGACGCCCGGGTACAGCACGAAAGCGGCGGCGAGGTGCGAATCCCGGGGCTTGGAGTGGACACCCGCGGGCGTTTCGTGGAGATCGATGCCGACGTCTACGAGCAGTACTACAACGTGGTTGCGAACCCGATGCTGTGGTTCATCCAGCACTACCTCTGGGACCTGTCAAATGTGCCGGACATCCGCGTGGAGGAGTTCGCGGCCTGGGAGGACGGCTACCTCGCTGCCAACCGCCTGTTCGCCGACGCCGTGGTCGCCGCCCTCGCTGACCACCCGGGCGCGGTCGTCATGTTGCACGACTACCACCTGTACACCGCCCCCGGGATCGTGCGTGAGCGCGTGCCGCATGCGTTCCTGCACTTCTTCGTGCACATCCCGTGGCCACAGCCGGACTACTGGCGCGTGCTGCCCACGGTCATCCGCGATCAGGTGATCGAAGGCCTTCTGGCCAACGACATCGTGGCCTTCCACACCCAGCGGTACGCGCGCAACTTCCTGCTCTCGTGCGAGGACCTGCTGGGGCTCGAGGTCGATTACACCAACATGTGTGTCACCTACCGCGGGCGCCGGGTGCGTGTGCGGCACTACCCCATCTCAATCGATGCCGACGGATTCATCGAGCTTGCCGCCAGCAAGGCGGTGGCAACCGAGGAGGCCCAGTTCCTCAGGCGTCGGCGACGCAGTCTGGTGGTGCGGGTCGACCGCACCGATCTGTCCAAGAACATCCTGCGCGGCTTCACCGCGTTCGATGTCTTTCTGGATCGGCACCCGGAGTTCCATGAGGAGATCACGTTCTTCGCCATGCTCCAGCCCTCGCGTCAGGACGTGCCCGAGTACGTGGAGTACGTCAACCGCATCACCGACATCGTGAGCAGCATCAACACCAAGCACGGCAATACCGACTGGATGCCGATCGACCTCAGGTTCGAGAGCAACCTCCCGCTGGCGGTCACCGCGTACAAGCACTTCGACGTGATGATGGTGAACTCGATCTTTGACGGCATGAACCTGGTGGCCAAGGAGGCCCCGCTGGTCAACGAGCGCGACGGGGTGCTCATCCTCAGCGAGAACGTGGGTGCCTACGAGGAGATCGGTGCGTTCGCCATCGGCGTCAACCCCTTTGACATCGAGGCGCAGGCGGAGGCGCTGCACACCGCGCTTACGATGCCGCGTGCCGAGCGGCGCGGGCGTGCCGAGGCCATCCGCCAGGTGGTGATGGAAAACGACATCGCCAAGTGGCTCACCACGCAGTTGGATGACATCGAGGAGGCGCGTGGCGAATCGGTGCTGCCGCCCGGGGCCGACGCCCCGTAAGCACGCGGGACCGCATGCCGAGCACCCGCTGTGCCCGTGCAATACGCCGTCGGGGTGCTGGGCGGCGATGACCATGGCGCGTGACACGAGACCCCCGGTGTCGCGTGCCCAGCGGGGCCTCCGCTAGCCTCGCCGCGATGTCGCGACCCCTTGAGATCTCGTGCATGGGCCCCGCGCGGCCGCCTTCGCAGGCGGCCGTGGGTGCTGCCGCGCGTCGCGAGGCCGATGGCTACGACGCCATGTGGTGGGCCGACCACCTGCTGCATTGGTTCCCCTTGGGCATCTGGGACCCCGAACTGGTGCCTCAGGCCGCCGCGCAGCCGAGCCCGCACGTGTGGTTCGACCCGGTGCCGGTCATCGCGCAGTCGGCCCTTTCCACCGAGCGCATCAGGCTGGGAATCGGCGTCACCGACTTGGTGCGGCGCAACCCGGCCAGCCTGGCGCAGACGGCCCTCACGCTTGACCACCTGACCGGCGGCAGGTTCATGCTGGGAATCGGCACCGGCGAGCAGCTCAATCTGGGCCCGTACGGAATGACCAACGCGCGGCCACTCAGGCGACTTGAGGAGGGCATCGAGGTGATGCGCCTGCTCATGTCAGATCCGGGACCCGTGGACTACGCCGGCGAGATATTCGCGCTCGAGGGCGCCTGCATGGGGGTTCGCCCGCTGGGTGACCGCCCGCCGCCCATCTGGGTTGGCGCGCACCGGCCCAAGGGCCTCGCACTGGTGGGGCGTCTGGCAGATGGCTGGCTGCCCCTCGCCACAGATGTGGATGGCTATTCGGCCATGCTCGCGCAGGTGCGCGCCGCGCAGGCGGCCGCGGGCCGTGCACTCGATGACGTCACCGCCGGGGCCTACTGCCGCGTGGTGGTGGCCGACTCGCGTGACGACGCCCGGGACGTCATCCTGAACTCACTGCTCTTCCGATTCATCGCGCTCACCCGTCCTTCCGAGGCATTCGAGGCGGCCGGCGTTGACCACCCGCTGGG